>MGZO01000050.1 GCA_001802655.1 Hydrogenophilales bacterium RIFOXYD1_FULL_62_11
CCTTGACCACAGACGCGGTCGAGCCTAGCGGCCAACTAACCATCACTGCGCCGGTGCTGTTTGGCCAGATGTATGTCGCGCCGGCCGTGACGCGCTTTGTGCAGAAACATGACAAGGTGCGCGTCAATCTCTTGCTGCTGGATCGCGTGGCCAACCTGCTGGAGGAACATATCGACGTCGGCATACGCATCGGCCCGCTGGAGGACTCGACTCTGGTTGCGCAGCCGCTGGGCAGCGTTCGCCGCATGGTCGTCGCCAGCCCGGACTATATGAGCCGCCATGACGTGCCCCAACACCCGAGAGACCTGCTCAAAGCCAACTGCGTGCGTTTCTCCGGTGGCGCGGGACCGTGGTGGACGTTTCACGAAAGCGGCAAGCCGTTCACGGTGCCGGTAACCGGCAATCTGGAATTCAACCATGTCGCCCCGGCGGCCGAAGCCTGCCTGGCCGGGCTGGGTTTCGGCATGTTCATCTCGTATCAGGTGGCGCATCACATTGCGCAAAACCATCTGCAAGTCGTGCTGGAATCGTTCGAGCCCCCGCCGCGGCCGATCCATGTCGTCTACCCGCATGCGCGACTCCTGCCGGCCAGAACCAAAGTCTTTATAGAGTGGATCAAGCAGGAGCTAAAAGACTTGCACTCTCAACCTTCTCTACAGACGTCCCATCCCCGTTAACCAAATGAATTGCTCTGAATTCGATAGACACTCTTGAGTGTCCGCAATGGTCAGGAAGTGACAGTGGGCTGCTGAATTCCGACCCAACGAGGACTCAGAGAAGACGACGTGAACGTCGGGTGCTCGCTCAATGGTTGCTTTAGCAGGAAACCGCGGTCTGCCTCCTGTTATTCAATAGTCGAGCCTTCGCATTTGAGGTTGGGTATTTTTAGGGTGCGCTCGTCATGCAGCGACACGATTCATTTTTCGTTGTGGTATGCGGGGTGTATTGGTTCTGCATCAGGCACTCCGAGGATTTCGGTATTGCAGTCAGCCTGCGCTCAAGCGCAATGCGTAAAGACTGGACGCGTTGTCTGCTTGGCAAGAAACTCAATTTTGAGCCCTTCGACTAGAGGTCGTCCTATCCCCGCTGCAACCGGGTAATCCTCGATCTGCCCTGTTCTTGCATAGCCTCGTCGTTCGTAGAAGGTGATCAATTCCGGGCGTGCGGCCAGCACGGCCACTCGAACAACGATGGCCTTGAAGTGTTCAGCCGCGAATGTTTCGGCGTACTGGAGCGTGCTTTTGCCCAACCCCTGCGCTTGTAAGGCGGGTTCGGTCGCCAGCATGCCGATCCAGGCGCCAGATGCATCGCCTTGCACATGGACGCACGCGACTATGGCGCCGTCCCGGCACATCACCAGGACGGTTTGGCCTGATCGAAGCAGCACCCGTACCTGTGCGGACGATATCCTGTCGCCAGCCAACAGATGGGATTCATGCGTCCAGCCACGCATTGACGTACCCGGTCGGTAAGCCCGATTGACCAGATTGGCTATGTCGTTAGCGTCGGTTTCGGCGGCGATTCGGCAGTCGATTTGCATGCGAGTCCATTCGCTTTGGAGGTGGTTTCGAATTCCGGCTCGCGGCGGAATCCGCTAGCCATCCGGTTCCAGAAATTCGCCAAGGAAATCGCGAGACTCAGCTCGACGATCTCAAGATCGGAAAAATGAAACTTCAGGGCTGCGAACACGGATTCTTCAGCCCGAGTGTCAGGTAGCAGGGTCAAAGCTTCGGCCCAGGCCAGCGCTGCTTTTTCACGTGCGTCGAAAAACGGCGATTCATGCCAGACCGTCAGGCTGTCCAGTCTGCATTGCGATTCACCCTGACGCAGGGCTTCCCTGAAATGCAGATGTAGACAGTAGACGCAAGCATTCAACTGCGACACACGCGCCTCGATCAACACGCGAAGTGCCGGATTGAGCCCGAACTGCTTCTGCTCGCGGGTAATGTGCCGCAGCCGGGTAATGAGGTCCGGCATGTGGGAAAAATAGTCGATGCGCATGCTTCAAAGCGAACTTTGCTCAATCTCGTCCAGATAGAGGAATGTGGGCGTCCTGACGCCAGCCTGATGCCGGATCTCAACGAGTTCTGGCGATTCGAAAAATACACGTGCACGATCTAGGGAAACCCACTCCGAGAAATGCACGATATGGTTGGCCGCACCATCGCGGCGCAGCAATCGATAGCGTATTTCTCCCGCCTGTTTTCTGATGCCGGCAGCCTGATCAAACACGGCTTTCCAGGTTTCGTAGTCTTCGACTTCGTGAATGATGAGTACGTGATGCGTCATGGGCTCTTCACCTGTAATCAGTAGGGTGTTCCATCTTTGTGGCTGAACGTCCACTGGCCGTCGTTGAACTGCGCGTGCAGATCGTCGTCCGGGTACGTGACTTCATCTCCCGACGTGCGGTCGCCGATTTCGAGATAGACCACGTCTTCTCCGGTCTCGTTGATCAGCGTGTGCGCGTTGCCAGTCCCTGCGCGGAAACCGGCGCACATGCCTGGCGATAATCGGGTTTTTCCCTCGTTGGTCAGCAAGCTTGGGCAACCTTGCAGGACAAACACAAACTCGTCCTGCCTCTCGTGCGCGTGTCGCAGCGAGGACACGGCATTGGGTTCCAGACGGGTGAGGTTCACACCGAAGTTCTTCAAGCCGAACAGGTCGCCGAGTGGTCGTTTGTGTCTGCCTGACAGGCGCGAGGCCAGCATGGCGGCGACAGGCTCGGGGTAAAGGGTGGGACGCGTCCGCAGCGGGGCATCCGCGGCCATGATTGCCACAGGAATGGATTTGTCTGACATGGGGGTTCCTTTACGATTGATATGAGATTGAGGCTACGCGAATGGCAATGACGTATTCACGCTCGATGCGTTACCAGTTCAAAAACGAAACTCCCCCACATTGCGAACAGCCATGCTGCGCCTAGCATCCAGGCGACGAAGCGGTGGAACACGCGGTTGTAGGTGACGTGGATCAGGCTATGAGCAGCGCGCAGTGCGACAAATACCCACGCCGCAATGACATATCCTGCCGTGTTCATGTCGGTTGCCACCATTGCAAGGCACAGTACATAGAACAGCACGGGGAATTCGAACAGGTTGGTGAAATTATCGAGGGCCTGTGTGTTTTTCAGGATACGCGCGGTGTCGCGGGAAGATGCCAGCGATTGCGGTGCGATCCCGCGCGCGCGGCTTTCGGCTACGCGCTCATAGACGGCGCGTAGCCAGACGAGCCCAGTCAAGGCAATCATGGCAGCGCAGGGCAGCAAAATGTCGTGTGGCATGTGTCTATCTCCCCGCCGCTTTTTCGCCGCGCAGCGTCATGATCGAACTTGTCGCCATTGCAACCAGCTTGCCGTCGTCGCGGAAGATTTCGCACGTGTAATGGCTGACGGTATTCCCGCTTTGCATGGGCTTGGCGACGGCGCGTAGAACGGACTTCCACACCGGCCGGATGAAGTTGACCTTCAGATCGATGCTGGCGAAGGATTCGCCCTCGGCTAACTGCGTGGAATGCGCGGTTCCGATCGCGGCGTCGGCCAGCTCGCATAGCAGGCCCCCATGCACCGTGCCCTGCTGATTTCCATGAATCCCGGCGTCGGCGTCGATCTCCAGCGTTGCCCGGCCCGCGTCTATTTCAACGATACGCATTGCCAGGGTGCGTGAAATTGCGGTGGGATAACGCATATGTGTTGTTTCGCCCGGCGACAGCTTGCCTGCGATAAATCGCCGCAGCCAAGCCAGAACCGGGAGCTCTCGCGAATGATCACTCATGGTGTTCCCTGCTTATTCCAATGGGCGAAACGCTATAGCAGGCGACGGCCTTGAACGCCTTTCCGTTACCGTCAAGGTGAAACGTCTCGGCTACCATGCCCCGGTGCCCCGCGTAATAAATCGTCAGGCTGCCCACACCGGCGAGCACGTCGATCAGCTTGAAATGCAGGTTCGGTATTCTGGTAAGTCCTGTTTCCCAATAGAGTCGGACGGCCTCATGACCACGCAGGCAGCCGTTGGCCTCGCCGGCCAGCTCGATGATGTAGGGGGAACAGAATTCGAAGTCCCGGGTGAAATGATCGAGCACCGCGTTCAGATCGTGACGATTCCAGGCGTCGTTCCAGTCTTGCGCAAAAGCCAAAGCGGCATCCTGTGTAACAAGCGGCATACGTATTTCCTCAGATCAGCGGTACAAACCACGCGCGGCAGCATCGATGTTGCTGTGAGACAGGCCCAAATCGTGCAAGGCGCGATCGTCGAGCGCACGCAACTGTGCAGCCCCCCTGCGTTGCCGTAGGGTACGCATCAGCCAGCGCCACCAGACAACGAGTTGCCGCCTGCGATACCGATTCCGCAAACATTCCGCGTATGCAATGCGGGTACGGATATCGACCGCAGTTCGCTTGCTGTCCGGTGCGGCCATGGCTGTCACCTGCATGTTGCAATGCGTTCATGCTAGGTGTGGATGCCGCCGGGTACACGATCAGCTATGCTGGTATCTGTGCAGTACAGACCCGACATCTGTACATCTGTACTGCTTGAATTTCAGCTCGACTGTATCGTTCGGCCTTGGCCGAGGCGTTTAGCCTGCAGGCTTACGGGGGACTCATGAATTTCTACGAAGAGCTTGCCGAGCGTTTGAAAACAGGCATCCGGCAGGGTTTGTACGCGCCCGGACAGAAAGTGCCGTCGGTGCGCCGTTACTCAGCCCAGCAGCAAGCCAGCGCCTCCACCGTGGTGGCGGCGTATCGCTTGCTGGAAGCGCAGGGCTGGCTGGAGGCCAAGCCCCAGTCCGGTTATTTCGTCTGTCTTCCCGACACGCTGCCGCCTAGAGCCACCCAAACCTGCGAGGACGCCGCGCCATGCCAGGTCAGCGTATCCGGCCTGGCTGTTCGGCTTTATCAGGCTACTCAGCGCGAAGGGCTGATTTCACTCGGCGCCGCGGTACCGCATCCTGATCTACTGCCCACGCGCGATCTGCGCGAGGCGACCAGCCGGGCCATGCGCCGGTCACCCGAGGCAAGCTGCCGGTATAGCTTCCCGCCGGGAGAGAAATCCTTGCGCTTGCAGATTGCCCGGCGCGGTGCGGAAGCCGGTTGCGCTTTCGATCCGGAAGAAATCCAGGTCACTTGCGGCACCCAGGAGTCGATCCATCTCGCGTTGCGTGCGATTACCCGCCCCGGGGATGTGGTGGCCATCGAATCGCCGGCATTTTTCGGTACGCTGCAGGCGATCGAATCCATGGGATTGCAGGCGCTGGAAGTGCCGTGCGACGGCGATGGCATCAGCCTGGAAGCGCTGGCCATGGCGCTGGAGCGCTGGCCCGTCAAGGCCGTACTGGTGGTGGCCAATTTCAGCAACCCGAGCGGCTCGCTGATGCCCGACGCGCGCAAACGCCAGTTGGTGAAGATGCTGGCGGAGCGGGATATTCCGCTGATCGAGGACGACATCTATGGGGATCTGGCACACGATCGCATCCGTCCTCACGCGGTCAAGGCCTACGACACAACTGGCAATGTGCTGTATTGCGGCTCCTTCTCCAAAACGCTTGCCCCTGGTTGCCGAGTGGGTTGGCTGGTGCCCGGGCGCTGGGGGCAGGAAGTGTCGCAACTCAAGTACGTCAGTTCGATGGCCACCGCAACCTTGCCCCAGCTTGCCCTTTCCGAGTACCTTGCCAGCGGCCGCTATGAACGTCACCTGGTGCGATTGCGCCGCACGGTCGAATCAAATCTTTTGCGCGCGCAAACCCTCATCGCCCGGCATTTTCCGCATGACACCCGGGTGAGCCGGCCGCAGGGCGGGTTCCTGCTGTGGGTGCAGATGCCGCCCGACTGCGACGCCATGGGTCTGTATCAGGCCGCCATCAACGAAGGTATCAGCATTTCGCCCGGCCCCTTGTTTTCGCCACAGGAAAAATTCCGGAATTGCTTCCGGCTTTCCGTGGCGCTGCCCTGGGATAGTCGCGTCGAGAATGCGCTGATCAGGCTTGGGGAGCTTGTGGGGCGTACCAAAGTCCAATCCTAGGGTTAATCGTCTTGCGTTTGTCGCTCGCTGGAAAGCGGGAAAATATGCGTCACCTTCCATGGTGAATCTGGGGGCTGCATGTCGGCCTGAACGGCCTGTCCGGCTGACTGCTCCATATGACAGGTGTTCGTCGTTTACCGGTCAAAGCGCCATTCAACGTAGAGTTAGACCGCACTGCCGCCATCGCGTTGATACTCCTCAAGGGCCTCTGCGACGACTGGCTCAAGGGCGAGGGCAAACGAGGTGAATGGACAGACTGCCATGGTCCTGCTTGACCGATACCAAGCGCTCTGAACTCCGATGACCCCGTAGCACCACCTACCCTCCACCTTCTTCAGAGCAAACACGGGTCCACCACTAAAGCCATCGGCATCTTTAAAGAATGCTTCGGAGCCATCGAGTGGGGTTGCATAGAACTGATTCTCTGCCTTTCGTTCGGCGAGGTCTGGAGCCTCGGCCGGACGAAGCGGCGACACCACGACGCGAGCCCGGATCACTGACTCGCCGTCGTAGTTCACGGACTCAGAGGGAATACCAACGAGAACCCAGTAATCGGCTGGAACAACGTGGTCGCTCCAAATGGCCTTCCCGATCAGAGTCGCGCCGCCGGCCTCCAGTTGCCTGCGATAGAACGGCGCGAGGTGAACGATCGCGTAGTCAAAGCCGTGCGAGTCGTCCTGAAGCACGAACCACCGTTTCAGATCGAAGGCATACGGCACCGCCTTTCCAGAAAAGCGGTTGCCAGCAGTTTGATCATCGAGTCGCCACACATCGAATTCGGAACCCGCGGCAATGGCAGTGCCTATGTCTCGCACTATGTGGCCAGCGGTGACGTAGAACCACTCACCCAAGATGTCTATCAGAAAGCCCGAGAAGACCAGCGTCTTCGGCTGTGCATCAGCGGGTGGGCGTTGAATGCACGAGAGGGTGACAAAGTGCTTGCCGACGGTCCTTGCAACTCGAGTAGTGAGGTCTGCCATGCGAATGTGAATGTGCGGCCTAACGTAGTGCTAAGGGGCGCGTCGTAGGCGCGTCCCGCTTGAGCACAGGGTTGGGCATATTTGTCATCTCTTTTTTGCTATCCAGACAGTAACCAATCGTGTGGGCCGGACAATGTCCCACTGAACCGTAGAGCACAGAACAACTTTTGGATCGGCTCCAGTATCTGTTACAACTACAGTGGCGCTGGAAGAGTCGTTCTTATGTGCCTCTACATAAACCTTTCTTTGATCACCAGATGGGACGGTGATTCTGCATGCTGAATAAGCACCACCACTCTCTCGTAAAACAGAATCTTTGAATTGCTCGGTTATGGCAATTTCATCATGTATATGATCTTCGGATTCGCCACCAACAATATGCCCAACCCCATACCCAGCACCGGCGAAAGCTATCAATAGCAATAGCCCAGCTTTCCAATTCTTACCATCTGCGCTACTCATGTTTTACCTTTTAGTCGCCGAAACGCCCAACAATTAATAGAGAGACCCATGGATCCGGACGCTTTTTAATAAAGAGACAGGCATTCCTAGGGTCTATCGTATCGATTCTTATATGGATGCTGGCCCGACTGTCTCTTTATCACATTATGCAAAAGGAGACGGGTGCCGCCGGATTATCCGCCTGATTTTTACCCGAACCATCAGGAACGAGCCTCATGGGGTAACGGCGTCTTCCATGTCGCTGGGCTAGCTTCACTGACTGCTCTTGGCAATGAAGCTGACGTGATATGGGGGTGACAGGACGGGCCGCTTCGGCCGACGATGGGACGTTCACGCGATAGCGCTTGAACTTGCGCTGTTGGAAGGACGCGGAAGAATTACTTCAATGCCTCAACCAGCTTAATCGCTATCGACTGACGTTCTTGGCAACGACCTAAATGCCGCAAGCAGGTGAACTTCCTTGATTCCTTGCGGCTCTCACGGGTCATCGCCATCAGTTCTCCAGGCTCGAAGCCCAATGCTTCTGCCAGCTTCAAGAGGTTGTCACCCTTTGGCACTTCCCGTTTGCCAGACTCCCAAGGCCGCAATAGCGACAGTTTGGGCTGATGCCCCTGTTTGATCATGCTTGTAACCTGCGGGTGAACAGGCGGATGTCTGTAAGACCCTTGAGCCATGTGAATTTGGTCGCTTGAATCCCGCTTAAAGCGACGAAGCAGGCGCTGCGCCCGCTATGAACAATAACGATGCCATTGTTCCTTCTCCAAATCGGTCGTTGGTCATGTCTAAACCGTCACAGTCTGTTGAAATTAGTAGGTCGTCGCTTCGGGTCACTGCTTGTCCGGATACCCGGCCTCGCTAAGCACCGCGAGGAAAGCGCTCTCGTCCAAGGCGCTATCGACCCGAACTTCACGCGCGGGCGGGTCGGTTTCGATGCGGGCTTGCGGGTCGACGCTCAGCAGCGCCTTGGTGACGGACTTGGCGCAGCCGCCGCAGGTCATGTTTGGAATGTAGAAACGAAGCATCTTGATCTCCTGGTTGGTTACTGTGTCCGACTAATATGGGGTTTGACAGCGTGATAAGGTCAAACGCTTTTTAGCAAAATTTTTTACTTTGACTTCAATGGCAAAATTCTTGCCTCCGCGTTTGAGCGAACCCGAGAAGGGATGACCATCGAAGATCGCTGACCTCGGCTGGGTAAGAACGATGTTGAGAAAGCTCGTGCGCGTTCAGCTCAGCTCACGAAAGAGTCACCTTGGCTGCGCGATGGCGTGACGAGGCGGGCGTGTCGACCCCAAACCGAGGCGTCCTATGTGGAGCCTGTGAACACTGTTCCGCCGCCGCTGCGGCGGTCGGCTCAGCCAAATCCGCAATGATTGGGCAATCCGGGCGGTCATTACCGTGGCAGTGATCGGCCAGGTGCTCGAGCGTCTGCGCCATCGCTTGCAGTTCCGCGATCTTCGCCTTTAATCCGGCGACATGGGAAAGTGCCATCGCCTTGACGTCGGCGCTCGCGCGGTCACGGTCGCGCCACAAGACCAGTAGTTCCGAGATCTGTTCGACAGAAAAGCCAAGGTCGCGTGCGCGACGGATGTAGCGAAGGCTATGCACGTCCGACGAGCTGTAATGTCGGTAGCCGGCATCAGAACGAATAGCTTGCGGGATCAAGCCAATCTGTTCGTAGTAGCGAATCATCTTCGCCGAGACACCGGAGAACTTGGCTGCTTGACCGATATTCATCATTCTCTCCTCCTAGGGGACTCATCAATTACTACCGGAAAACCGGGGCTTACCTACACGCCGACGCTTCTCCGGGCGTAAAGAACACATCGGCATGCAGGTCCTTAGACCCAGCCCGGGTGCCGTACCGATCAGCATAGCCGCTTCGACCATCGGTGGTGGCGAGCTGGATATGCTTGATGTCGTGTGTAGCGTCTGCTATCGCTGTCACGCGGCCGTTTAGACGGCGGCGCGGACGAGATGGGGTCTCCTCTTCGCCGTCAAGCCAGGCGACGTTCGCAGCCGTTGTCAGGATCGCTTGGCAGGCGAGGATCAGCCCCTGCGCCTTCTCCTCGTTCGAGAACGCGAAGCGGCTGTGTTCGAGAAGATCGACCTCGCCACTGACGAGGCGCGACTTACAGGACCCGCACCGCCCGGAGCGGCAGACATGCGGATAGGCGATGCCGTCGGCGAGTTCCGCTTTCAGGATGGTGACGCCCTCCGGCACCGCGAGGGTGCGTCCGGCCTGGCGTATATCAACATGTTTCGTCACGGTTCTCTCTCAGGCAGTATGGGACAGGCCGAGCGCCACAGTCAGGGCCGGTTTTTGCGACTGGAACGTGCCGTAGAAGACCTTTTCACCCACCAAGCTGATCGGTGCGACACGCACACCGGTGCGCGCCTTGGCTTCCGCCATGATCGTGGGGGAGGTGAGGTCGCGTTCTTCGAACGTGATCCCTTCTCTCTCCAGCCACGCCTTCAGCATCCGGCAGTCCGGGCAGGTCGGTGTCGTGTAAATGATGACGTTCGGATGAGATGCGCTGACCATGAGGGCTTCCTTCATCTTGGTTGGGTGATAGGCCAGGCGTTGCTTCGGCTCGGGATCAATGCCCATGTGCCAGGCGCGGCGTAGGCGATGCCGTCTCAGTGCGGGCTTCTACCGTCATGGGTGCCCTGAAGCGCTTGAGCCGCAGCGCGTTGCCGAGCACGAAGACGCTGGAGAGGGCCATCGCAGCCGCGGCGAAGATCGGCGAAAGCAACATGCCATTCACCGGGTAGAGCGCGCCGGCCGCGACCGGAATCAGAACGGCGTTGTAGGCGAAGGCCCAGAAGAGGTTCTGCTTGATGTTGCGGATCGTTTCCTTGCTGAGAGCGATGGCATTCGGTACACCACGCAGGTCTCCCGACATCAGCACCACGTCAGCCGCCTCGATCGCCACATCGGTTCCGGTGCCGATGGCGAGCCCCACATCCGCTTCTGCGAGCGCAGGGGCGTCATTGATGCCGTCGCCCACGAAGGCGACCCGCGCGCCATGGATACGGAACTTCTTCAGTGCCGCGAC
>MGZO01000051.1:0-6444 GCA_001802655.1 Hydrogenophilales bacterium RIFOXYD1_FULL_62_11
TGATCACCCCGTTTTGGCCTATTACCACCTGTGGCGCTTGGATAGAAAGACTGCCGGCAGGCGCCGTCTGCAGTTCGCCGAATATGCGGATCGACTGGCTGGCGTTGAGCTGCAAAGTGTCGGTTGCCGTCAGGTTGCTGAAGCTCAGCGTCGAGCCTGCAGCCAACTCGAAGGTGGTGAAACGGAATACCGGCGTGCTGGCGTCCAGCGTCATCGCACCGTTTACATAGAGCGCGCCCAGATCCACAGGGTCGCCTGGTACGGCCTGAGCCTGAACGGGCGCATCGGAGAATGTGGCCATGGCGGCTGGCGCCGTAAGCGGGAGCACGACAGAAATCATCGCGATCAGGCTGCGGCGTACGGTGGCGTGTTTCATGCGGCGTTCCTGTGTGAGGGGTCATGCGGCCGCAGGCATTGCGCCTGCGGCCCGCTGCTGCGATCAGCGTGCGAACAGATTCGCGCGGACGATGCGCGGCTCGACACGAAAGACGTTGGCGTCACGCGGGTTGACGAAGACCTCCACCCAATGCGCGTCCTGCGCGCCGAAGTTTTCCACCCGTGTGAGGTTTTCCACCCTGCCTTTGCCGGACGGCAGGATGGGCGCGGTGTAAGGTTTGTCGAGGCGGAAGTAGTGGCTGTCGCCATGCGCCACCAGCACCGGTTTGCCGAAGGCGATGGCGTGCTGCGTGATGCGCTCGATCACCGCGTTGAAGCCCAGGCGCTGCTGATCGGCGGCGGGCAGGTCGAGATTCATGTTGGCCTGCATGGCGATCATCACGCCGGCGCTGCGACGCGCATTGGCCTGGGCGAACACTTCGTCGATCCAGGCCAGCGCGGCGGCTTCGCGCGCGGCAACTTCAGCCACGCGGTCGGGGCGCGGAGACTCGTAGCTGTCGCTCGGGTCGATCTGGTTCCAGGGGTCGAGGCCGTTGTTGCTGCCGACCACGTGCACGGTCGCCATCATGGCGCCGTTGAACGACCACATCATGTTTTCGACGTAGTCATCGAAGCCGGCCATGCGTGCCTGGGTACGCACCGGCATGCGGTGCTGGCCGCCGCTGAGGCCGGGAACGGGATAGTAGATTTCGCGGAATCTGGCGAGCCGCTCGGTCGGCACATAGCCGCCGTTGTTGGCGCGGTGGCAGTCGGTCCAGTCGTTGTCGCCGGGGGTGACGATGACGGCATCCTTGAGTTTCTGGAACTGGTTGTAACGCTTCTGCAGAAGATCGTCGTCGCAGCGCTCGCTACCGGCCTTGACGTCGCCGGTGTGCAGCACCATGCGCACGCGCGGCGCGGCGTTGATGCTGTCGATCACGCGGTCGAACTTGGTTTCGATGGCCACGCCGTAGGGCACGTCGCCGATCAGGGCGAAGGACTGTTCCCGGGCAGAGTCATGATCACGCTCCCGCTCGCCGGCAGCAGCGGGAAGGGCAAAACACAACGCGGCGGCCAGGCCGATGACTGAATACGTTTTCATGAGAAATTCCTCGGGGGTGATAAAAAATAAAAGGCGGAAAAATTCAAAGACGGCGACGCGCAACCAGGCCGACCAGACCCAGGCCGGCCAGCAACATGGCCCAGGTTTCGGGCTCGGGCACGGCCGCCACGGCAAAGCGCGACACGATTTGCGGCGTGAGCGCGGTAATCAAATCCGGATTGGCGGTCAGCTCGTCGTAGCTGTAATCGGGGATGCCCCAGGTGGTCACGATCAACTCGCCGGTTGCAGCGTCGATCTCGAACTCGGTCCAGCCGTAGCTGTGGGTGGCGAGCGAATAATCGAGCTGGCCATAGCCGGGAACCGTCGGCATCAGGTTGGTGAACGGAATGCCGGAGCCTTCGAGTCCCAGCCCGCTGTAGCCCAGCGGCAAGATCTGCGCATCGACCAGCGACTTGATGAACTGGTCTTTCGCGAGGTCATTGGGCAGGCTGTTGTAGTAAGCAACCTGTTGCGCATTCAGCAGGCCGAGGCTCGCGGCGAGGTTGACCACGGTGGGGCCAAACGGCTGCTCGAACGCCACCGCGCCGGTGCTGATTTCCCATGCGCCGCTTTCAATCTGGTTCACGCCGTCCGGCGAATAGGTCAGGTTGTTGACCAGCGTGCCGTGGATGTCGGCGGTGACGAACACCACATTGTCGATACCTTCATTCCTGATGTAGGACAAGAGCTCGGTACGTTCGCGCGCATAGCCTTCGTAACGGTCGCCGGCGGCGGCCAGCCCGAGGTTCTGCGTCGGCTCGGCAATGTGCAGAAACTTCCAGGTCACGCCGTCCTGCTGCGCCTGGCTGAGATCGGCCTTCACCTGGTCGAGCTGGGTGCGGCCGAGCATGGTGCGGTCCTGCGTCGCCGACTTGGTCAGGAAACGTGCGGCGTCGGCCGGCGTGCCATTCCATGCGGCCAGCTCGGCATCGCGGAAGGAACGCGCATCGGTCAGGATCATCAGCGCGTCATCGCCAAACTGCTGCGCGCGGTAGAGATCGGGCTTGCCGTCGAAGCGGGTGTCGCCCGTGCCGGAATAGTTCGTGTCGGCAATCGGCATGTATTCACGGAACGCCTGCAGGCCGTCCTGATAGCGCTGGGTGTCGTTGTAATAGCCACTGCCGACTGGCGCGCCGCCGGCAAAATCGTTCACCACTTCGTGGTCGTCGATGCTGGCGAACACCGGTGTGCTGGCGCGCACGTCCTGCCAGGTGTTCATGTTGTAGCGGGTCGACAACACTTCGTTGTGGCGGTCGCGGTAGTCGGTGAGCGTGCTGGCGGTGGGCTGGGCCGGGCCGGAATAGCGCTCGGCGTAAATCGTGTCGCCATGCTTGACGAAGAAATCCAGATCACGCGAGGCGACGTTCTTGATCGCCGGGTACGGCGCCAGTTCGCCGCGCCAGTCGCCCGCCACGCCGAAGCGCAGGCCATTTTGCGTGCCCGCTGCGGCGGCCGTGCGGAAGCTGCCGTTGAAGCTCGACAAGGTGGAATCCGTCGCGCGGTAGTAATACTGCTGCCCGGCGGAGAGTCCGCTCACCAGACCCTTGACCGGCTGCATCGGATCGATCACGGCGGTATTGAAGGTATTGACGACATTCGTGAATGCCGCATCGGTCGCCACTTCAAAGTTGACCAGACCGGTCGTATCGCTACGCGCCCACAGCCAGGCGGAGCTTTGCGTGACGTCGCCCGACGCGACGCCGTTGGGCAGCGCAGCAAAAACGGGAGAAGCCTGCATCAAAGCCAGCAGGGCAGTCAGTTTCAAGGGATGGGCAGTCATGACAAACTCCGCAAATTGTCGTTTTGATCGCACTAGCTTATCCCGCCAATGTTGTCGCTTCGTGTCGCCAGACTGCCGCCTGACTGAGCCGAATGCGCCATAGCCGTCCTCCACAAAACAAAACGGGCGACCCAAAGGCCGCCCGCTTCACTTGCTCTCACCGCTTGCTGCTTACCTGACCGACTTGCGACGCGCAGCCGCAAAGCCCACCAGCCCCAGTCCAGCCAGCAGCATGGCCCAGGTTTCGGCTTCGGGAACCGGTGCAATTTCAACATCTACCCACACCGCCTTGTGGTCGGAGCTGGGCAGGTTGGCGTACAGGTTCTGGTTGCGGAAGGTGCCGACCAGATCAAACAGTTCGCCCGTGTTGTTGGTGTCGGTCTGATTGCTGTCGACCGGCCAGAACACCCCGCCGCCTTCGATGTTCATGTTGGCCGAGGGCAGCACGTAGTCGACGCGCAGATTGCCTGGCGCCGAATCGCTGAAGTCGGCCGTGTCGAATTTGGGGTCGCCGGCCTGGCTGGCGTTGGCCGTGCCGTTGTTGTGCGGATCGGTCGCGGCCTGTGTGCCGCCTGCCGATTCCGGCGTGAACTGCGTGTTGACGAGCGTGGCGTTGAGCAGCTGGTTGATGGCGCTGGCATACGAATCGCCGTCGCTGGGGTCGGCGTTGTAGTCGCCGGCAATGACGAACCTGGCGTCTGCAGCCAGGCCGCCCGTACCGCCCTGATCGTCGTAGATATAGCCCGAGCCTTCGATGTAGTCCTTGAAAAAGCGGATTTCATCGTGGTTGCGCTTGCCGTTCTTGTCTTCCGCGCCATCAAAGGTAGGGGGCGTCGGGTGTGCGGTCAGGAAATGCACGTCCTGGCCGTCGATCTTCAGCGTGACGTCGACGTGATTCTTCGACGACAGGCGCAGCGCCTCCTGCTCTGCGGGGGAGTAGTAATTCGCCAGATTGTTCGCGCCTGCGGTCGGATCATTGGTCAGCAGATTGTTCGGCATGTCTTTCCAGAGAAAATTCTGGAAGGTACGCACGCCCACAATTTCATACTTGGAGTAGATGGTGAAGCCATACTGGCCGGCGAAGTTGCCGAAGCCGTGGGCATCGTTGCCACCGCCAACCGCGCCGTTATTGTCCAGATCGAATCCGCTGGCGAGTCCGGTATTGGTGGTGGGTGTGTAGCGGTAAGCGAAGTCGACCCCGCTGGTGGTGCCGCGCACGGCATTGCCATGGCTAGCCGACAGATAGTTGTCCTGGAACAGCTTCGCCGCCTGGCTGGAATAGCCCGCAGCCGATGGCACGTTGCTGCTGCCCGCCATGCCGTTCTGGTCGTAGTCGAATTCATTCACCAGCAACACGTCGGGATTGACCCGCTGGATGATCTCGGCGACGTTGTGCGCTTGCTGGATGCGGTTGGCGACCGTGGCACTGACGCCACCCGCCGCCAGCGGATTGGCCAGATCGGAAAGCAGATCGCCGCTGGCGTCGCGGTTGAGCGATGCGTTGAAGGTGGCGAAGCGCACGCTTTCGGCCTGCGCGCCGGCCGAAGCCGCCAGCGCGGCAAAAACGGCCATGGAAATCAGGGTGGTCTGGAACGGGGTTTTTGTCATGATTTTCTCCACTGGGAAAATGGGTCTTGTGAATGGCAAGCGACTGCACGCTGCAGCACTCGCGGCTTTGCTGCTTTGATCGAGACTACTGAGACTACCGATGCAATGTTGTCGAAACATGTTTCCGGATGCGCGTTTCATTGAGCCGAATGCGCCATGCCCGCAAGGCAAACGGCTGCCTGGCTCATCGCTACAGTGAGGATGGACGGCGCACAAAATGGCTTGAAAGTCCTGCACGCAGGGAAGCGGCAGGGTGACACTTGCTTGCCCCAGCCACGTCAGCGGCCGGGGCACCATTGCGCAACGCGCGGTCTGCTGTTGCGCAATAGCGGGCTTACTTCAGGTTCATGCAGTTGGCGTAATACGTCACCGTGGCCGGCCAGTCGCTGAAGATGCCGATGATGCCGACGTCCTTCGCCAGCACGTCGAGCACGCTCATGACATCGCCTTCGCGGGTAATCGCCGAGTCGATGGTCTGGAAGTAGTAGCCGTTGTTGCCGTCGGCCAGCACGCCCGAGCGCTCCAGCGTCCAGGTGATGATGTCGAGTCCGGCGGCGCGGGCGTTTTGCGCATAGGTCGAGGGAATGATCTTGCCGCTGCCGTCCACATCGAGCAGCGCAAACATCGGCGGTGCGACGACGTTGATGCCTTCGGCCTTGTAGCCGTCGAGTTCGGCGGCACCCGGCAGCTCAGCGACCGTGTTGGCGTCGTCCAGATACACCGCCTGTTTGCCGAAGGCCGGCTCGTTGGCGATCCAGTAGCGCACGTCGCGAATGTCGAAGGACTGCGCCCACACGTCGCGCGGACGCACGCCCATGGCCTTGTACTCGTCAATCATCTGCTGCGCATAGTCTGCCTGCGTGTAGTCGCCGGTGCCGTCGCCGTCGCTGTCATAGGGCATGGCCACGCTGGCGCTCTTCAGCTCGGGCGTCATTTTCACGCCGAGTTTCTTGAACAGCGCGATGCTTTCCTTGTGCGTCATCAGCGTGCCGCTGGACGGACCCGAATAGAGGTCAGTGCGGAAGTTCGCGGTACCGCCCAGGTATTCGGCGACGGTCTTCGCGCGCGGATTGGAGGCATCCATCTTGCCGCGCAGCGTCTTAAACTCGGCCAGCGTGATGTCACTGGTGCGGCACTCAGCTGATGCCGGCGTCAGCAGCGTGCCGTTGACGTCGAAACTGGCCGGGGTGAACGGCGTGGTGCATTTTGCAGCCAGCGGGGTGGCGAGGATATTGGTGGTGGTGTGCAGGTCGTTCTGCGCATGGCGGCACACCAGCTCCTTGTCCTGAGTGAAGGTCACGTCGCATTCCACGATGCCGGCGCCCATGCGTGCGGCGGCCATGTAGGACTCGCGCGTGTGCTCGGGGAATTGCAGCGCCGCGCCGCGATGGCCGATGGAGAAATCGCTCTTGCTGAACGGGCCGTTGGCGCACTGCTGCAACTTGCGCTTGAGCCTGCCATCCTGCATGTCCTCCACGAGGAAGAACGGCCGCGGGCCGATCTGAACGGACTGCTGCGCGCCATGAATATAACCGTGGCGATCCTCGCGATCGTGCCGCTCGCTGGCGCAGGCAGGCGC
>MGZO01000051.1:6491-16685 GCA_001802655.1 Hydrogenophilales bacterium RIFOXYD1_FULL_62_11
TCCCTGTTTCTGTCAGCACCGTGACGCGCCGCATGGCCCGGTCGCCAAGTGTGCCTTTTACCGATCAAGCCAGGCGCGATGTCTGGTGCAATGAACGGGGGGATGCTTTTACCCAATACGCGCCTGCAAAGAAAACGGGCGGCCCGAAGGCCGCCCGCTGCTTACTGCTTACTGCTTACTGCTTACTTGACCGACTTGCGACGTGCAGCGGCGAAGCCAACCAGGCCCAGGCCAGCCAGCATCATGGCGTAGGTTTCAGCTTCCGGAACAGGGCTGATCTCCACCAGAACGTCGTTGCCGCTCGCGGGATGCTGAACGTTGATGTAAATCTTGTCGCCCAGGAAGTACATGCCGGTCGATTCTGCGCCGGTGGTACGCAGCGTTGCGAACACGCTCATGGATTCGGCGATGCCGTCCTTGTCTGCGTCAACCGCACGCCAGAGGTTTTCGACCCCGCCATTCTGGTCTTCGATGATATACATGGTGCCGTCAGGGCCGATCGCGAGGTTGTCCGGGCTGCTGAATACTGAACCCACAGCGACACCCGTCGCTTCGTCTTCCGTGTCCCGGCTAACAAACAGATCGATCTCGCTGTTGGCCAGATCCAGGGCAAACACATTGTGGTTGGTGGTGGTCGCGACATACAGGCGCTGATCGCCATTGGCCAGGTCCTGGATTTCCAGATCTTCCGGGCGGTCGAAATTGGTGCCCAGGAATGCCGCTTCGTTCGGTGTCGCGCGGCCATCGAGAATGGTCATGCCATTGGCATCGGTCTTGACGATCGTGCCCGGCAAAGCGTTGCCCGCAGCATCGGTCAGCGCAACCCAGGTGTAGGCACCCGTCGCTTCTTGCGTTGTGCCGTCACCTACGCGCAACACGGAAGTCTGGCCGGCACCGAAGAAATCAGCACCATTGGTGGCGTTGGGGTTGGACGAGGTGAACTTGAAAATGTGGCTGTCGTTACGCTCGTCGATGAAGTAGAAGTTGTTGGCCTTGTCGAACGCCAGACCTTCATGCGACACGCGAATGTCGGCCGGGCCGATTTTACGGTGCTCAAAAACGCCGCCGTTGGCCGCAGCCGTGGTCGGGTTGGTGACTTCGAACAGACGGCCTTTACCACTGGTAACCGCAGCAGCCGGATCGCTCCAGGACTCTTCGGCGGTCAGGTAGGTGCCCCACGGGGTCCAGCGCGATGCGTCGCCGGAAACAAAACCCTGGGTGCCAGGCGCGACGATGGTGACGGTGCGCGTGTTGTAGTTGGTGTCCCACAGGTCGACGCGCTGCACGCCGCCGGTGCCGGTTTCGAACGGCATGAACAGGTAGCGGTTGGCATCAGCGCCGGTGCGGTTGGAATCAATCATGTCCCAGTTGCCGGAGTTGCCCTGACCGAGTGCGATCTGATTGCTGCGGTTGGCAATGACTTTCTGAGTATAACCAGCGGACAAAACATAGGGGCTGGTCATCTCGGCGGCGTCGCCGATGGGCAGCGCCGGAACGGTGTTGGGGACGCTGGCTGCCTGGGCAGCACCGGCCATCGCGACAAGGGCGAAAGACAGCATGACATTGAGTGGCTTGCGAACAAACATGGAAGAACTCCCTGGTAGATTTAATTGGTGATGAAGTGAAACTGCCGGTAGCAACCGGCAGCCACGAGGGAAACTTTATCGAGTGATCGTTACAGCTCGTGCATTCAAGCTGCGCTTGAATATGAGCCGTTTGGCATATTCGATTTATCTGATGCTTGCCTGACACGGGGCAGCAAGCACTTGCCGCCCCTACCCGCTTACAACCCCAGATCGCGCACCGGATCCATCTCCGCTGCGCTCACGCCCTTGAGCGTAGCGAGCGGACGGAACGCTGCGCTGCCGGCCATACCGTCGGCGTCGATCTGCACGCTGACACCCCCACTGACGGCAACCACGCGCACATGGCCGTTGGCGAGCGCCGTGGCCTGGTTGATACCCAGGCTAGCCAGCAGGGCCGACAGATCGAGACGATCCACTCCCGGCGCAAAGTCGGTCACGCTGTCGCCGGCGTCGCGCATTGAGGCATAGACGATCACATCGTTGCCCGCGCCGCTGGTGAGTGTGTCGGCGCCGATGCCGCCGCGGATGACGTCGTCGCCCGGCGTGCCGATGATGACATCGCGGCCGTTCGTCCCGGTCAGCGATTTCAGCAGGCTGAGGCCAACCACTACCGGGTCGTGGTCGGATGATCGATATGCCGTGGCGGAGTAGTAATCCGGGCCGCAAGTGGCACACGCGGGCTGCTTGTACTCGGTGTTGTAGTCGATGATCGCCGGTTCGTCGGCGTTGATGTGCCAGTGGCGCGCACCGACGATCTGGCTGTTGAGTGATGCGCTGGCCAGCGCATGGTCGAGGGTGCCGGCTTCACCGTCGAACACATAGGAATAGCCTGCTGCGTCGAAGCGCGAAACCTGGTCTTCGAATCCGTTGTCGATCAGGTCCAGCACCGGTGCTTCGCGGCCATAGGCATTGAGATCGCCGATCACGAGCACGTCGCCATCGATGCCGCTCTGGATGCCGCCGATAAAGCTGCGCAAGGCCTGCGCCTGCTCCACGCGCAGGGCATTCCAGCAGCCCTGACCGTCGCCCTGGTCGGTGTTGATGCCGCTGGCCGGGCAGCTGCCTTTGGATTTGAAGTGGTTGACGACGAGGCTGAAGCGTTCGCCGTTTGCGGCTTGGAACACTTGCGCCAGCGGCGGGCGACTGTGGATGGCGTCGGTGTCGCTTTGCGCACTGCCAACCGGCGCCAGCTTCGCCGGCTTGTAGATCAGCGCCTGACGGATCGCATCGGTGCCGGTTCCGCCCACGGGCAGATCGGTGCTGGCGTAGGTGCCCGCGCCCATCACCGCGTTGAGTGCCGCCACCAGATTGTTCACCGCGATGTTGCCGTTGTTTTCGATTTCCATCAGCCCCACGACGTCGGCATCGATCGCGGCAATGGCCGCCACGATCTTGTCGCGCTGGCGGGCGAATTCAGTGGCGTTGTTGGCGCCCCGGCAGTTGCCGGCCGACACCGCGCCGCCCAGCGTACAACCCTGGCCGCTCTGGCCGTCGGCAGTGGTGCCGTCGATAAAGGTGGTGAAGTAGTTGAGTACGTTGAAGCTCGCCACCCGTACATTGCCGCCCAGCGGATCCGGTGCGGCGCTGCGCGGATTGGCGCGGCTGAAGTTGACCGGCGCCACCGGATGAATGCGGTAGTCGGCGATGCCGGTGTTGCTGCTGGTGGCGAGGCCATAGTCGATCACGCCGACCAGACCGGGCAGTGTGTCGCCTGCGCGCAGGGTGTTGTCGTCGCCGATGTAGGCGGTGGGGTTGGCATTCTGCAGACTGGTGCCATCGTCCAGAATGATGCGGCGGCGCGCATTGTCGTCAGCCAGGTTCTGCGCGTCGACGCTGCCGGCCGGATACAGGTTGGTCGGCTTGACCAGGCGGCCTTCGGCAGCGAGCGTGACCTGGCCGTAACGCCCCTGAAAATAATTCTGCGACACGGTGAGCGGCGTGGCGATCTCCACCAGCATGCCCTCAACCCGCTCCAGATCCCCCTCGACCGCTTCGGGGAACGCGACTGGTGTCGGCGCAATCGAAAGACCGCTGGCCAGCACGGACAAGCCGGTTACCGTGGTCAGTTGAGTCAGCGGATTGGCCAGCGTCATCGCATTGCTCGCCGCGCCGGTGTTGTATTCAACGACTTTTGCGGTCAGCCGCACGCGGTCGCCCACGCTCACCGTCGGCGCGCTGCTGGTGAACACGAATACGCCATCCGACGTGGCCGCATCGCCGTCGCCGGTTTCGTCCTGCAGATAGAAGCCGTTGTTGTTGAGCCGGGTGACCACGCCTTCGGTGGTCACCGTTTGCCCGGCCAGCGGGCTGGCGCTGCCGCTGCCCTGGATCGCCGGAATGCGGGTCACGCCCGATGCCGTCACGGTCACCGTACAGGTCGTGGTTTGCGCTTCGTTGTTGCCGAAACTGATCTGCACCGGGTAGCTGCCTGCGGCCAGACCCGACACGTCGAGCGACACGCTGGCCGACTCGCCGTCCGCCGTCGCGGCGGAGAAGCTGCCGAGCGAAATGCCGGCCAGCGCACCGCCACTGATCGTTGCGCTGTTGACCACGCTGTCGGCGTCCTGGGCGGCAAGCATCACGCTGCCCGCCCCCGCCGCGACGACCGACAGCCCCGCCGGGCACGTCGCCACGATCGGCAGGTTGACCACGCCGCCATCCGGTGTGCCGGTCACGGAAAGGTTGTCGATTCCCACCCATTCGTCGCTGCCGCCGGCGTTGCTGGTGATGACGCGCAGCTGCAGCAGCGGCTGGTTGGCGGCAGCAGCCGGCAGCGTCACGCTGACCGGTGTGGTCTGCGTGGCCTGGTTGGCCGTGGTGGCGTCGGCCACATAAGCGGCGGGCACATCGGTGAAGTCGCCGCTGGCGCCGACGCGGTATTGCAATGCCACCTGCTGCACGGCGTTGTCGGCCGAGCCGTCCAGATCGCGCAGCAGATAGCCGACCTGGATCGCCTGCCAGCCGCTGGTATTGAGGTTCAACAGGATGAAAGGCGCATCCGCGGTGCCGGAACCGGTCAGCGCGATGCTCGGATCGGCCAGTTCGAATTCGGCGACGCCGCCGGTGCCGAAGCTGTTGGGCGCAGTCTGGTTGGCGTTGACGTCCGGCACGCCGGTGCCGTCAGCCAGAATCGATTGCGGGTTGGTGTTGGTTGCGCCGGTGAGCGCATCGCCGCGATAGCCCATCACGCCCGGCACGCCGCTCCAGTCATCGTTCGCCGTAATCAGGCTGGTGTTCGACCAGTCCTGCACATACGGCAACCCTTGCGGCGTGGCATCTGCCCATGCTGCGTTTGCAACCAGCGCACCCGACAGGAACAGACTTCCCAGCGCAACAGACAACGGAACACGTTTAAAACGATGCATGGCACAACCCTTGGTCAAGTGGAAACGAATCCGCCCAGACTAAGCGCTGCATGTTGTCGCATCATGTCGCCAGCGCGGGCGCCAGCTGACTCGTTCGGCTCATGAGACAGGGGCAGGATTCAAGATTCAAGTTGCAAGACATTTGAATCTTGAATCTTGCCCCTTTCGTCTTGCCTCTCATTTCCGCCGGCCGAAAATTCCGCGCCCACGAAAATACTGCACCCCGAGCCAACCGCCGAAGAGTCCGCCGAGATGAGCGAAGTGGGCGACGCCTGCCGCGGTGTTGGTGACGCCCAGAAACAGCTCGATCAAGCCGTAGCCGAACACGAAGGTGCGCGCGGGGATCTGGATGAAAGGCAGGAAAATCAGGGTGATGACGCGGTTGGGGAAATACAGCGCGTACGCCAGCAGCAGGCCGAATACGCCGCCGGAGGCGCCGATGACCGGACCGGTCGCGTGCAGGAAATAACCGCTGACGGCGATCTGCGTCATCGCGGCGACCGCCACGCTGAGCAGGTAGGTCAGCAGGTAGCGCAGGTCGTTCCAGCGTTTTTCCAGCTCGGCGCCAAACATCCAGATCGCCACCATGTTGAATCCCAGATGCAGCAGCGAGCCGTGCAGGAAACTGTAGGTGATGAGCTGCCAATAATGGAACGCGCCGCTCGAGCCTGGCGGCCACAGGCCGAAGGTGCGGACAATGTCGGGGCCGGTGAATTGCCCCATCACGTAAATCAGGACATTCAGCAGGATGAGGGCGAAGGTGATCGGCGGCATAGCGGTTCTGGCGGGATTAAGCCAAATTGTAATGCGGGACACGGACGCAAGACAGGGCGTGCCCTCCTGGCCCCTGACCCCTGAACCCTGAACCTTGCGCCCGTCCTCAGGCGTAGCCGTCCGGATTGCCCGCCTGCCAGCGCCACGCATCGGCGCACATCCTTGGCAGATCATATTCCGCGCGCCAGCCCAACTCCTGCGCGGCACGCGCCGGGTCGGCCCAGCACTGCGCCACGTCGCCGGCACGCCGCGCCACGATCTGATACGGCACCGGCTTGCCGCTGGCCGCTTCAAACGCGCGCACCATGTCGAGCACGGACACGCCGCAGCCGGTGCCCAGATTCCAGACTTTCACGCCGCCCAGACCCAGCAGCTTGTTGAGCGCCGCCACATGTCCGCGTGCCAGATCGACCACATGGATATAGTCGCGCACCCCGGTGCCGTCGGGCGTCGGGTAGTCGCCGCCGAACACGTTCAGATGCGCGCGCCGGCCCACCGCCACCTGCGCCACAAACGGCATCAGGTTGTTCGGGATGCCGCGCGGATCTTCGCCGATCAGGCCGGATTCGTGCGCGCCCACTGGATTGAAGTAGCGCAGCAGCGCCACGTTCCAGGCCTTGTCCGACAACGCGATGTCACCCAGGATTTCTTCGATGAACAGTTTGGAGCGGCCATAGGGATTGGTCGCTGACAGCGGAAAGTCCTCGGTAATCGGCACCGTCGCCGGGTCGCCGTACACCGTTGCCGACGACGAAAACACCACCGCCTTCACCCCCGCCTCCGCCATCACCTCGAACAGCGCAATGCTGCCCGCGATGTTGTTGTCGTAGTACATCAGCGGTTTTTCCACCGACTCGCCCACCGCCTTCAGCCCGGCGAAATGCACCACCGCGTCGATGGCGTAGTCATCGAACAGCTGGCGCAAGGCGGTGCGGTCGCGAATGTCGCCCTGCACGAACGTCACCGGCTTGCCGCTGATTTGCGCCACGCGGTCGAGCGATGTCACGCTGCTGTTCGACAGGTTGTCGAACACCACCACCTCGTGCCCTGCAGCCAGACATTCCACTGCGGTATGCGAACCGATATAGCCGGCGCCGCCGGTCAGTAATACTTTCAATTTAGCGCTCCCTTGTTTTGATTTTGGGTGATAGGTATCCCATCCAGCCTACCCCCTGACAATTGAAACCTGATGACGCTACCGCTCATCATTTACGCGTTCGCTATACGGCTGGATTGCGCGCGCCAAGAAATACCGCGAGCACAACGATGGCTTCACCACGAACCCGGAAATACAGGAGTAAGGAAAGCGCTTGATGACTGCCTTGCGAACACCCTCAAGTCCTTCTGGAAACGCTTCAGGATGGCTGACGACCCTTTTTGCAACATCCGCTCCACTTCAGCGAGGAATGCCTCGACAGGGAATCGATCAATGCACAAATCCTGCAACACGTGCCCCATTTTCATCTCCATTTTCAGAATGGTTTCTTATTGTCGCCTCTGATCCTGGCAACACCCGTTCCTCAAGAACGCATCAACCTTCCATGCACAGCGCCAGCGCCGCCCGCCAGTCCTGCAAGCGCAAGCCAAACACCTGCTCCAGGCGGTCATTGTTCAGGCGTGAATTGAGCGGCCGCTGCGCCGGCGTCGGGTAGTCGCTGCTGGGGATGGGAAGCAAGCGGGACGGCGCGCAGGTTTCGTCGAACTCGTCGAGCGCCTGGATCGCCTCGGCAAAGCCGTGCCAGCTGGTCTCGCCGCCATTGCTCATGTGATACACGCCCCACTGATCGAAGCCGCACGCCAACACCTGGCTCAGCACCAGCGCGGTGGCTTCGGCCAGATCGCGGCACCAGGTCGGCGCGCCGATCTGGTCGGCGACGATTTTCAGCTCGGGCCGTTCGCGCATCAGGCGACGCATGGTGAGCAGAAAATTGCTGCCGCGCGCGCCATACACCCACGAGGTGCGGAAGATCAGATGGCGGCAGCCGCTGGCGGCAATTGCGCGCTCGCCTGCTAGCTTGCTCGCGCCGTAGACGTTGAGCGGGTCGCAGACATCGTCTTCGCGCCACGGTGTGACGCCGCTGCCGTTGAATACGTAATCGGTGGAGTAATGCACCAGCAGCGCGTCGAGTCGTGCCGCTTCCTCAGCGAGAATGCCGGGGGCGATGGCGTTGACGGCATGCGCCAGTTCCTGCTCGCTCTCGGCCTTGTCCACGGCCGTATGCGCGGCCGGGTTGACGATGATGGCCGGCGCAATCTCGCGCACCGTGCGGCGCACCGCATCGGCGTCGGCCAGGTTCAGGGTTCGGGAGTCCAGTGCGACCACCTCGCCCAGACTGGCGAGCGTGCGGCGCAACTCCCAGCCCACCTGACCCCTGGCGCCGGTGAGCAGTATGCGCGGACGCTTGCTCACGGGAATACCTCGGCATCCTGCAGCAACGGCAGCACCTGATCCTTCGCCGACAACGTAGGCGCACAGTCCAGTTGCCACTGCACCCCAATCGCCGGGTCGTCCCAGCGCACACCGCGATCCCACTGCGGCGCGTAGTAGGCCGTGGTCTTGTAGAGGAAATCAGCCGTTTCCGACAGCACCTGAAAGCCATGGCCGAAGCCCGGCGGAATCCACAGCATGCGCTGGTTGTCGGCCGACAGCTCATAGCCCACCCACTGCCCGAAATGCGGTGAAGACTTGCGCAAGTCCACCGCCACATCGAACACAGAACCGCTCACCACCCGCACCAGCTTGCCCTGCGGATCGTTGAGTTGGTAATGCAGTCCACGCAATACGCCCTTGCTCGAACGTGAGTGATTGTCCTGCACAAAATCCAGATTGAGCCCCAACTCGGCAAAGGTCTGGCGGTTCCAGCTTTCCAGAAAAAAACCGCGCGCGTCGCCGAACACTTTGGGTTCGAGCAGCAGCACACCGGGGAGACGGGTTTCAATCGCCTTCATCAGAACACCTGCTCGTTCAACATGTTCAGCAGATACTGCCCATACGCATTCTTCTTCAGCGGCTCGGCCAGCCGGGTCACCTGCTCAGCCGAGATGTAGTTCTGCCGATAGGCGATTTCCTCGGGGCAGGCGATTTTCAGGCCCTGGCGCTTTTCGATCGTCTCGATGAACATCGAGGCTTCGAGCAGCGATTCATGGGTGCCGGTATCGAGCCAGGCATGGCCGCGGCCCATGATCGACACCTTGAGCGCGCCTGCATCGAGATACATCCGGTTAATGTCGGTGATCTCCAGCTCGCCGCGCGGCGACGGCTTCAGGTTGCGCGCCATGTCCACCACCTGGTTGTCGTAGAAATACAGGCCGGTCACGGCATAGTGCGACTTCGGCTGCGCCGGCTTTTCTTCCAGGCTGATCGCGCGGCCATGGGCATCAAACTCCACCACGCCGTAGCGCTCCGGATCGTGTACCCGGTAGGCAAACACGGTAGCGCCTGCTTCCTCTGCGCTGGCGGCAAGCAGGTCTTCGGTCATCTCGTGGCCGTAAAAAATGTTGTCGCCCAACACCAGTGCGCTCGGCCCGTTGCCAACGAAATCCGCGCCGATCACAAACGCCTGCGCCAGCCCATCCGGGCTCGGCTGCACCGCGTACTGAAGATTGATCCCCCACTGGCTGCCATCGCCCAGCAGCTGCGTAAAGCGCGGCGTATCCTGCGGCGTCGAGATGATCAGGATGTCGCGGATCCCCGCCAGCATCAGCGTGGTGAGCGGGTGGTAAATCATCGGCTTGTCGTAAATCGGCAGCAGCTGCTTGGATACGGCGAGCGTCGCCGGGTACAGACGGGTGCCGGAACCACCGGCCAGAATGATGCCTTTTCGGTGAACGGGGAGTGGGGAACGGGGAGCGGTGCTGGATGTCATGGTTATTCGGTCTCTTTCATTTTTTCTGTGCAGGCCGTGAATCAGTTTGCTGGTTTATTTAATTAATGACTTAACCTGGATCGGGTCTGGTTGGGTAACCGCTCATGCGGCTGACCGCTCACCGCTCACCGCTCGCCGCTTCCCGCTCCCCATAATTCGTATCCAGCCACTTGCGGTATTCGCCGCTGGCGACGTTTTCCACCCACGTCATGTTGTCCAGATACCAGCGCACCGTCTTGCGGATGCCGGTCTCGAAAGTTTCGGCCGGTTTCCAGCCCAGTTCCTGGTGAATCTTGCTAGCGTCGATTGCGTAGCGGCGATCGTGGCCGGGGCGGTCTTTCACATAGGTCAGCAGACGCGTATAAGGCCCGGCCGCATCGGGGCGCATCTCGTCGAGCAGCGCGCACACCGTTTTCACGATCTCGATATTCGGCATCTCGTTCCAGCCGCCGATGTTGTAGGTCTCGCCCAGCTTGCCGTCCTGCAGCACGGTGCGGATCGCCGAACAATGGTCGGTGACGTATAGCCAGTCGCGCACGTTCATGCCGTCGCCGTAAATCGGCAGCGGCTTGCCGCGCGTGGCGTTGAGGATCATCAGCGGGA
>MGZO01000051.1:16921-17098 GCA_001802655.1 Hydrogenophilales bacterium RIFOXYD1_FULL_62_11
ATTCATCCAGTGCCCGCGCACCGCTTCCAGCAAATGGAACGTGCCCACCACATTGGTCTGGATGAAATCCTCCGGCCCGTGGATCGAGCGATCCACATGCGACTCCGCCGCAAAATTGACGATTGCGCGCGGGCGATGCTCGGCCAGCAGCATGTCCAGCAGCGCGCGGTCGCCGAT
>MGZO01000052.1:0-1105 GCA_001802655.1 Hydrogenophilales bacterium RIFOXYD1_FULL_62_11
GGGTGGAGCGTCCCGTCGCCGTCGCGCCCGCGCTGGCGCCGGCACCCGCCATCGTCGCGCCCGACCCAGTGCAGCTGGCCGCGTTGAATGAACTGATCGACCTCGGCTACATGCGCGGCATCCTCGACAAGCTTGACGAGATCGAACGCCTGGCTGGCGGCGTGCATGGCGAATTCGTGCGGGTAATGCGCAGCCTGGCCCAGCGTTTTCAGTTCGAGGCAATGAAGGAAGTTTTACGAAAGAGCACCGATGTCAGCCATTGATCGCATGAACGAGGATGTCGTCCTGATCGTAGACGACGTGCCCGAAAACCTTTCCCTGCTGTACGACGCCCTCGACGAGGCCGGCTATGCCGTACTGGTGGCCACCAACGGCGAAAGCGCCCTGCAGCGTGCGCGCCAGAGCCTGCCCGACGTCATCCTGCTGGATGCCGTGATGCCCGGCATGGACGGCTTCGAAGTGGCCCGACAACTGAAGGCCGACGCCGACACCCAGCGTATCCCCATCATCTTCATGACCGGGCTGACCGAAGCGGAGCACGTCGTCGCCGCCTTTGCTGCGGGCAGCACCGACTACCTCACCAAGCCCATCCGCCCCTCCGAAGTGCTGGCCCGCATCGCTGCCCACGTCCAGAGCGCCCGGCAGACCCAGCAGGCGCGCAGCGTGCTGGATGCGTATGGACAGGCCTGCGTGTCGATGCGGCCGACCGACGGCGCGCTGCTCTGGCAAACCCCGCTGGCGCGCAGCCTGCTGCTGAAATACGGCGGCCCGGACCAGCAGCCGCTGGACGTCCGCATCCACGCATGGCTGCAAAACGCGATCGCCAGCCCGCCGCCACCCGCCACGCTGGAAATCCTGGGCGAAGAGGGGCGGATGGTGTGCGCCCTGCACGGCCTGACCGAAGAAGGGGAATGCCTGCTGGTGCTCCACGAGGAAAGCGATGCCGCCATGACCCGGGTGCTGGTGGAAGCCTTCCGGCTCACCCTGCGCGAAGCGGAAGTGCTGTACTGGGTGATCTACGGCAAGACCAACCGCGACATCGGCGACATCCTCGGCATCAGCCACCGCACCATCAACAAGCACCTGGAAAACCTGTTCGAAAAAC
>MGZO01000052.1:1112-10126 GCA_001802655.1 Hydrogenophilales bacterium RIFOXYD1_FULL_62_11
GGAAACCCGCACCGCCGCGGCGGCCGTGGCCATGCGGCGCCTGCAGTTGCCAACGCTGGCCGATACGAAAAAGCCCTGAGCGGAACTGCGTTCAGGGCTTGAACGGAAACGGAGCGCGTTCTGGTTTGACGGGATTTCCCTGATGGCAATTGGCCAGGATCAGTCGCTCAGGGTAATCATCATGCGCGTCTGGAAGTCGGCCATTGCTGCCCGTGACGTCAGCTTCGTTCAATAACTGGTGTCTCGCCCCTTGCAGACGTGGACACTACACCCGACCTGAGTAACCGGCGCCAGTGGTGAAGGACGGCAGCCGAGCACAACTAGCCATTCAAGGTAGGGTATCGCTGCAGTGAGCGGAGGATATTTACCAGTCTAGGGTCGGCAACTCGATTCCACGCAAGAATATATTCAGAATTCCTTTGACGTAATACTCCACGCCCGCCCCCCCATTCCCTTCTTGCTCGTCTAGGCTCAAGGTGATCATCACTTGCCGTACCAGCGCGATATAACTCAGCACGGCGAGACGGGTATCTATTGACTTGATCGTTCCAGTCTCCTTCATTTCTTGGAGGCTTAGTTCGATGTACTCAGACAAACCTTTCCAGTGATTCGAGAAAAACTTTTCTTGTATCTCGTCGCCGTCGATCAATGATCGCAACTCAATTCTGACTGAGTCAGCATCCCTGATTCGGCCCTTCACAAATATGACGGTCATCCGGTAGAGAACATTGGCAAAGTCCGATGGGCCAGACAGGACGGCGTCAACGTAGTCCTCGCGTTCACAAGCCAAATCGTTGATCACCTCTTCATACAACGCTTCCTTGGATCGAAAGTGTTGATAGAGGACAGCCGGACTCACTTTGCACGCTTCTGCAATCTCGTTGACCGACACTCCGTGCAAGCCCAAGCGTGCAAACAGCCTCTTTGATTGTTCCATGATTTCGGCCCGGCGTTGACCAGCCTTCAATTTCGGTTTCATTTTAAAACTCTCCGCCATATGAACGTTTATTTATATTTTAATAGTATACGTAAATTCAATTACATATCTGTGAGTTTGACATTTTAACGATTATTTTGGTTGACATTAAAAGTTACTCATTCATTATAAGTGAACGTTCATTTACTTTAGTGTTTAATGGGCTTTCACCTAAACTTGGAGGATTTTGAAATGGAAGCAGTCCAACGTAAACCCGTAGAAGCCGATCTCAGCCTTGAAGAGGCCATCAGAGGCCGACGTTCCGTTCACTACTTTGCCCCTGGGGCCAGGGTGCGGGACGAGCAATGGGCGAAGCTATTTGAACTCACGGCTTTAAGCCCCTCCTCGTTCAACTTTCAGCCTTGGGACTTTGTCATCGTTGACGACCAGGGCCGTAAGGAACAGCTCCTCCCCCTCTGCTGGGGCCAGAGGCAGGTCGTTGATTGTGCAGCCGTAGTGGCTGTGCTAGGTGACAAGAACCCCCACCGCCGCGACGCGCAAATCCTGCAGCAGTTCCAGGACAATGGCTATATCGACGAGCAAACCAAGAACGCCTACATGGGCGCGGTCGATGTCGTTTACCCGGATGAAGCTCGAAAGATCGAGCATGCCGTCGGTGGTGCATCTCTCGCGGCGATGACCTTCATGCTGGCCGCACACGGGATGGGCCTCGCAACGCTCCCGATGATCGGATTCGACCCCGCTGGGGTTCGTGGGCTACTCAAGGTTCCTGATGAATACATCATCACCATGCTTATTGCGGTCGGGGAATCGGCAGACAGAAACCTGCCGCGTCAGCAGCGCCGGCCGCACGAAGAAATCGTCCACTGGGAAATTTTCGGCGGGAACCGCAAGACAGTTCATTTGGATTTGGCCAGCTGAGCCAAGGGATCGTCACCAATGCGAGAACTATCATGAACAAGCTTGCAGGTAACGAGGAAGACTTTCTGTTTGCTGGCGACTACGAAGTGGTCGGACCAGACCCTGCCTTGGGATTCGAAGTCGTTGCCGGCATGGGGGGTAGGGTCGGCGGGAATGACTCGGCAGCCGAGCAGCTTGCTTCCCATGTCCAGCAATCCAGGGTCGTCAAAGCATTCAACATGATTACCGCAGACAATTTTCCGAACCAGGATTTCTATGGGGGCCCGCTCAGATCATGTACTGCAGTGACCACGACAGTGCGAAAGATGTTGCCCGGTCGCTGATCGAGGCAACGGGATACGTTCCGAAGGACTGTGGTGCCCTCAGCAATGCCCGGTATGTCGAAGGCGTGGCGATGCTTTCGCTCCAGCTTGCGTTCTGGGAGGACATGGGAACGGCCTGGCGAATCAAGATCATCGACAACAGTAGTTCAGTAGCGGGGTGAGGCGCCGCTTTTCAAATCGTCTCTGATTCATTTTATTAACGAAGGAAAAACCATGAAATTTGACAAGGAACTTGATGCGCGCGGGTTGAACTGCCCCCTTCCGATTCTGCGGACCAAGAAAGCGCTTGCTGATATGGCCGGGACGCAGGTTTTGCGGGTCGTAACAACGGATCCTGGATCGGTAAAGGACTTCGATGCGTTTGCGCGGCAAACGGGCAACAAGCTCCTCGCTAGCGCCCAAGCGAACAACGAGTTCGAGTTCTTTATCGAACGCGTCTAGGAGGCCCAACCCGAAGACTGCGTGTGGCCAACGCCCTCACTGGGCGCACATGCAGCCGCTTCTTGATATCGTAAGTCTTGCCGCGGTTTCCAGTCTTTTCTCTCCAACATCGTCCGTCAACTGTTATTGCCCATTCAAGAAACGGCGCTAGTCCATCAATGACGTTCGGGTGACTATTCAAGGCTGTTGCCTTGAATCTGCATCGGATACTTGCCATTGCGCCTATGATGGGTTGACTGGCAGAAGTGGGTCGGGAGTTCGCGTTCACGAGGTCAAGAAGCTGTCATTCATCACGGCTTGCGGCTGAGTGGCAGGTAACCGATGCATGGCTGACCGAGTCTGACCTGAGGCTCAAGGTCGGCTTCGGCCGAGAAGCTGCCACCCGACAACGCCAGCCTCAGCGGCGAAGCGGGTCGATAACGGGCAAAGCCAATCTGTATGTTTTGCCAGCTCAAGCCTGGCCCTGCCTGATGCGGGTCGCCATGCCCTCAAGAACACGCCAGCCCATCGCTACTTCGCGCGCAGCCCGCTCCAGCCTTTTTCCTTCATGCACAGCAGCAGGCCGCGCGTGACCATCTGGGTTTGAGGGTCGGGCCGGTGGGCTTCGCCCAAGCGGGCCACGCAGGCTTCCGTATCCGCCTGCAGGCTTGCTGCGCCGCTGCCGGTTTTCCACCACGAGCTGACCTTGAAGGTATCCAGCAGGTCGGGGGCCTTCTTGACCGCGGCCGGTGATGCTGCCGGCCCGGAGGCCGGGAGACTGGCTGCATTTTCGATTCGCTGGTTGCTGGGCAGGGCGCTGGCTTCGACCACCGGGTCGGCATCATCCAGCGGCTCCATCTTGTCCAGATTCTGAATGGCCCATCCCTTGTCGGCCATGCATTTTTCCACCGCTGCCGCATCGCCCGCGTTCGCCTGGCAGGACTTTTTTGCGGCTTCCAGATCGCCCGCACTGGCGCCGCGCTTGTAGGCCAGTTCGCCGCAGCCGCTCGACAGCAGTGCGGCCAGCAGCAGGCTGCAGCCGCTGCGAATATATCGGTTTCGGGTGACATGCTGCGTCGTGTTCATGGGCTCTTCCAGGGTCGTGTTTCGATGCCGAAAATCTAACATCCAATCGATAAATCAGTCCCTTAACCGCATACGTAAGATGACTTATTTCCCTCCTCGCGGGCCGTCGATAACCTGAGACCGTGTTCAAAAAGCTGAATGCGTTTCGGGCAGTCAAGGTGCGGTCGGCACTGCCGGTCGGGTGCGATTTTTTAATCAACGGGGAGTTGAAATGACATTTGAGTTTAAACAAGGCCAGTTGCTTACGGCCATTGCTGCGGCGGTCATGCTGCCGGCCATGAGCGCTCACGCGGGCGGCACGATCACCTTTGGTGAAGACAAATCCATCAGTGTCGGGTTCGGCATGCGCAGCAGTTTCAGCAGCGTCGAAAACGCAGCGCCCAACGGCACGTCCAACTCGCAGGATTTCAGCCTGGACAGCGCCCGCATCTATCTGTCCGGCTCCCTGAACAAGCACATCAAGGGCATGCTCAACACCGAAAAGGATATCGCGGGCCAGGGTTTCCAGGTCATCGATGCGAACGTCCAGTTTGCGATCGCGCCTGAGCTGACGATCTGGGCGGGCCGTTTCCTGTCGCCCAGCGACCGCGCCAACATGGCCGGCCCTTACTATTCGCTGGGGGGCGGCTACTGGGCGGGCATCGCTTCACGCTACGGCTACAACGGCGGCCACATCGGGCGTGACGACGGCGTCGCGGTCGTCGGCAGCCTGATGGGCGGCAAGCTGGCCTACGCGTTTGGCGCGTTCGAAGGCAATACCGCGTTCCAGATTGCTCCGGTCACGCTCGGTACGCGCACCGGCTCGGATGGCCTGATGTATGCCGGGCGGGTGCAGGTCGACTTCTGGGACGCTGAGCCGGGCTACTACGGCACCGGGAACTACCTGGGCAGCAAGGACATTCTGGCATTCGGCATTGCCGGCAGGAGCCAGAAAAACGGGGCCTATTCGACCACCGCAACGGGCGATTACGCGTCTTACAGCATCGACTTCCTGATGGAGAAAAAAGGGGTGGGCCCGGGCGCGCTGTCGATCGAGGCGGCGGGTTACGACTACGACACCAGCGATGTCTTTCTCAGCGAGCAAGGCACGGCCTACTCCGCCGGCGTTGGTTACATCTTCGACCAGAAAGTGGGTTGGGGGCAGTTCCAGCCGTTTGTCCGCTACCAGAAATTCAGCCCCGACAACGACATCGACACCAAGCGTTACGACGTCGGCGTGAACTACATCATCGATGGCTACAACGCCCAGGTGAGCACGGTTTACTCCAACACGGACGTGACCGGTGCCAGCGACGTGGATGCGATCAGCGTCGCACTGCAGGTCCAGTTCTAATGATGCGGGATGGGTGCGGCCCCGCGCTGCGCCCATCGTGTCGATGCTTTAAAGCCAGATTGCAGTTTCCTTTTTTCAACAGAAGTTCACCTCGCAAACCGTCGTGAATTCCTGAAATTGACCGTGCCTCAAGCCCGCTGACATTGTCGGGCCTGGCTGGCCTGTCAGCCCTCTCCGCCGATCCCATCAAGGTCGGCATCCTGCATTCCCTGTCCGGCATCTGATCGTCTTGATCATGCAATAAGCGTTCCATCGTTTGCGTGGCAGGCATGTCCGGCTTACGTCGAATTGCGTATTCGCCTGGACAGTACTAACCCCTACCATCATCAACCGAAACCCGGCATGACGCCGGCAAGTCTATTTGGAGAAGAGATGAGACACGGAGATATTTCCAGCAGCCGCGATTGCGTCGGCGTCGCAGTCGTAAACTACAAAATGCCGCGCCTGCACTCGCGCGCCGAGGTGCTCGCCAACGCCCGAGCCATCGCCGACATGGTCGTCGGGATGAAGTCCGGCCTTCCGGGAATGGACCTTGTCATTTTTCCCGAATACAGTACCCACGGCATCATGTACGACCGCGACGAGATGTACGCGACCGCGTCGACCGTGCCTGGCGAGGAAACCGAGATATTTGCCGAAGCCTGCCGCAAAGCCAAGGTATGGGGGGTGTTTTCACTGACCGGCGAGCGCCACGAGAGCCACCCGAACAAGGCTCCGTACAACACCCTGATATTAATGAACGACCAGGGGGAGATCGTGCAGAAATACCGCAAGATCATGCCGTGGTGCCCGATCGAGGGCTGGTATCCGGGCGACTCCACCTATGTCTCTGAAGGTCCCAAGGGACTCAAGGTCAGCCTGATTATCTGCGACGACGGAAATTATCCGGAAATCTGGCGCGACTGCGCGATGAAGGGCGCCGAACTGATCGTGCGCTGCCAGGGCTATATGTACCCGGCCAAGGAGCAGCAGGTGATGGTGTCCAAAACGATGGCGTGGATGAACAACGTCTACGTCGCGGTCGCCAACGCCAGCGGCTTCGACGGCGTGTATTCGTATTTCGGCCATTCGGCCATTGTCGGCTTCGACGGCCGCACGCTCGGCGAGTGCGGCGAGGAAGAAAACGGCATCCAGTACGCCGAGTTGTCGATGTCGCTGATCCGCGATGCGCGCCGCAACGGTCAGTCGCAGAACCATCTGTTCAAGCTCCTGCACCGCGGCTACACCGGCGTCATCAACTCCGGCGATGGCGAGCGCGGCGTTGCCGAGATGCCGTATTCGTTTTACCGCACCTGGGTCAACGATCCCGAAGCCGCGCGCGCCATGGCCGAGGCGGTCACTCGCCCGACCATCGGCACCGACGAATGCCCGATCGACGGCATTCCCAACCAGAGCACGCCACGCCACCGCTAATCGGCCCGTGCAGCAAATGGCGTCACCTGCAACGGGTGCGCCAGGCTGCGGGATTGCGCGCACCAAGCCGGGGCGACGTACCGGCAGGGTGCCTGCTGGGCGCAAGCGCGTACTAAACGCACGCCATCAGAGCATCGGGTGTAGACGTTCAGAACTGATCTGACAGTTGTCCCGCTTTGACGGTACCTGACTGCCAGGTCAGTTCAGGTTGCCGATCTTTTCCTGCCACGCCTCCCGCTTTCATCCTGCTGCCCGCCTTGCTTCGTCCAGCGCGCGTTGATGTCATTCTGCGCCAGCAAGGCCGTGGTCTTGCCCCACTCGACGGGGACGGAATCGGACTTGATGAGGGCATTGTTCGGGTGACCGTCGCGCTGGATCAGGCTAGCGGGGCGGTTTTCAAGGTCAAACGGGCTGCTTGCGTTGCATGGCAGGAACGATGCTGGGATGAGGGATTTGCAGTCGATTCCCATCAGTCAGTTCGGGCCAACTCGATGCGCTTTACCGTCCGCTCGCCTATGCGTCATCTTACGTATTTCGATCGCTCTTCATTGTCAGTAAGGTGTCCTCACGTTGGCGGAAAACATGATTCAAACCGCCAGTCGAGACGACTTTATTCACTGCTGACAGGAGCCCCAGATGTCCGATTTCGATGAACCCCACGATCCGCTTTTAACCCGGCGCAGAATCCTTCAAGGCATGGCCGCGCTACCGCTGGTCGGCTTGCCCCGGCTGGGTTTCGGTGCACCGCCGCCGACCGCCAAGGTCAATACGACGAAACTCGCGGTTACCGATACCGAAGTCACGGTAGGCCAGTTGCACTCGGCGACCGGCACCATGGCGATTTCGGAAACCGGTTCCATCCAGGCCGAACAGCTGGCGATTGACCAGATCAATGCGATGGGCGGCGTGCTCGGCCGCAAGATCAAGGTCATCAAGGAAGACGGTGCGTCCGACTGGCCGACCTTCGCAGAAAAGGCGCGCAAATTACTGGTGAGCGATCACGTTGCGGCGGTTTTCGGTTGCTGGACGTCGGCGTCGCGCAAGGCGGTGTTGCCGGTGTTTGAGAAGGAAAACGGCATGCTCTACTACCCGACTTTCTACGAAGGTCTGGAGCAGTCGAAGAACGTTATCTACACCGGACAGGAAGCGACCCAGCAGATTATCTGGGGACTGGACTGGGCGAAGAAGGAGAAGAAGGCCAAAACGTTCTTCCTTGTCGGATCGGACTACATCTGGCCGCGCACCTCGATGAAAATCGCGCGCAAGCACGTCGAAAACTTCCAGAAGGGCAGCATCGTCGGCGAAGAGTATTACCCGCTCGGCCACACCAACTTCAACTCCCTCATCAACAAGATCAAGCTGAAGAAACCAGACTGTGTTTATTGCGCGGTCGTTGGCGGTTCCAACGTCGCGTTCTACAAGCAGCTGAAAGCCGCTGGCATCAATGCCAAGAAGCAGTTCCTGCTGACGATCTCGGTGACGGAAGATGAAGTGCTCGGCATTGGCGGCGAAAACGTCGAGGGCTTCTACTCGAGCATGAAGTATTTCCAGTCGCTGAACAATCCAAACAACATCGCCTTCGTCAAAGCCTTCAAGGCCAAGTACGGACCGAATGCGGTGATCGGCGATGTGACGCAGGCGGCCTATCTGGGGCCGTGGTTATGGAAGGCCACGGTCGAAAAAGCGGGCAGCTTCGATGTCGACAAGATCGCTGCGGCATCCGCGGGGATCGAGTTGAAAACCGCGCCAGAAGGCTACGTGAAGATTCACCCCAACCATCACCTGTGGAGCAAGGCGCGCATCGGCCAGGCGCAACTCAACGGCCAGTTCAAGGTCGTCGCCGAGTCCCCCGCATTGATCGAACCCAACCCTTTCCCCAAGGGTTATCAGTAAGCACCCGTGCGCCGCGAATTCGCGGCGCACATTTTTAATGATGGGAGTGAGTCATGTCGATGACCGATATTTTCAACATCACAATGATGCAGGGGTTTGCAGGCTTGAGCCTGTTTTCCGTGCTGCTGCTGATGGGCTTGGGACTGGCGATCATCTTCGGCCAGATGGGCGTCATCAACATGGCGCACGGCGAATTCATGACCATCGGTGCCTACACCATTTACTTGGCGTCAACGCTCACCGAGCGTTACGTGCCATCGTTCCTGGAAGAGTATTTTCCGTTTGCGATTCTGCTCGCCTTCGTCTTCGCCTTCATCGTCGGCTGGATCGCCGAGTGGGCGCTGATCCGGCATTTATATAAACGGCCGCTCGACACCCTGCTTGCCACCTGGGGCTTGTCGCTCGCGATGCAGCAGACCTTTCGGTCGGTGTTCGGCGCGCGCGAAGTCAGTCCGACATTGCCTGAGTGGCTGCTCGGTTCTTGGTCGCCCGCCGAGGGGCTCGATATTCCGATCAACGGCCTGTTCGTGATGGTGGTTACGCTGCTGGTGACGGGTTTCGTCCTGCTCGCGCTGTACCGCTCAAACTGGGGATTGAAGGTGCGCGCCACCGTCGCCAATCGTGCGATGGCGAACGCGGTCGGCATCAACACCAAGCGCACTGACCGTCTCACCTTTGCCATCGGCTG
>MGZO01000052.1:10207-20873 GCA_001802655.1 Hydrogenophilales bacterium RIFOXYD1_FULL_62_11
TGCCTTCCTCGTCGTCACCTTCGGTGGCGCGGCGAACCTGCTGGGGACAGTCGCATCGGCGTTCGGCATCGCGCAGACACAGTCGATCGCCGAGTTCTTTATCTCGGGCTCGATGGCCAAAGTGCTCACCCTGCTGCTGATCGTCATCATTCTGATGATCCGTCCGCAAGGGCTGTTCGCCTCCAAGATTCGTCGCTAAACCGGAGAAACGCATGATCCCCACCACCTGGTTCAAACGACATGGACTCGCGAGCTGGCTCTTGCTCGCCTGCCTGCTGCTCGTTGTCTTTCCTTTACTGTTCGATAACTTCCGTCTCAATCTCGTCGGCAAGTACCTTTCTTACGGCTTTGTCGCCATCGGCCTGGTGATGTTGTGGGGCTACGGCGGCGTCCTGAGCCTGGGGCAGGGCGTGTTCTTCGGGCTGGGCGGTTACTGCATGGCGATGTTCCTGAAGCTCGAAGCGTCCGACCCGATCACCACCAAAATTCAATCGACTCCCGGCATTCCCGACTTCATGGACTGGAACCAGCTCACTGCGCTGCCGATCTGGTGGGTGCCGTTTGAACACCTGTCATTCACGCTGCTCGCGGTGGCGCTGGTGCCGGCGATTCTGGCGTTTGTCATCGGTTATGCCATGTTTAAGCGCCGCGTCGGTGGCGTGTACTTCGCGATCATCACGCAGGCGGTCACGCTCATCCTGACGGTGCTCATCATCGGCCAGCAGGGTTACACCGGCGGCGTCAATGGCATCACCGACCTGAAAACACTCAACGGCTGGGACATCCGCACCGACAGCGCCAAGGTCATTCTCTATTTTGTGAACGCTGGCTTGCTGCTGGCGGCGATCCTCGTCTGCGGCTGGATTCAGCGCTCCAAGCTCGGCACCTTGCTGCTGGCGATGCGCGACAAGGAAGACCGGGTACGTTTTTCCGGTTACGACGTATCGATGTTCAAGGTTTTTGTGTTCTGTTTGTCGGCGATGCTGGCCGGTATCGGGGGGGCGCTGTTTACGCTCCAGGTCGGCTTCATGTCACCGTCGCTGGTCGGAATCGTGCCGAGTATCGAAATGGTCATCTTCGCTGCCGTCGGCGGCCGCATGAGCCTGATCGGCGCGGTGTATGGAGCCCTGCTGGTCAACGCAGGAAAGACCTATTTCTCGGAAAGTTTCCCTGAATTGTGGCTGTACCTGATGGCTGCGCTCTTCATCGGCGTCGTGCTGGCGTTTCCCAACGGCCTTGCCGGCCTCTACGAAACCTACGTCAAGCCGCGCATCGGCAAACGCAAACCGACCGCAGCGGCACCGGTCGATGCGCCCGCGCAGCACCCGGCAGCCACGACGCTTGACGCACTGCCGCCCGGCCTCACACGTGAAGAATGCTGACCGCAGCTAAGGAGAACTTGTATGAGCAATACCGATTTTGTCCTTGCGATCGAAGACCTTTCGGTTTCGTTCGATGGCTTCAAAGCAATCGACACACTGACACTCTACCTCGACCGCGGCGAGCTGCGCGTCATCATCGGCCCCAATGGCGCAGGCAAGACGACGCTGCTTGATCTGATCTGCGGCAAGACCCGCGCGACCGGCGGCAGCATCAAGTTCAAGAATGAGGAAATGCTCGGGCAGGCTGAACACAAGATTGTGCGTGCGGGCATCGGTCGCAAATTCCAGACGCCGTCGATCTACGAAAACCTGCCGGTGTTCAAGAACCTGGAAGTGTCGTTTCCGCGCGGACGGGGTGTGTTCGGTGCGTTGGCATTCAAATGCACGGATGACGTCAGTAGCCGCGTGCAGGAAGTGGCGACAGAAATCGGCCTGGCCACCAAGCTCGACATGGAAGCCGGCCTGCTCTCGCACGGCGAAAAGCAGTGGCTCGAAATCGGCATGTTGCTGATGCAGGATCCCGAGTTGCTGATGCTCGACGAACCCATCGCCGGGATGAGCGCACGCGAACGCGACCTCACTGCCGAATTGTTGAAACGCATCTGCCAGAACCGTTCGGTGATCGTGATTGAACACGACATGGAGTTCGTCAAGCGCATCGCGCACAAGGTAACCGTCATGCACCAGGGAAAAATCCTCGCCGAAGGCTCCATGGAACAGGTGCAGAAGGACGAACGCGTCATCGACGTTTATCTGGGCCATTGAAAGGAAATCGTCATGCTGGAAGTTAACGATCTGGTGGTGAGCTACGGGCAAAGCGAGGCGCTGCATGGCATCTCGTTTGCCGCAAACAGGAATGAGACCGTCGCCATCATGGGCCGCAACGGCATGGGCAAGACGACGCTGTTCAAGTCGCTGATCGGCATTCTCGGCTTGAAGTCCGGCCGCATTGCCATCGACGGCAATGATGTCTCCGGGGACGAGAGTTACAGGCGTGTCGCCAAGGGCATCGCCTATGTGCCGCAGGGGCGGATGATCTTTCCGACGCTGACGGTCGAGGAGAACATCGAAACCGGGATGACGCACACCAAAAACAAGTTGGTTCCGGAAGAAATCTACGCGCTGTTTCCCGTGCTGTGGGACATGCGTCGCCGCAAGGGCGGCAACCTTTCCGGCGGGCAGCAGCAGCAACTCGCCATTGCCCGCGCGCTGGTGACCAACCCCAAGGTTTTGCTGCTCGACGAACCGACCGAAGGCATCCAGCCGTCGATCATCAAGGACATCGCAAAAGCCCTGAACGAGATCCGCAAGATGCGTGAAATCACCATCGTCGTCTCGGAGCAGGTGCTGTCGTTCGCGATGGACGTTGCCGACCGGCTGCTCGTCATCGAAGGCGGACGGCTGGTGCATGAAACCTCGCGTGCCGATACCGACGCCGCCCACATCAAGCAGTTCCTGTCCGTCTAAGTTCGTTCCAACCGTTCAATCCAAGGAGACCCGCCGTGCCTGAAACCCTCATTAAAGTCGACCTCAAGCAGTCGCCCTACGACAACGAGCTGATCCACAACCGCTGGCACCCTGACATTCCCATCGTTGCGTGGGTCAAGCCGGGTGACGACTTCGTCATCGAAACCTACGATTGGACCGGCGGCTACATCCAGAACAACGATTCCGCCGACGACGTGCGCGACATCGATCTCACCACCGTGCATTTCCTGTCCGGGCCGATCGGCATCGAAGGCTGCGAACCGGGCGACCTGCTGGTCGTCGACATCCTCGATATCGGCGCCAAGCCCGATAGCCTGTGGGGTTTCAACGGCTTCTTCTCGAAGAAGAACGGCGGCGGTTTCCTGACCGACCACTTCCCGCTCGCGCAAAAATCGGTCTGGGACATCAAGGGCATGTTCACCGAATCCCGTCACGTGCCGGGCGTGAAATACGCCGGGTTGATCCACCCTGGCCTCATCGGCTGCCTGCCCGACCGGGCGATGCTCGACACCTGGAACACCCGCGAAGTCGACTTCATCAATACCCAGCCCGACCGCGTTCCGCCGCTCGGCGCGCCGCCAACCACCAAGAGCGCGCACATGGGCAAGATGAAGGGCGAGGCGCGCGACAAGGCCGCCGCCGAGGGCGCGCGCACCGTGCCGCCGCGCGAACACGGCGGCAACTGCGACATCAAGGATTTGTCGCGCGGCTCGCGGATTTTCTTCCCGACGTATGTGAAGGGCGGCGGTCTGTCAATGGGCGACCTGCATTTCTCTCAGGGCGATGGTGAAATTACCTTCTGCGGTGCGATCGAAATGGCCGGCTGGCTGCACCTGCGGGTGAGCCTGATCAAGGGCGGCATGGCGAAATACGGGATCAAGAATCCGATCTTCAAACCGAGCCCGATCACGCCCAAGTACGACGACTTCCTGATCTTCGAAGGCATCTCGGTTGATGAGTGGGGCAAGCAGCATTACCTCGACGTCCACGTCGCCTACCGCCAAGCGTGCCTGAACGCCATCGAATATCTGACCAAGTTCGGCTACAGCAAGGCGCAAGCGTATTCGATTCTCGGTACCGCGCCGGTTCAGGGTCATATCAGCGGCGTCGTCGACATCCCCAACGCCTGCGCGACGCTGTGGTTGCCAACCGACATCTTCGAGTTCGACATCATGCCCAACGCCAGCGGTCCGGTCATCCATGACATGGGTGGCATCGACATGCCCCTTTCCCCCGATCTTTGAGGTCACGGCGATGGCGATCTACGAATACCTCTGTCCTGAGTGCGGCCCGTTCAGCGCCATGCGCCCCATGAGCGAGTCGGCGACGCCTGCGCCCTGTCCCGGATGCGCCGCACTCTCCGCTCGCGCGTGGATCACGCCTCCGGCCTTCTCCGGTATGTCGGCCGACCGCCGACTTGCCCACGCCACGAATGAACGTGCGCAGCACGAACCTCGCCTCGCTTCGCAAAGCGGGACCAAGCATGTTCATGGTCCTGGCTGCGGGTGCGGTAGCAGCAAGTCGAAAGCCACGTTTACCGCGCCAAGCGGAGAGAAAAGTTTTCCTGGCAAGCGGCCCTGGATGATTAGTCATTAGGCTTTGATCACGTCATGAAAAACAGACTGACGCCCCTTTTTCATCGGGTGAGGGAATTGCTGTCGGTATGATGCGGCGATGAATTTCGCCGCTCGCCCCCTTGACGTAGCGCTTGCCCCAACCTGGCATGCCCGTCTGGCGCTGGATTTCCAGCGGCGCGACGCCGCCACGATATTGACGCGGCGCGAACATGTCGGCCCGCTGCGGGTGCAGAAAGCGCTCTATCCGGAAGGCGAGGGCGTCTGCCATGTCATCGTGCTGCATCCGCCGTCCGGCATCGCCGGGGGCGACGAACTGAACATCGCCGTGAAGGTGGACACCGGCGCGCATGCCTTGCTCACCACGCCGGGCGCGGGCAAGTGGTATCGCAGCGCCGGCCCCTGGGCGAAGCAGCGGCTGGATTTTGCCGTGGGCGCGGACGCCACGCTGGAATGGCTGCCGCAGGAGAGCATCGTGTTCGATGCGGCGCGCGCGGCCATGCAGAGCCGGATCGAACTGGATGCGGCGGCGCGCTTCATCGGCATGGACATCCTCTGCCTGGGGCGCCGCGCTTCCGGCGAGAACTTTGCGCAGGGCGCGCTGCAGCTCGACACCCGGGTGCAGCGCGGCGGCCAGCCGCTCTGGCTGGAACGTGGGCGGCTCGACGGCGGCTCCGGCCTGCAGGCGTCCGCGGCCGGGCTGGCGGGCTTCAGCGTCAGCGGCACGCTGCTGGCAGCCGCGCCGCAAATCGACCCCGGATTGCTGGCCGCCTGTTGTGCGGTGCCGCTGCTGGAAAGCGGTGCGCAGGGCGGCATCACGCTGCTGCCCGATCTGCTGGTGGCGCGCTATCTGGGCCATGCGTCGGAAGCCGCGCGGCACTGGTTTTTTGCCTTGTGGCAGCTGCTGCGTCCCGCCCTGGTCGGGCGCGACGCGCAGATGCCGCGCATCTGGAACACTTGAGAGACACACGATGGAACTGACCCCGCGCGAGAAAGACAAGCTGCTGATTTTTACTGCCGCCCTGCTGGCCGAACGCCGGCGCGCGCGCGGCCTCGCGCTCAACTACCCGGAAGCGGTGGCCTTCATCACCGCCGCCATTCTGGAAGGCGCGCGCGACGGCCGCAGCGTGGCCGAGCTGATGCACTACGGCACCACGCTGCTGGCGCGCGCGGACGTGATGGAGGGCGTGCCGGAAATGATTCCGGAAATCCAGGTCGAAGCCACCTTTCCCGACGGCACCAAGCTCGTCACGGTTCACCACCCCATCGTTTAGGAGCGGCGCATGATCCCAGGTGAAATGCAGATTCAGCCTGGCGAGATCGAACTCAATGTCGGTCGCGCTACGCATGTGCTGGAAGTGGCCAATACGGGCGACCGCCCGATCCAGGTCGGCTCCCACTACCACTTTCATGAAACCAACACCGCGCTGGCATTCGATCGTGAACGGGCGCGCGGCATGCGCCTGAACATCGCGGCAGGCACCGCAGTGCGCTTCGAGCCGGGCCAGACGCGCACGGTGGAACTCGTGGCCTATGCGGGCGAGCGCAAGGTGTACGGCTTTCAGGGCAGGATCATGGGTTCCCTTTAACAACAGGAAAGATCGATATGAAACACACATTTTCCGCACTGCTCATGATGTTGTTGACCTCGTTTGCCTACGCTCATCCGGGTGAACACCACGGCGGCATGCTGAACGCCATCGCGCATCTGCTGAGCGAGCCGGATCATCTGGCCATGGCGCTGATTGCCGTGGTGGTCGGTGTTGCAGGCGCACGGTTTTTCCGCCGCCGCACTGCGGCCAGAATTCTGGCCAAGCGTCGCTAACCCGGCCAACAGGAGACCGTCATGCCCGTTAGCATCAGCCGGCAAGCCTATGCGGAAATGTTCGGCCCCACTGTGGGCGACCGGGTGCGCCTGGCCGACACCGAACTGTGGATCGAGGTGGAACACGACCACACGATCTACGGCGAGGAAGTGAAATTCGGCGGCGGCAAGGTGATCCGCGACGGCATGGGACAGGGCCAGCGCGTGGCGGCCGACGTGGCCGATACCGTCATCACCAATGCGCTCATCGTCGATGCCGTGGCCGGCATCATCAAGGCCGATATCGGGCTTAAGGGCGGCACCATCTCCGCCATCGGCAAGGCCGGCAACCCGGACGTGCAGCCGGGCATCACCATCGCCATCGGCGCGGGCACCGAGATCATTGCCGGCGAAGGCATGATCGTCACCGCGGGCGGCATCGACAGCCACATCCATTTCATCTGCCCGCAGCAGATCGAGGAAGCGCTGATGAGCGGGGTGACCACCATGCTCGGCGGCGGCACCGGCCCGGCCACCGGCACCTTCGCCACCACCTGCACGCCGGGGCCGTGGCATATCCAGCGCATGCTGCAGGCGGCGGACGCGTTTCCGATGAACCTGGGTTTCTACGCCAAGGGCAACGCCAGCCAGCCGGAGCCGCTGCGCGAACAGGTGCGCGCCGGGGCGATGGGTCTCAAGTTGCACGAGGACTGGGGCACCACCCCGGCGGCGATCGACAACTGCCTGGCGGTGGCCGACGAGATGGACGTGCAGGTGGCGATCCACAGCGACACGCTCAACGAATCCGGCTTTGTGGAAACCACGCTGGCCGCGTTCAAGGGCCGCACCATCCACACCTTCCACACCGAAGGCGCGGGCGGCGGCCACGCGCCCGACATCATCCGCGCGGCGTCGATGCCGAACGTGCTGCCGAGCTCCACCAACCCGACCATGCCGTTCACCGTGAACACCATCGACGAGCATCTCGACATGCTGATGGTGTGCCACCACCTCGACGCCGCGATTGCCGAGGACATCGCCTTCGCCGAGAGCCGCATCCGCCGCGAGACCATCGCCGCCGAGGACATCCTGCACGACCTCGGCGCGTTCTCCATGATGTCGTCGGACTCGCAGGCGATGGGCCGCGTGGGCGAGGTGATCATCCGCACCTGGCAGGCGGCGCACAAAATGAAATTGCAGCGCGGCAGCCTCAAGGAAGACGCTGCGGGCAACGACAATTTCCGCGTCAAACGCTACATCGCCAAATACACCATCAATCCCGCCATCACCCACGGTATCGGCCATGTAGTGGGCTCGATCGAGCCCGGCAAACTGGCCGATCTGGTGCTGTGGAAGCCAGCCTTCTTCGGCGTCAAGCCGAGCCTGATCGTCAAGGGCGGCATGATCGCGGCGGCGGCGATGGGCGACCCCAACGCCTCCATCCCCACGCCGCAGCCGGTGCATTACCGGCCCATGTTCGGCAGCTTCGGCGGCGGGCTCAAAACCGCCGTCACCTTCGTCTCGCAGGCGGCGCTGGACAACCCCGAAGTGGCCGCGCTCAATCTCGTCAAGCCGCTGATCGCGGTGAAAAACACGCGCAATTTGAGCAAGCGGGACATGCTGCACAACAGCGCTACGCCGGTGATCGAGGTCGACCCCGAAACCTATGCGGTGCGCGCCGACGGCGAGCTGCTGGTGTGCGAACCGGCCACCGAACTGCCGATGGCGCAACGCTACTTTTTATTCTGACCATGATCCTGATCGAACAACGTGCTCCCGATAACGCAGCGGCCACCGAGCAACTGCAGTTGCCGTTCGAACTTCGCTGCAAGTGTCGCCTGCGCACCCGGCTGGCCAGCGGCGAAGAGGCCGGCCTGTTTCTCGAACGCGGCGCAGTGTTGCGCGCCGGCGACCGCCTGCTGGCCAACGATGGCCGCGTGGTTGAAGTGATGGCCGCATCGGAACAGGTGATGGACGTGCACAGCAGCGACGCGCACCTGCTGGCGCGCGCCGCCTACCACCTGGGCAACCGCCATGTGGCGGTGGAACTGCAGCCCGGCCTGGTGCGCTTTGCGCGCGACCATGTGCTGGGCGACATGGTGCGCGGTCTGGGGCTGGACGTGGTCGAGACCGAAGCGCCGTTCGAGCCCGAGAGCGGCGCCTATGGCGGCCACGGTGGCCATGCCCACCCGCATGGCCACAGCGCCGACGGCGAAGGGCGCGGCCCGCGCATCCACGACATGATGCTGCTCGGCCGCCGATGAGCCCCGCCCTGATTCGCCTGCTGCATCTGGTGAGCCCGACCCTGCCGGTGGGCGCCTATAGTTATTCGCAGGGTCTGGAATGGGCGGTGGAAACCGGCACGATCAAAAACGAAGCCGGCGCACTCAACTGGATCAGCGATTGCCTGCAATTCGGCCTGGCGCGGTTCGAAGCCGTCTACCTGGCACACATGCTGGCCGCCTGGGAGCACAGTGACATGACAAGGCTGGCCGAACTCGACGCCGAATTCATCGCCAGCCGCGAAAGCGCGGAACTACGCGCAGAAACCCTGCAAATGGGCTATTCGCTGGCGCGCCTGCTGACCGATCTGGGCAGTTTTACCGCGCCCACCAGGGCCGGCTTCAGCCAGCCGAGTTTTCCGCTGGCCTGGAGCTGCGCCGCTGCGGCCTGGTCGATTCCCGTCCGCGATGCCATCGGTGGCTACCTGTGGGCGTGGGCCGAGAACCAGGTCATGGCCGCCGTCAAAGCCGTCCCGCTCGGGCAGACCGCGGGCCAGCGCATGCTGCTGGCGCTGGGCGAACGCATTCCACAATTTGCCGAGGCGGCGGCTGCCTGCCCGCTCGACGCTACCGCCAATTTCCTGCCGGCGTTCGCCATCGCCTGCAGCCGTCACGAAACCCAATACACGAGACTGTTCCGCTCATGACCCATCGTTCCCAGCCCCTGCGCGTCGGCATCGGCGGCCCCGTCGGCTCCGGCAAGACCGCGCTGACGCTCGCCCTGTGCCAGTCGCTGCGCGCGCGCTACAACCTCGCCGTCGTCACCAACGACATCTACACCGAAGAAGACGCGCAGTTCCTGGTGCGCAACGAAGCGCTGGCCGCCGACCGCATCATCGGCGTCGAAACCGGCGGCTGCCCCCATACCGCCATCCGCGAAGACGCCAGCATCAACCTCGAAGCTGTCGACCGCCTCAATACACGTTTCCCAGGCCTCGACGTGATCTTCGTCGAAAGCGGCGGCGACAACCTTGCCGCTACCTTCAGCCCCGAACTGTCCGACCTCACGATCTACGTCATCGACGTCGCCGCCGGCGAAAAAATCCCGCGCAAAGGCGGCCCCGGCATCACCAAATCCGACCTGCTCGTGATCAACAAGATCGACCTCGCCCCCATGGTCGGCGCTTCGCTGGAAGTGATGGATCAGGACACCCGCCGCATGCGCGGCGAACGCCCGTTCGTTTTTTCCAACCTCAAAACCGGGCAGGGGCTGGCGGACATCATTGCCTTCATCGAGCGCGAGGGGATGCTCCAGGCGGCTTGATGCGTGGGCAGCAGCAGGCGGTTTAGTGTCGTGAAGTCGCTGCGGCCTGATGTTGGCCGCGGACGCCACCCAGCGCCGGATATCCACCGGGGTCAGCATCCGCCCCCTTGCGGAGGATTTCCAGGCGGGCTTTCATGGCCATGATCTCTGCCTGCTGGCTGGCGATGATTTCCTCGGCCAGCTGCCGCGCCAGCGGGTCCTGGCCGTGGATCAAGGCCAGGCGCGCCATGTCGACCGCGCCCTGATGATGTGGAATCATCATGGCGAGGAAATCCACATCGGCGTTGCCGGAGTAGCCGGGGCCATGCATGTCGTCCATCATCTTCAGCATGTCCCGATCCATTTCGCGGATGAAGCGCTGGAACGTCTCCGGATAGCGAGCCGCTTCATGCGCCTGGGCGGTCACGCCGTGATGGGCGTGCGTGTGGTCCATCGGACCGTTTTCGGCCAGACCACTCGTCGGCAGCGCCAAAGCGAGCGTCGCGATATATGCAAGGCGTCGCATAACCCCCCCTCAACCGGCCTGGCTGCGCGCGCCGGGGCGCACGTAGACCAGGTTGATGCTCTTCTTGTTGCGCAGCTTGCCGGACGGCAGCTCGAGATTGCCGATCGGAATCTGCGCGATGAAGCCAGGCTTGAACGGATCGCTGACGTCGAACACGCTGCACGCGGTCTGGCCTTCGGCCGGCGTGCCGGGCAGTTCGTCCTGCTCGTGGGCGACGTAGAGGCGCGTGCCTTCGGGGTTGGTCCACAGGCCATGGGATTCGCGGCCGTGGGTGAAGAAGCTGCCCACCACCTGCCGGCTGCCCGCGGGTGCGCTGCGGTCGATGATGGCGATCTGGCTCGAGGCGACGCCGCCGGGGCCGCCGTCG
>MGZO01000052.1:20930-43193 GCA_001802655.1 Hydrogenophilales bacterium RIFOXYD1_FULL_62_11
ACGTGGTTGGGCCGCGCCATTTTGCCCAGCTGGACGTGGCTGAGCACGCGGTGATCGCCCGACGCCTCCCAGGCGGAAACGCTGTCGGCCAGCTTGTGGGAGAACCACACTTCCTTGCCGTCCGGTGTGGTCTTCTGGAACGGGGTGAAGCCGAAGGGATCCTGAGTTTTGAGGTCGAGGGTCGTTTTGAGTTTCGGCCGGCTGTAGCCGTGACGGTCCGCGTTGACGTGGAACACCTGGACCTTCGAAAGCTTTTGCGAGACGACGAAGGCGAATTTCCCATCCACGCTGAACCATACCTGGGCCGGGCCGTTGAGGGTGTCGAGGTACTGGCGCACCGCGCCTGCTTCCTTGCCGCCGACCTGCTTGAGTGCGCGTTGCACGTCGAGAATCACAATGCGGTTCTCGCCGCGCAGGGTAACCCACAGTTCCTTGCCGTTTCGGGTGAAGGTCGGTTCGTGCGGCTCGCGCCCGATCAGGATGCCGCTGGACAGGCGCTGCGCGCTGGTCTTGTCGCTGGCCTGGGGGTTGACGATGTTGCCGATCACCGAGCGGGTGCGGGCATCGATGAGATAGACGTTGCTGCTGCCGCGCCCGGTGGTGGCGATGAGCCCCGAGTCGGGCGAAGGCGCTGCGCCGTGGATGGAGATGGCGCCGTGATAGAGCGGCTTGTGGATCATCGCCGCATGGGTGGGCAGCACGCCGCCGGTGACGAAACGGAAGGGCGGGCGCGGGTCTTCGTCGAAGCTGGTGAGGTTGATGGTGGAGTCCACCGTATTGTTGTAGGGATTGATGACCGTCAGGGTGTTGGAATCCTCGTTGCAGATGAACACGCGGTCTTCGCCGGCATCGGCGGCAACGCCGGCAACATTGGGTCCGGCCAGCGCCATTCCATCGATCAAACTGCCGACCGCGCCCACGGCCGCCAACTTGAGGATATCTCTACGGGTAATGCTCATGCGACTCTCCTTGAATTTTGATTGCACTGTGCAACGGCTGAGTTCACCTGCCCGCGCGGCTTTTTGCGCAGGTCCGGTGGAAAGATGGGTTGGGGCGCTTGCGTTCGATACTTCCATGCAAGCTCATGGGGCCTGACGAAAGATCGTTCAGGCCCACCCTTCCGCGCAATTGCCGTAGCACTGAAATTGATCAGCGAACCCAACCCTCGGTTTTCATCAGCACTTGTGCCTCTGGGGTGACGAGAAAATCGAGGAACTGCTTCGCTTCCGGATCGGCGCTTGGCGAAAGCGCCACATTCACGTCACGCCAGATTTGCCGCTCGCGGGGCAGCGCAACCTCTTCGAGCGTATCCGCATAGGTGACCGGCCAATCCGGCCAGGTGATCCACGCATCCGCGTTGAGATTCTTGAAAGCCTTGAGGCTTGCGCCCGATCCCTTGCCGAAGGCGACGATGTTGCGACGGAACGCCCGGATGTCCTCAAGCCGTCCCAGACGTCCCGCGACGTCCTCCCAGGTGCCGGTGCCCGAAGTATTGGAGACGCCCGCACCTTCGGTGACGACGATCTTGACGCCATCCTTCAGCAGGTCCTCGAAGCGCTTGATCTTCTTCGGGTTGCCGGTTTTCACCGCGATGATCGTCGGGCGGATATAGATCGGTTCGACCTGGTCCGAGGAAAAGGTCTTGTAGGTTTCCAGGAATGCGGTCATCGACTGTTCCGACGTGCCCCAGAGAATGTCGGCATCCGCCTGGGCCTTGGCCGACCATTTGCGCTCCGGCCCGGCAATGATCTCCACGCGCTTGCCGGTCTTCTTCTCCCAGGCGTCCGCCACCTTCTTGAAGGCGGTGTGCGGCCCGCCGGCACCATAGAATCTCACGACACCGTCCTTGGGCATGTGCTTGATCGACGGGTCATACAGGCCGCTTTCCTGTGCGAAAGCCGAGCCGGACAGCACCATGCAGGCGGTGGTGACGAAAGTGGATAGCTTCATGTCAGGCCCCCTTTGCAGAAACGCTTTTGCCCGCGACTACATCGTCCAGCAGGACGCTGCCGTACATGTCTCCCTCGCCGGGTTCGCGGGTGGCGTCGGTCGTGGATTGGGGTGGATCGAAGACGACATGGCCGTACAAGTCCGGGTTGGTCCACGTTGCGGATGCGGCAAGGGAAGGAAGCGAAGCCATGCAGGCCATGGCAGAGAAAAATCCGACTATCAGGGTACGGCTGTTCATGAGAGGACTCCTTTGAAAATGACGAGTTTCGTTTCGGCAAATGACGTGTATCGCGCCATTCACTCCCATGAACGTTTGGCAATTCGGATTATTCCTGCGGGTCGGGCGGATAAATTTTTCGTTAGCCGGGGTGGCGAGGCGGAATAAACTCGTGCCGTATCGTGTCCGGCCTCAGCGTTTTTTTGTTTGAACGCATTGCGCGTTCGGTCGTTCACCAGGCCTTCATGCACACCGGCGGTCAGTCGGCAGTGGGCGTGCTTCAACGCGGGGGCGCGGCGTGTGCAGGGTCTGGCCCTTCAGGCCGCTTCGTTTATGCGCGTCGCCGCGTGCACCCTGAAACCAATCAATTCCCGGGCCGCCAGCAGCTGGCGTAAGCCTCAGGCTCGGGCACCTCGGAAGCCAAAGAGGCGTGGTGGAATAAAAACAGCACCGGGCATGTTGATCCACAGTGAGCTGAGCCACGCCTGCTCGATGCCTCGATTGGCTAACGTTTATTTTGCTGTCGGTGGAATAAGTCGATATCGAGGCTTGTTTATGTGTGTGGGGAATCCGTTTTTTTGGAAATAATTGGGGAAGCCTTGAATAAACCGCTGAACTGCATGGAGGGTTTTTGCCATGACCAGAATAAATCAGCTTCTGCAATGGATGGGACGCCAGAAATCGATGCTTCGAGACAAAGGAATGCAATGACTACTGAACATCCCATCATGGCCTATGTCCCCCATTTGCGACGATACGCGCGGGCATTAACCAGACATGAAGTAGAGGCGGACGATCTGGTCCAGGACACCCTGGAGAGAGCATTAAGAAAGTTTTCGCTCTGGAAGCAGGGGACAAACTTGCGTGCATGGCTTTTTTCGGTCATGCATAACCTCTACGTGAATCAGGCGCGTTCGAAACAAGACGTCACACCGCTGGATGACGACATGGATGTGCCTGTCGGAGGTCGCCAGGAAGAAGGGCTGAGGATCCGCGATCTGTCTGCTTCGCTGCTCGAACTGCCAATCGAGCAAAGAGAAGTGCTCCTTCTGGTCGGGCTGGAGAATTTCAGTTACGAAGAAGTGGCGCGAACCCTCGAAATTCCGCTGGGCACTGTCATGTCCAGGCTTTCACGAGGGCGAGAGCGATTACGCAGGTTGTTGGACGGATGTCCGGCAAAGCCGAATCTGACCGTAGTGATATGAATCCCTCCACTCTGTTTTTGTGACCACGCCATGATCAAACCATCCATTACCGAAACTGATTTGCAGGCCTATGCGGATAATCGTCTGAGTGATGCCAGGCGTGGCGAAGTCGAGGCCTACCTTGCCGCCCATCCGGATGATGCGCGCAGGCTCGCGAAGTATTCGCGTATCAACGACGACTTGCACGGCCATTTCGATCCGATATTGAGTGAGAAAATACCCGACCGTTTGCTGGCGTGTTTCAACACGCCGGCTGAATCTGCTCCCCCCTCGTCACGTATTACGCTTGCCGATATCCGGACAAGGATGCGTGACCTGTCCCAACGTTTCCTTGGGCGTGGCCGGGCGCTTGGCATCCTTGTGCCGGCGTCTCCGGTCGGTGGCTGGCAGCCGGCTTCCTATGCGCTCACTGTCGCCTGGCTTTCACTGGGAGTGATCCTGGGATGGCAGATGCAGCGCGCGCTTCCGCAGAATGACATGCCGCCCATGGTGCGGCACGCTGCGGTCGCTTACGTTACCTATGCAAGCGAAGTCGCTCATCCGGTGGAGATTCAGGCCAGTAATGAAGACTATTTGGAAGCTTGGCTCTCCAAACGCTTGGGCATGAATTTGAAGGCCCCAAAACTGGAAACGGCTGGGTTCACGTTAATGGGCGGGCGCTTGCTGGCAGGTACGCAGGGTCCGGCAGCTCAATTCATGTATGAGGATGGTGTCGGACGACGCTTGACGCTGTATGTCAAAACTCAAGAGACGGGATATGACAAGAGCAAGTCATTCGAGTTTGCTCAGGAAAAAGAAATAAATGCCTTCTACTGGATTGATGGCGGTACGGGTTACGTGTTGTCGGGCAACTTGGGCAGACGAGACTTGTTCAAGGTGGCAGAGGTGGCCTACCGGCAATTAAACGCCCCTCATGAAATGATGGTCAATCCGAAGCAATCTGCTTCCAGGCGCACATATGTCGTGACCCTATGAATCCGGTGCTACTGCAGCGCTGCAAACCTTCTGGTCTTTGCCAAGGGTAAACCCCTCTTTCCTGAGAATTGAGTCATGCTGATACGCCAAAACGACGACATCCTCCCTTCCGAGATCACGCCACCCGAAATCTATCGCGAGCGCCGCCGCTTCATGCAGGGCATGGGCGCTCTGGCGGCCGGCGCTGCTTTGGGCGGCACACCCGATGCACAGGCGGGCGCCAGACTGGCCGGCGTGCGTGCGAGTGCCTACCGGCTGGACGAAGAGAAAACGCCCTACAAGGACGTCACCCGCTACAACAACTTCTACGAATTCGGCACCGGCAAGAGCGACCCGGCCGAGAATGCGGCCAGCCTGAAAACCCGTCCATGGACAGTGACGGTCGAAGGCGAGGTGGGCAAGCCGGGGGTATACGACATCGACACGCTGCTGAAACTCGCGCCGCTGGAGGAGCGCGTCTACCGCATGCGCTGCGTCGAAGGCTGGTCGATGGTGATCCCGTGGGTGGGCTTTCCGCTGCGTGAACTCGTCCGCCGCGCGGCCCCTACCGGTAATGCCCGATACGTCGAGTTCGTCACCCTGCACGATGCCAAACAGATGCCGGGGCAGCGCGCGCGCGTGCTCGACTGGCCGTATGTCGAGGGCCTGCGGATGGACGAGGCGATGCATCCGCTGACGCTGCTGGCGGTCGGCCTCTACGGCGAAGTGCTGCCGAACCAGAACGGCGCGCCGATCCGCCTGGTGGTACCGTGGAAATATGGATTCAAGAGCGCCAAGTCCATCGTCAAAATCCGCTTCGTCGAGAAGCAGCCGCTCACCGCCTGGATGAAAGCCGCGCCGCAGGAGTATGGCTTCTATTCCAACGTCAACCCGCAGGTCGACCATCCGCGCTGGAGCCAGGCGAAGGAGCGCCGCATCGGCGAGTTCTTCAAGCGCGACACGCTGATGTTTAACGGTTACGTTGCCCAGGTTGCCCAGCTGTATAGCGGCATGGACCTGCAGAAGTTCTTCTGATGTGGGCTGTTCTGCGCAACCCCAAGGCCTGGCTCGCGCTGCTCTGTCTGCTGCCGCTGCTGCGGCTGATCGTTCTGGGTGCCACGGATGGGCTGGGTGCGAATCCGATCGAGTTCATCACCCGTTCCACCGGCACCTGGACGCTGACCGGGCTGCTGCTGACGCTGTCCGTTACCCCGTTGCGGCGACTGAGCGGTCGCGCCGATCTCTTGCGATACCGGCGCATGCTGGGGCTGTTCAGCTTCTTTTATGCCGGCCTGCATTTCGTCACCTATGTCTGGCTGGACCAATTCTTCGATCCGGCGGCGATCGCCAAAGACATCGTCAAGCGGCCTTTCATCACCGTGGGCTTCACGGCTTTCGTGCTGCTCATCCCGCTCGCTGCGACCTCGACTCACGCCATGATGCGTCGCCTGGGGCGCCGCTGGCAGCAGTTGCACCGCCTGGTTTACCTCATTGCCCTGCTGGGTGTGACCCATTACCTGTGGCTGGTGAAGAAAGACCTGACAGTGCCACTGATTTACGGAGGCGTGCTTGCCCTGCTGCTGGCCACGCGACTGCCTTGGGGCGTGAATGCGCTGAAGGCCGCTCGCACTGTTCGTGCCGGCCTGATCCCAAGGGAATAGGCTTCCGGCAATAATGCCTTGAGCCCGCCCGCCTTAACCATCGATGCTTACCTCTGCAGTGGGGGGCAGCATCGTTCAATGTCAGCATGGGGGGAGCGGCGCATCGCCATGCACCATTTCTGGACGGTATGACGGCTGTCTCTATCCTGATAAATGTCCGAACCATGGGGCTCGCGAATAACTGTTGACATCATGAGAGTACTTGCAATCTCGGGTAGCCTTCGGAAGGCATCACTGAACACGGCCCTGCTTCGTGCGGCGGCACGCATCGCACCCCCGGGAATTGAAGTCGTGCTGTATCACAGTCTTGGCGAGCTGCCTTTGTTCAATCCGGATATTGAGGCAAGCGAACCGGTGCCTGTAGTCACTTTCCGGGAACACATTCTGGCTTCTGACGCGTTGCTTATCGCCAGCCCGGAATATGCGCATGGCGTCACAGGTGCGATCAAAAATGCGTTGGATTGGATGGTCGGTAACGAAACCTTGGTTAACAAACCCGTTGCATTGCTGAATGCGTCGCCACGTGCAACACATGCACAGGCCGCGTTGCGCGAAATCGTGTCCACCATGTCAGCGCGCCTTGTCGATGAGGCGTGCATTACCATTCCTATACTCGGTTCCGGGTTCAGCGAAGACGATATCGTTCAACGTCCGGATATCAAGTCCGCCTTGCTTACGGCGCTGTCCTTCCTCAAAGCTGCTGTTCAGTCTGCCCCGCTTGAGTAAATCCAGATCCCGTAGCCGCTTCAGCTCGGAAGCGGTTTACAGACATCACTCCCTAACCGACCAATCATCAACTCAACGCCCGCATCAGAGAACCAGGACCTTGCAGTGCAACATCCTCTTTTTCGTTTTGCGTCGATTGAAATGATTGGCGGACTCAACCCCGAAGTTTTCTTATGGATGAGGCTCCTCATACCTTGCCGACTCCCATGCATGGAGCGCCTGCTTCCGGGTTTCCCCCCAGTGGTACCCACCCAATTTGCCGCTTTGCTGGATGACGCGGTGGCAGGGGATCAGGATCGCGACAGGGTTTGCGCCTACAGCTTGTCCCACGGCTCTGGCCGAACCTGGATGGCCGATTGCGCTTGCTATCTGGGTATAGCTCGCCACTTTTGCCGGGGGGATCTGCAGCAATGCTTTCCACACGCTGATCTGAAAGTTGGTTCCGGAAACATGCAAAGACAAGGGGCGGTCCAGTTTCCTTTCTTCGCCGAACATGGCCTGGATAACCCCAAGCGTTCGTTGGCGATTTTCATGCACCGTCGCACGTGGCCATGCTTTCTGTAAATCATGCAGGTGGCTATCGGCCTCCGCGTGCGCCAAAAACGCAAAACGACAGATGCCTCTGGGCGTGATGGCAATGAAAGCCTTGCCAAAGGGGGTGTCGTGTACGGCATATTCAAGCGCCAGACCCGCGCCCCCCAGCTTGTATTCGCCGGGGGTAACCGCTTCCAGATGGACGAAATGGTCATACAGCCGCGAACCGCTGCTTAAACCCAGGGTGTCCGACACTTCAAGCAGCGGCTTCGATTCGCTCAGCAATTGCTTGGCGCGCTCCAGCGTGAGCACTTGCAAGAACCGTTTGGGGGTTACGCCCGCCCAGCGGCTGAACAGTCGCTGGAAGTGGAACGGACTCAGGTGTAAGTGCTGCGCGATTTCCTGCAGGGAGGGTTGACTGTCTACCCGATTGACGATGAAAGAAATGGCTTCAGCTATGCGGTCATAGTCGGACATCTGCATTTTCCATGGCGTGTTGACGGGGGCCTGTTCAGGTTCGATTGATGGAAGCCCCGCCGTCCGCCAGCAGCGCCGAGCCGGTGGTGAAGCTCGATGCATCGGATGCGAGGTAGAGGGCCGATTTTGCGATCTCTTCCGGCAACGCCATACGCTTCAGGGCGTGAAGTCCCTGGACGAAGGCTAAGGTGTCGGGTGTATTGGCGAAAGCCCGGCCCATTGGAGTATCCGTGCCGCCCGGCAGGAGGGCGTTCACCCGGATTCCTTTGGGGCCAAACTCGGCAGCGAGCGTCTGCGTAAGGCCGATGATCCCGGCTTTGCTCGCGGCATAGGCTGCCATGCCTGGCAGGCCTACGGTGTAACCGACTAATGTAGACGTGAAGATCAGGGATCCGCCGTTCCGGTCAAGCATCGCGGGAAGCTGATACTTCGCGCCGAGGAAGGCGCTTGTCAGGTTTGTCCTGATCGTGTCCTCCCACCCCGGGAGCGACACATCGGGCGCGGCGTTCATCTCGCCGGTCGTGCCCGCATTATTGAATGCCACATCGAGTCCGCCGAAACGCCCTATGGCTAACTCGACCAAGGCCTGCGCAAAGGCCTCGTCCTTGACGTCGCCTGCAAGCGCGACGGCATGGCCGCCCGCCTGGGTGATTTCCTCAACGAGGGCATCAAGTTCCGCTTGGCGTCGCGCGGCGACGACAAGCCTGGCCCCCTCTCGGGCGAATAGTTTTGCTGTTGCATAACCGATCCCGGAACTTGCGCCGGTGATCAGGGCGACCTTGTTGGACAGTGCAGACATTTTGCGTAACCTTTCATCGTTTGATTTTCAGACTGGCAAGCCAGTACGGAAGCAATATGAAGGTTTGAACACGTATCTGCGACCCGTATCTTGCTTTGTTTGAACCCTAGGCCTGGACTGCCCCGTGTGGTTGGCATTCTGGGCCCAAGGTCCATACGATCAACTCAACGCCCGGATCGACTGCATCGGCGGCACACGGGTGATGTGCCGCGTGGTGAGCCAGCCGCTCAGGCCAACCAGCAGCGCACCGGCCGCCGGCAGCACGAGCCACAGCCAGGGGTGCAGGCGCACCGGCAGTTCGAACAGGCGATGGGCGATCAGCGCCATGGCGATTTCGGCGCAGGCGCTGGCGAGCAGGCCGGCCAGCAGGCCGAGTGCGATGAATTCGCTCCACAGGCTTTTGGCCAGATAGGCGCGTTGCGCGCCCAGGGTGCGCAGCAATACGGCTTCCTGCTGGCGCGCGTCGAGACTGGCGAGCAGGGTGGCGACGACGACGGCCATACCGGCGGCGAGCAAAAATCCCAGCAGCAGTTGAATCGCGCCGATGACCTGGGCGAACACGGCCTCGATGTTGGCGATGACTTTATCCAGCGCGAGCACGGTAATGCCGGGAAACGCCTTGACGAAGCCGGGCAGCACGCTGGCCTGGTTCGCCGAGACGTGAACGCTGGCGATGGAACTGGCGGGCAGGGCGTCGAGCTGGCCGGGGGCGAAGATGACGAAGAAGTTGGGTTGCATCGAGTCCCACTTCACGCTGCGGATGCTGCCGATGCGCGCGCTGAGCATCTGGTCGCCGATCTGGAAGCCGAGGGTGTCGCCGATGGTCAGATTGAGCTGTTCGGCCATGCCGGACTCAACCGAGATGGCAGCGGAAGGGTCGCTGCGCAGCAGCGGGGTACCCGCCGGCGTGCCCTTTACGGGTGCGGCGCCGCGCTGGTTGCCATGCCAGTGTCCGGCGAGCACGGCATTATTGGCGGGCAAGGTGGCGGTCCAGGTGAGGTTGAGTTCGCGCCGCAGCGAGGCGTTGTTGCGTGCCTCGGGTGGCAGGGTGGTGGCGATGGGGGAGCCGTTTTTGCTGACCAGGCGGCCGCGCACCATGGGATACAGCGCCGATGCCTGCAGCTGGTGCTGCCGCAGGAATGCGGCGACGTCGGCCTGCTGCTGCGGCGCGATATTCACCAGAAAGTAATTCGGCGCATCGGGCGGCAACTGGGCGCGCCAGCTGTCGACGAGGTCGCTGCGTACCAGTGCCAGCAGGGCGATCAGAAACAGCGCGAGGGTGAAGGCACCGAGCTGCACGGTGCTGTCGAAGCGGTGGCGCAGCAGTTGCGCCAGGCCGAAACGCAGCGGGCCGTGACTCAGTTTTTGCACTGCCTGTCCGCCCAGCAGCGCCAGCCGGGCGAGCAGGATCAGCACGCCGGTCAGCCCCGCCAGCGCACCGACGAAGACCGCCACCAGTTTGGCGTCACCCGCGACCCAGGTGACCAGCGCCAGCAGTGCCGTGGCGCTGGCCCCGACACTGATCCAGGCGGCCAGCGGCAGCGGCGGCAGCTCACGGCGCAGCACCCGCAGCGGCGACACGCGGATCAGGCGCATCAGCGCGGGCAGGCTGGCGCCCGCCAGCGCCAGCAGGCCGCTGACCAGGGCCACGCCGATGGGCGCGATGCCAAGCGCAGGCAGGCGGGTGACGGCGTCGGGCAGGACCATCAGCGCCAGCACCTGTTGCATCGCCGCGCCGATCGCCACACCGAGCAGACTGCCGAGCAGTCCCAGCGTCAGCAACTGGACGGAATAGAGCGTGCGCAGTTGTGCCGTGGTGGCGCCCATGCAGCGCAGCAGCGCGGCCTGGTCGTAATGACGCAGTGCGTGTCGATGCGCCGCGATGGCGATGGCCGCTACCGACAGCAGCAGGCTGATCAGCGCGGTGAGCTGGATGTAGCGGTCGGCGTTGGCGAATGCGCCGCGCACGGTTTCAACGCCCTCGCGCGAGCCGATGAGACGCTGGGTGCGGTCGAGCGTGGGCTTGAGCGCGGCGCTGAATGCGGCCAGCGGCTTCGCTTCGCCGGCGAACTGGTAGAGATAGCTGACGCGGCTGCCGGGCTGCAACACGCGGGTGGCGGCCATTTCGTCGGCACGCAGGAACACGCGCGGCGCAAGCCCGAACACGCCGCCGAGCTGGCCGGGTTCTTCGGCCACCACGCCAGCGATGCTGAAGCGCGTTTCGCCGATCTGCACGCGGTCGCCGACCTGCGCATTCAGCAGCGGCAGCAACGAGGCGTCGACATAAACGGAACCGTGCGGCGGCTGTGCCGGGCGCACCGTGCCCGGCTCGAACGGCCGCGCGGCGATGCGCACGCTGCCGCGCAAGGGGTAGGCGGCGTCGACTGCGCGCAGGGTGGCAAGCTGGAAAGCGTCATCCTTGGCGACCATGCTGGTGAATTCGATGGCGCTGCTGGTGGCGAGCGTGTGTTGCGGCCAGCCCGCAATTGGGCGCGGACTGCTCACCAGCAAGTCGGCGCCGAGAAACCCCGCGCCCTGTTCGCTCATCGCGCGCTTCAGGCGGTCGCCGAGGAAACCCGTGGTGGCGACGCTGCCGACGCCGATGATGAGCGCCAGCAGCAGCACGCGCCATTCGCCGCTGGCACGTTCGCGGCGCAATAACCAGAGGCCAAGCCGGGCGAAGTTCATGCCGCAGCAGCCTTGTTGACGTGACCGGCGACCAGATGAATCCGCCGCTGGCAGCGCGCCGCCAGCGCCTCGTCGTGGGTAACCAGAATGAGCGTGGTGTGGGCGGAGGCGTTGAGTTCGAACAGCAAGTCGATGATGCGCGCGCCGGTCTCTGCGTCGAGGTTGCCGGTGGGTTCGTCGGCAAACACGATTTCCGGATCGGTGGCGAAAGCGCGCGCCAGCGCGATGCGCTGCTGCTCGCCGCCGGAGAGTTGGCGCGGTGTGTGACCGGACCGCGCAGTGAGGCCGACGCGCTCGAGCCAGTGGCTGGCGCGCTCGCGAGCATCAGCGCGGCCGGCCAGTTCCAGCGGCAGCAGGATGTTTTCCAGCGCGGTCAGTGCGGGCAGCAATTGAAACGACTGGAACACGAAACCGATACGCCCGGCGCGCAGGCGGGCGCGGGCATCTTCGTCGAGCGTGTTGAGGTTCTGGCCGAGCAGAAACAGCTCGCCGCTGCTCGGCTGGTCGAGTCCCGCCAGCAGCCCGAGCAGCGTCGATTTGCCGGAACCGGAGGCGCCGGTGATGGCCAAGGTTTCCCCTGCTTTGACGGCAAGCTCGACATCGCTGAGGATGAGGAGCGGTCCGTCGCTTGTGTTCACGCGCTGGGTCAAGGCGCGTGCAGCGACGACGGGGAACTGCGCAGGGTCGGAAGAGGTCATCAAGCGGGTGTCTGATTAAGGTGAATGAATGAATTATCGCGTGTGCTTGCTGCTGTTGTGGGGATTGCCTGGATGGGCGATCGCCAGTTCGTGCTCGTTGTTGATCGTCGGCGACAGCTTGAGTTCCGGCTATGGTCTGGCACCGGGCACCAGCTGGGTGGCGAAACTCGATGCACGGCTGCAAAAATCCGCCCCCGACTGGCGCGTGGTCAACGCCAGCGTGAGTGGCGACACCACGCAAAATGGCGTGCAGCGCCTGACGCCTGCGCTGGATCGGCAGCGCCCGCAAGGCGTGCTGATCGAGCTTGGCGGCAACGACGCCCTGCGCGGCATTCCGCCGGCGGAGATCAAGCGCAATCTGCAAACCATGATCCGCCAGGCCAAGGCGGCGGGCGCCTGGGTGGTGCTGTTCGACGTGCCCGTGCTGCCGAATTATGGCAAGCCCTATGCCGACGCGATCATCCGGGTGTACGCGCAACTCGCGCGTGAGGAAAAAGTCGCGCGCGTGCCGTGCTTTGTCTGCGGTGTGGGCGTTACGCCCGGCCTGATGCAGGCCGACGGCATCCACCCGAACGAGGCGGCGCAGGCGCGGATGCTCGATGCGGTGTGGCCGCATATCCAGCCTAAATTGCGCTGCCCGGTGAAGAAACCATGAGCGGCATGGCCTGTCCGTGCGGTTCGGGGCATGCGCTTGCAGCATGTTGCGGACGCTTTCATCGCGGCGAGCCTGCCCCGGACGCCGAAGCCCTGATGCGCTCGCGTTACAGCGCCTTTGTGCTGGGACTGGAAGATTATTTAATGGCGACCTGGCATCCCGATACCCGGCCCGCAACGCTGGAACTGGATGCCACGCCGCGTCAGCAATGGCTGGGCCTGGCAATCAAGTCGTACACGCCGCTGGATGAGCATCACGCTACGGTCGAGTTTGTGGCGCGCTACAAAATCAATGGCCGTGCGTTCAAGTTGCACGAAGTGAGTCGATTCGAAAAGGTGGGCGGGCGCTGGCTGTATCTCGATGGCGACATGCTCGGATGAGGGCGGCGCATTGGTCGCGACCTTGCCCATGCATGCGCGGGGTGTTACTACGCAGGTGACTAGTCTGCTGACAATCCAATAGGTTGCGGGCCGGAAGAAGCTCAGTACATCAGCATGTTCTGCGAATTTCAATAATACAGACCGACCCTGGTGAATAACTGCTGGATTTTAAAGATCAATGAAAAAGGAAATTCAGCAAATCATAGGTGCGAAAACGTTCACATATCATTCATAGATGAGTCCAGACATTGCTCTTACAACCCGACCACCACCATCACCCATTCCCCTTTTTCTTGGTGAAAGCCGCATTCTCTGAAGAACAGTGCGCTGCGCTTGAGCAGTTATTTTTGCAAGACAGAGAATGGCAGCATCAGGACGGTGTGTTTTACCGCTGTTCTCTTAGCGACGTTACCGAGATTATTCCTGCAACGTTTCAGACTGAAATACTCGCCAGGATGCGCGAGATTACTGGATTGCCACTGGTCAATCGTGTGCTGGTCACGGCTCAACGCATGCAGCCCGGACAAGTCATTGGCATACACAGCGACCGGCCGCTATTGGGCTATGAAATTGCACGACTGGTCGTGCAACTCAATAAGCAATGGCAAGCTGAACATGGCGGTGTGCTGGAATTGTTCTCATCGCCGGAGGGCGAAGCCGTATTCAGTGTCAATCCTGAATACAACAAAGCCGTTGGCTTCCTGCTGCATGCGGATTCCTATCATGGCGTTACCGAAGTTACCCAGCCAAGACTAACCGTGGTCTTCAATTTCTGGCACATGGCAAATACACCCGAACTGGCAGCGCACATAGAAGCCTTGTTTGCCAACCTTCGTTTCTCAGAGTTTCCAGCAGCACTCAATCCTGTTGCCTCGGCGGCAGAATCGAGTTTGCCCGAAGAGGTGACATTTCTGGCGGGCACAGCAGCGATTGCACTGCATCGCTGGGGCTATGACGCGGCAACCATTGTGACCGGATACCAGCACAGTGCTGGACTTTCTACCTGCGACACCAGCGATGCTGAAACCTATGCAGCTGTGCTACTGGCAGACTGGGTGGCGTACTTGTATCGGGATTCATTTGATCTGGTACGCTGGAATAGCCTGCAAAGCGCACTTGCCGGAATAGAAATGTTTCCGCGCCTGATGCCCACGTGGCAGCTTTGTCTGCCGGAATGGAAAGAGTTGCTTCGGTCGTGATATCGGTCGCGTAGTTCGGGAGCAACAAGCTAGCGAGCTTTGCCTTGCTGCTACCACACCGTTCACGGGGGAGAAGGTCTAGCCGCTGAATGCTGCCTTCAGCGTTGCGCCAGCCTTGAATGCCGGAACCTTGGCAGCCTTGATCTTCAGTTCTTCGCCGGTATTGGGGTTATAGAACTCAGGCGATCAGCGTGATCACTGCCAGCCTTTCTTCCGCTCCACGGCCAGCTGGACAACTTTGCATAAGCCTGGACACGTGTTCTTCGTGATGGTGTATTCACGTCTCAGTGAATCAGGCCTCGTTCTTGCATATACCTGTCTGTACAAGCCGTTTGTCGCAAACGCTACAGGAGGATGCATGCCCTTATTCGACTTTCACTGCAAGCAATGCAACTGCAATTTCGAGTTGCTGGTGCGCGGATCGACCGCTTACGTGTGCCCCGAATGCGGGAGCGCCGAAGTCGAGAAACTGGTGTCGCTGCCCGCGGCTCCGGGCAAAAGCCAGGAAATCATTGCGCGCGCGCGCGGCCAGGCTGCACGCGAGGGGCACTTCAGCAACTACGCGTCCTCCGAGCGTCCGCGCCGCAAGTGACCGGCATGTTTCCGCGTATGCCATCACGCCGCGTGTTTGTAGGGTTTGCGACAAAATCCCACATTGTCTTGGCCAACATTGCATGGGGCCTGCTGCCATGAAAATGCACGGGCATTTCTGGGGCTGTTGCCTGCGTGAACTGGCGCGGTTCATTTTTCGTCGCCGTCCGGTGCAGCGCACCGCTCTGCCGGGTCCCCGCTCATGCTGAACGCATCGCTGCTTTCGATCATCGAAGAGGCGGGAGTGGGCGTGCTCATCCTGACCGAAGGGCTGGAACAGGACGAGTTTCTTGCCTCCAGCCTCACCCGCGCGGAAACCCAGCGTCAGGTCAAGGCCATCAGCGACAGCATTGCCAACCTCGCGCCGTCGGTATTGGACACGCTGGTCGAAGTGGACTGGGCGGGCTGGCATACCGTCGCGCGCCAACTGGGCGGCCCGGACAAGACAGCGGAACAGGACGCGCTGTGGTTCGCGGTGCGTTCCCTGGTGCCGGCCACGCTGATGTGGCTGCGCTTCTACCGCAAGGAGCAACCCGGGGTTTTCGAATGCAAGCCCAGCCTGTCCGGGATGAACGGGAGCGCGCCATGAACCTGCAGATCGAGCGACCCTACGTCGAGGCCATGATCACGGCATTTCCGCGCCTCGCGCCGCTTCAGGATCAGTTGCGCTTCGGCAACAAGGTCACGCTGCCGTTCAGCCAGTTCTCCGGCATCGAGCTGGGCTTCCTCGGCAATCTCTATCGCGAAGCCGGCCCCGCGATGCGCACGCGCGCGGCGCAACTCGCCACGCTGCAACAGGCGTTCGACGGCCAGGGCGTCCGCTTCGGCCCCGACGACGATCTCGAAATGCTGATGCCGGCGATCGCCGCCTATCTGATGACGGATGCCGTGCGCGGCTGGCTGTTCCGTCTGGATGTGGCGGACAAGCCGCTGGCCTACGTGGTCACCCGCCTCGACTACATCGCGTCGTCCAACGATGAAACCGGCAAGGTGGTGCTTGAGCTCAGGGCCAATGCCAAGGGCACGCTCGCCACCGCGGCTTTCCGTATTTCTGCCGCCGACATCGTCGGCAAGACGGTGGCGGAGATTCTCGCGGCCAAGGGTTTCGTGCGCGAAAGCGCCGAACTGATCGCCGCCTACGACGACAGCGTGGCGCGCTATTTCGACTGGCGCGCCCAGTATGGCAAGCAGTTCTCCGCGCAGGGCACCGGCTTTTATGCCGAAGACCCGAGCGCGACCCACCGCGATACCGACTGGTCGCGCAAGGACGTGGTGGTGCTGTCCTCCGGCGGCGGTGCCACCCGGCTGGTGAACGACGAAGGCATCCTGAGCGCGCGCACCACCACGCTGGAAACGACCGGGGATATTCTCGGCCCCTACCTGCGCAAGGCGGCGAAGAGCAATCAATACAATGCCGAAGCAGCCATCGGCGAAACCCAGGCGGCGATGCCCAAGGGGCTGTTCACGCAACTGCCGGTGCACCCCTACATTTTCATGTTTCACCTCGACCTGCATCACTACCTGTGGGTGCACGTCGACGACATCGCGCCCTATGAATACCAGCCGGCCCTGAAGCAGAAGTTGATCCTGCCGCCGGAGCAGACCGACCTGATCGACATCCTGACCGCCGAGATGGACGTGCTGATGGACGACATCGTGGCCGGCAAATCCGGCGGCACCACGGTGCTGTGCGCCGGTCCCGCCGGGGTGGGCAAGACGCTGACCGCCGAGGTGTATTCGGAAATCATCCAGCGTCCGCTGTATCGCGTGCACTCCGGCCAACTGGGGCTCAACGTGGCCGCGATGGAGACCGCGCTCAAGGACGTGCTGACTCGGGCGCAGCGCTGGGGTGCCGTGATGCTGATCGACGAGGCCGATGTCTACATCAAGCGGCGCGACGACAACATCGCCATGAACGCCGTGGTCGGCGTGTTCCTGCGCGTGCTGGAATATTTCAACGGCCTGTTGTTTCTCACCACCAACCGGGTCGACGACATCGACGAGGCCATCGTTTCGCGCTGCATTGCCCTGATCCGCTATTACCCGCCCGATCACGACGCGCGGCGGCGGATCTGGCAGGTGATGCTGGAGCAGTTCGCGCTGGCGGTCGACGATGCCCTGCTGGACGAACTGGTCGCGCTGTTTCCCGGCGCCAGCGGCCGCGACATCAAGGGGCTGGCCAAGCTGGCCGCCAAGTTCTGCAACCAGAAGCAGGTTCCGCCCAGTGTCGAGGTGTTCCGGCGCTGCTCGATATTCCGCGGCATGGAACTGGAGCGGCCTGCGCAACAGCCTTGTTCCGTTTGACGTTGCAACAGGAGAAACCCATGCAAGCAAGCATCACCTTCGAAGGCAAACAGGTCGAGATGGCGACTGCGGACGAGATTGCCGCAGGCATCGCGGCGGCCCATGAAGCGTTCGCAGCACATGACGCCGACCCGCTGGCCTGTGCTGCGGCCATGGACAAGCTGGCGAAGAACGAGCCGCTGAACCACGACGAAGCCATGTTGTGCGTGATCTGGGAAACGGCCGAGGACAAGGCATTTCGTGCGGTCACCCTGAACTGGCTGGTGCGCGGCGAGATCGACATCTGGCTCGCCGTCAGCCCGGGCGTGCAATGACCGTCGAGCAACTGATCGCGGCATTGCAACAGATGCCCGCAGAGGCGGTCGTGCTGCTCGAAGGCGATGCCGGCTATTCGCTGGTCGGCGGGCTGGGTTTCGAGGAAAACGGCAACGGCATGCCGGACGAAGTCATTCTGTTGCCGTCGATGGAAGACGACTAGCTGTACGTTTGGCATTACACATTCAACGCTGTATAGGAGCGCAAAGACATGGCAACCCACATCAAGACCACCGAGGACGGCCGCAAGCTGCAAGTGATCGGTCGCGCCGTTTTTCTGGACGGCGTGAAAGAGGCCGAGTGGCTCATTCCGGTCGTCCAGCACCCCAACTGGAAAGCCGTCCTCGAAGCGGTGCCCAAGGCCACCCACCTGGCCGGGCGCGTGCCGCTCACCTGGGATGAGGCGCTCGTCGCGCAGGCCGCGCTGAACGAAGCACGCGAGGCGTACGAGAGCAGCCCGACCGGTATCGCCGAACGGCTGCGCCAATCGATCAACGTCGTCACCTCGATCCGCGATTGAGTCGCCGACATGATCTACATCGTTGAAATCCCCCACCAGAAACGCCCGCATGCCTGGTTTGCGTTCAACCGCGAGGACTTCGTGCTCAAGGTGCGCGCGACCCATGGAGCGAAAGTGGATCAGGCCGCAGCGGCCAATGAATTCGATGCCTGCGTCGCAGCGATGGCGCACGATCTCAAGGATTATCGCGTCCACCTCAGCGACGAGCTGGCGATCGGCGCGCTGCAGAGCGATCCGCTGTACGACAAGTACCAGGGGTTTTACGCACACATGGCCTTGCGCGAACAGCTGGTCGCGATGGAAGCGCTGGAGGACGATCTGTAAGGTGACGCAGGACAGCCATGAATGAGCCAGCCATGATTCAGCCATCCAAAACTCAAATCGACATCGAGATCGCCATCGTCGGCGCCGGCCTGTGCGGCCTGGCGCTGGCGCGCACGCTGCGTGCGCGCGGCCAGTCCTGCCTGCTGTTCGAGGCGCGCACCCGGCTCGGCGGACGGATTCTGGGCGTGCGCAGTACCGGCGGCATGGCGCTCGATCTCGGCCCGACCTGGTTCTGGCCCGAGTCCGAACCGCACATGGCCGCGCTGGTCGCGGAACTCGGTCTCGAGGCATTTCCCCAGCACGACAGCGGCGCAGTGCTGCGCATGCGCGATCCCGAGAAAGATGCCGAAGCCTTCGATCAAGCCATCCATGGCGGCGCGCAGCGGCTGGGCGGAGGCATGGCTGGACTGGTGCAGGCCTTGTCCGGCAGCGTGCCTGCCGACACGCTGCGGCTGGGGCACGAACTGGTCGCGCTGACCGATGTGGGGGCGCATCTCGAATTGCGTTTTCGCAATCCTGCCGCCGCGGCCGAAACCGTGATCCGCGCGCGCCGCGTTGTGCTGGCCGTGCCGCCGCGTGTGCTGCTGGAAGGCGTGCGCTTCACGCCCGCGCTCGATCCGCAACTGGTCGAGGCGATGCGCGCGACGCCCACCTGGATGGCCACCCAGGCCAAGGCCTTGATGGCGTATCCGCAGGCGTTCTGGCGCGCAGCCGGGCAGTCCGGTAATGCTTTCGTACGCCATGAGCGGGCGGTGCTGGGTGAAATTTTCGATGCCTGCGGCGGCAGCGACCCCAAGCAGGACGGCGCGGCGCTCGGTGGCTTTGTGGCGATGAATCCGGAGCAGCGCACGCAATTCGAAATGGGCATGCCGATGCTGGTGCGCAGCCAGCTGGTGCAGCTGTTCGGCGAAGCCGCCGAACACGGCGAACTGCATCTGCACGATTGGGCCGGCGAAGCCCATACCTGCGCCGCGCTTGATCGCGCCGACCCCGCCAGCGACCCCGAGTATGGTCACCCCGCGCTGACGCGCAGCTGGTGCGGCGGCCGTCTGCTGTTCGGCAGCAGCGAAACCGCCCAGCACGGTGGCGGCCACATGGAAGGCGCGCTGGATGCCGCCCTGCGATTGCAGCATGCGCTGGCGCCGACGCGCGCGCCGCAGCCGGTTTCCGCGCTCAACGCGCACTGTATCGAGCGCTTCGCGGCGTGGGCGGACGGGCAGGGCGCACCCGCGCTCGCAGCCTACCAGCGCACACTGAACGAGCGGCTGTCCGGCCAGGCGCGTGAACAGCTCACCCACCTCAGCGTGCTGGCCAGCCTGGCCGAGACCTATGACGCAGCGCTGCAGCAGCTGGCCGGATTGCCATTCGACGCGAGCGGGTCGGTAGCGCAGCCCGGCTGGTCCGACCTCACCGCGCCGGTGCTCCTGCCCATGCATGGTTTCGGCACCCGCCTGCTCGACGCCGCCCTGCGCTTTAACCGGGGCTCCTGCGCCGTCTCCAACTTTCCCGCCGAGCACGCCCCGGAGCCGGCGTATGTCGAGGCGATCCAGCGCGACATGTACGCCGCCTGGCGCAGCTTCGTGCTGGCCGGCAACGCCATCCTGCTGCAAAAGTCTTGAAGCCATGAAGCTCTACATGACCCCCGGCTCCTGCACCACGGGTATCCACATTCTGCTGGAGGAGCTCGATCTGGCGTTCGAGGCCTACATCGTGAACCTGCCGGCAGGCGACCACACCAAACCCGAATACCGGGCGATCAACCCGAAGTCCAGCATCCCCACGCTGGTGCGCGACGACGGCTCGGCGCTCACCGAGTTTCAGGCGATCGCCTGGTGGCTGGCGCGCAGCTACCCCAAGGCCAAACTGCTTCCGGGCGATGCCGACGGTGAAGCGCACGTGATCGAGGCGATGGACTACGTGGTCGGCACAATTCACGGTCAGGGCTTTGCCCGCATCTTCACCACCGACACGTTCACGCCCAACCCGGCCGACCACGATGCGGTGAAGGCGCGCGGCCGTGAAATCGTCGGGCAGGGTTTCGCGATCATGAACGCGGCGCTGGCCGGCAGGGAATACGTGGCCGGCCCGTTTTCCATCGCCGATGCGGCGCTGTTCTATGTGGAATTCTGGGCCGACAAACTGGCCATCGAGCTGCCCGAACACTGCCTCGCGCATTACCAGCGCATGCTGGCGCGCCCGGTGGTGCAGCGGGTGCTGCGCGAAGAGGGCTATCGCTGATGCGCCCGCAGGAAGCATTGGTTCAACAAGAAGCGCCGAAGCCGGTCGGGCAGCTTCCGCTCGACCCCTGCTATGCGGGCTTGAGCGACGTCTATCACACCGTGGTCTCGCCCACGCCCTTGCCGCATCCGCGCCTGGTGCATTTCAACGCAGCGCTCGCAGCGGAGTTGGGGATCGATGCCGGCGACCAGGCGCTGGTCGACATCCTGTCCGGCAACCGGCCGTGGCCGGCCTATGCGCCGGTCGCTTCCGTCTATGCCGGTCATCAGTTCGGCGCCTGGGTTGACCAGCTCGGCGACGGCCGCGCGCTGACCATCGCGGAAATCCGCAAGCCGGACGGCGAGCGAGTCGAACTGCAGCTCAAGGGCGCGGGGCCGACGCCCTATTCGCGCGGCTCGGACGGCCGCGCGGTGCTGCGTTCGTCGATCCGCGAATACCTGTGTTCCGAAGCCATGCACGCCCTCGGCATTCCCACCACGCGCTGTCTCAGCCTGGTGGCCTCGCCCGAGCCGGTGCAGCGCGAAACGCTGGAAACCGCCGCCGTGGTGTGCCGCATTGCGCCCAGCTTCGTGCGCTTTGGCCAGTTCGAGTTCTTCTACCACCGCGGCCAGCACGCGCAGCTCGCGCCGCTGGCCGATCACGTCATCGCGCAGCATTTTCCGCATCTGCTCGGGCAGCCGGACCGCTATGCGCGCTGGCTGGAAGAAGTGGTCGATCGCACCGCGCAGCTGATCGCGCAGTGGCAGACGGTGGGCTTCTGCCACGGGGTGATGAACACCGACAATTTTTCCATCCTCGGCCTCACCCTCGATTATGGCCCGTTCGGTTTCATGGACGCCTTCCGCCAGCACCATGTCTGCAACCATTCCGATTACGAAGGCCGCTACGGCTACGACAGCCAGCCCCTGATCGGGCAGTGGAACTGTTCGCGCCTGTTGCAGGCCATGCTGCCGCTGCTGTCCGACGATCAGGACGAAGCCGCCGCCATCGTCACCGCCATTTACGAGCGCTATTCCGCCACCTATTCGCGCGCAGCCCTGCGCCGCTGGGCCGGCAAGCTCGGGCTGCTCGAAGTGCGCGACGGCGACACCCGGCTGGTCAGCCAGCTGCTCACGTTGCTGCATCACGGCAAGAACGATTTCACCCGCAGTTTCCGGCTGCTGTCGCAGGTGCGTACCGATAGCGATGCGCCGGCCGTGGGCGTGCGCGACGAGATGGCCGACCCTGTGGCGTTCGATGCCTGGGTCGCAAGCTACCGCGCGCGGCTGCGCGCCGAGCAGAACACCGACGACGCGGCGCGCGCTGTGCGGATGAACCGGGTCAACCCGAAATACGTGCTGCGCAACCATCTGGCGCAGGCCGCCATCGACCGCGCGCTGAACGGCGACGACAGCGAAGTCGCCACGCTGATGCGGCTGCTGAGCCGCCCCTACGACGAACAGCCCGGAATGGAACGCTACGCCGCCGCGCCGCCCGACGCCTTGCGTCATCTTGAAATCAGCTGTTCGTCGTGAGCGCCATGGCCATGCAAAGCGAGTCGGCAAGCGGCGTGGTGGTGGCGGAAATGAACACCCACGCCTTCATGTTCAGAGGGGCAGGGCGCACCCGCGCCGCCGCCCGGGACGCCCTGCTGAACGCCTGGCAGGTGCATCGCAGCGCATTGCTGGCGCGCTACCCGGAGCGCGCCGACTCGATCCCGGAGGCCAGCGGAATGGAAGCGCATTTCAAAATATATTTTCTGGAATTCGACATGGATGCGGGTTATCGCGATGGCGAACGCATCGCCTAGCCAGGCCATATCGAGCCCTTTTCAATTCGAGACTCTTCA
>MGZO01000052.1:43324-54359 GCA_001802655.1 Hydrogenophilales bacterium RIFOXYD1_FULL_62_11
GCGATGAACCCTTCTTCTTCATGAAGCCGCCCGGCGCCATCCTGCACAACCAGTCGGTGTTTTCCTATCCGCCCGGCACCGAAGATTTACAGCCCGAGGTCGAGCTGGTGGTGGCTCTGCACAAGGGCGGCAAGAACATCCCGGTCGACCGCGTCGATTACGACTACGTGTTCGGCTATGCCGTGGGGCTCGACATGACGCGGCGCGACCTGCAACGCGCCGCCCGCGCAAAGGGCCGCCCCTGGGACATGGCCAAGGCGTTCGACCATTCGGCGCCGTGCAGCGCGATCACTCCGGAGTTTTATGCGGGCAACATCAGCCGCGGCAAGATCGAGCTCAAGGTGAATGGCGAAGTACGTCAGAGCGGCGATGTCGGCGACATGATTCTGAAGATTCCGCAGATGGTGCACACCCTGTCGACCCTGGTCGAGCTGTTCCCTGGCGACCTGATCTTTACCGGCACCCCTGCCGGCGTGGGCCCGGTGGTGAAGGGCGATGTGATCGAAGCCACCGTCGCCGGGCTGGAGCCGCTGATCATCACCATCGGCGCAGCCTGAATTCAATCGTTCCAACCCTGGACTCATCGCAATGAACGCCCAAACCCTGTTTGACCGCAACCGAGTGATCCTGAGTCACTTCGACAGCTACAGCACCGCCCTGGTATTTGCCCGCTACGGCGCAAGCATCCTGTCGTCCGCGCCGCTGCCCGAATCCGCCGCGCCCATGCCGGCGCCCGGCGATGCGGCCGAACAGTACGATCCGGCAGCCGTGCTGGATGCCCTGGTGGTGCAGGCGGGAATCGAGCCCGCGCAACTGAAGCTCGACGACGAATTCCAGGCCTGGATGTCCAGCGACAGCGGCCCCATCCGCATTCACCTGGTGCGCTTTACGACACTGGACGCGCCGCGTCAGGCGATCGAACCGCTCGGCGGCGTGTTCAAGCCGATCAGCGAAATGCGCGGCCTCCCCATGGTCGAGCTGAATCTGCTGCGGCAGGTTTTCAACCTCACCATGGGCGGCTGAGTCGTGGCTTGTTTCGATGCTTGTTTCAATCTGCCGGGAGTCAGCCATGGCCTTTGAAAACGTCTGCAAACAGAGCCTGCTCTACGAAGGCGAGCTGGTGCCCTGCAAGCTCGGCGATCAGGAAATCGTCATCATGTGGCCAGACGGCGGCCAGCCCAAAGCCTATGAAGCGCACTGCCCGCACGAAGGCGTCTCGCTCGGGCGCGGCGACTTCAACGGCCGCATCCTGTACTGCATCGCGCACGGCTGGGTCTTCGACGGCCACAGCGGAAAATGCCTGCAACCCACTGGCTGGGCGATGAAGGAATACCCCATGCGGATCGAAAATGGCATGGTGCAAGTTGATATAGCGCAAGTCGACACGGCGGGCGGCTGAGGCGAAACAGCAACGGAATGACCATGCCGTCCGAATACACCGCACTGCCACCGGAATTCATGCAGGCGCACCCCGCGCTGAGCCTGCTGCGCCTGGCGGCGCTGTCCGCCGGCCCCGACGGCATGCTCGACGACGACACGCTGGAACTGATGTTCGAGCAGGTCGAAACCGGCGCGCTGACGCTCATCGCCCCGAGCGACGTGTGGCCGGAACTGGTGCGCGGCCTGATGGCCAACACCCCCTCGAACATGTTTCGCGCCCTGTTTGCCTGCGGCGCGCTGGCGGACGTGCTGCCCGAAGTGCTGGCCGTGTTCGGTGTGCCGCAAATCGCCGACAACCCGCCCGAGGTCGACATCGGCCAGCACCTGTTGCGCGTGCTGGATGAAGCGGCGCGCTGCAACGCACCGCTGGCGGTACGCTTCGCCGCGATGGCGATGCACGTCGGCAAAGCGGACTCGCCGCCCGAACATCTGCCGGTTCACTATCGCCATGTCGAGCGCGGGCGTCCCCGCATCGAGGCGATGTGCGCCCGCTTCGGCGTGCCGGCGGACTGCCGCGAGCTGGCCCTGCTGGCGCTCGTCGAATGCGAGCGGATCCACCGCGTCGGCGAAGTGCGCGCCGGGCCGGTTGCCGCGCTGCTGGTGCGCATCGGCGCCTTCGACCGGCCGGAACGCTACGCGCAACTCATGACCCTGTGCGCATGCGACTACCGCGCCTACGACGGACGCGCCGCACAGGCCTACCCCAAAGGTGTGCTGCTGGAGCGTGCCCTCAAAGCCTGCGCCGGCATCGCTCCCGCCGCGCCCGGCGCGAGTGCGGAAACGGCAGACGCCCTGCAGGAAGCCCGCGCCGCCGCCATCGCCCTCGCGTTCCGCTCGGAACGCTGGTCGGGTTGAGACAGCCATGACGCAATTAACCGCAGATATCCATCAGGCCACGCCACTCCACCCGGCCGCGTTATGGGCCATACGGGCAGCATTCACCTCCGAACAGGTCGACTGCACCACCGCCGTGGTGCTCAAGATTCTCGACAACAAATGCAAGATGCTGCCCGGCGAAAAACTCGCCGTCATGGCCATCTACGATGTCGTCCGCCATTTTGCCGCGCCCCTGTTCGACGGCACCGTGCATGCCGCAATCAGCACCGCGCGCCTGCAGCCCGAACCCACCGCGCTCGAAGCCATCCACCCGCTGCGCGTGTACGCCGAAGCGGCCATCCCCAAGCCGGTCATGAAGCACTACAAAGCCTTCCTGCGTGACGGGCTGTTCGGCTAGCACTACGCCGCAACGAAACGAGGTATCCAACGATGAATGACACCGCACTCAAAGCCTGGCTCGAAAACGAAGGCTTCCCCGCCGCCGACACCCTGCGGCAACGCCTGCGCGGACGCATCGCCGATACCACCACCCCGTTGATGCACGCCGCCCGCCTGGGCCGCATCGGCTATGTCGGCGAATTGCTGTCGCGCGGCGCCGACCCGCGCGAGTTGAACGCCGACGGCAACGGCGCGCTGTGGTTTGCCTGCCATGCCGGCAGCGCGCCCTGCGCAAACGCCCTGATCAAGGCTGGCGCGCCGCTCGACAGCCAGAACGCCAACGGCGCCACCTCACTCATTTACGCCGCCTCGACCGGCCAGACCGGGATCGTGAAGCTGCTGCTCGACGCCGGCGCCGACACCACGCTGGCCACCCTCGACGGCACCACCGCGCTCGACCTCGCCGCCAATCGCGGCTGCATCGACTTGCTGCGCAGTCGCATGCATCTGCAGGCGGCATGAGCCACGCGCGGGCCCGGCATCAGGACGAAGACGGCTTACGCTCAACCGCCCGGATATTCGGTGAAGCGCGTCCGGCCGAAGCGCAGAACGAAACGGAAGACTTGGCAACAAGCCCGCGTCGGACGTAGCCTCGCGCAATGAAAACCTACATCCCCGAACTCAGCGAACAGCGCATGGTCAAGCGCGCCCCCAACCGGCCAATCGATTTCGGGACGGATCGCGATTACATTTTTTCCTGTCTGCAGGACATCGAGCACAGTTTTGAATTGCAGGGGGTTCCCGGTCTCGCCCCGGAACAGATCCCGGCACGCGCCCTCATCAGGCAGTTCATTGTCTGGTGGCGCACCCTCGAACCCGCCAACGCAAGCCAGCAGACGGCCTACGCCCGCCTGCCAGGCACCATCCGGCTCATCGATACCATCTCAAGTTGGTGGGCGGAGCAGGGCGGCAAAATGCAAGGGGATTGAGGCCGGTAAAGTTGCGATGGCTGGGGGTTGTCCGTGTAATTGATCCTTGGTCTTTGCTTCATCTGCAACACTCCTTCTGCAAGCGCAGTTTCTAGTGTGTTGTATCCACCGGTTGAAACCGCCGGCCTTAGCAGCTGTTGAGGAAATCCGACCCTAGCCCCATTAACTCTGCCATTAACTCTGTGACAGACATTGGGTCTTCGCAGCCGTTAGAAACACTTCACCTTCCATCTTTCTGTAATTGCAAAACCTATCCATGGTTACAGTGCTAGAGTGCCTCTCGTATATAAATCGAAATAAAAACTTATGAGAAACACAGGTCGGCTGCTTCATACGATTGGCAAGAAGCAAGGGCAGTGCAATATTTGTGGTGAGACAGGACCCCTCACTGAGGATCATTCACCGCCAAAATCCTGCATAAAGCCAAGGGCTGTCCAGATTCGGCACATCGTAGAACTGCTATCCGGCCAAGGAGTGGTAGAAAAGGGGCGAATCTCCCAGAACGGGGTTAAATTTCGGACGCTCTGTCATCGGTGCAACAACAATCTACTCGGTCTGTGCTACGACCCTCCGCTTGCCTCGTTTACGAAGCAAGTCTCGCAACTCTTGAGTTCGTACGCAGCGCTGCCAGGGATTGCTAGGATTCAGGGCAATCCTCAGCGGATTATGCGAGCGGTATTTGGACATCTGGCGGCACAAGGGGTCGATCGGTACCTTAAGGGGCCGGAAACGGAATTGCTTCGTGATTGGTTCCTTAATGAGTCTTTGCCGTTGCCCGAAAACATCCGGATTTATTATTGGCTCTTTCCGCACCATGGGAGCACCATTTTTCGTGATGCAGCCTATTTGGATATCCCTTCCGGACGGGTCGCCGTAATCTGGTTGCTGAAGTTTTTTCCAATCTCTTTTTTGATGTCATGGGAGGAATCCCCCCAACCTCTTTTTAATCTTCCTCGCCTGTCGGACTGGGGCAATGAAGTGCTAACAAAAGATGTTGAGCTTCCCTTATCTCTGGCAGAAATACCACATCGCTATTGGCCCGAAGCACCATCGGAGACATCAGTGATCACTTTCGGACAAGAGGCTATGTTTGCTGTCCCACATATCAAACCCTCCTCTCAATAGTTCGCGAAAGACTGCGAAAGACGAAAGACTGGGGTCAGGTCTTGCCTTTTGCCGCAAAAAGCAAGACCTGACCCCGTGGTTCGTGCTGACCCCGCGGTTCGAGGATTTAAAAAGTTTGAGGAGGTCGAATGGGAATCGAGGATTGGTTGCAAAAAATTAACGAGGAGTTCTCAAGGGAAAACATGCCTCATGGAAAGCGACCATTCGATGCTCTTGCCCGATATTCGAAAGAAAAAGCAGTGGCAGTTGCGTTCGGCTCGGATCTGGCGAGCTACGTTTTCGAATGGTTCAAGAAGAATACAAAAGAAGATGCGCACATGGTCGGTGCGCTATATTCCTCAACCTACTTCTACGATGGGGAATTCTGGGACGTTGAGATTCCTGTTTTCTATGGAACAGTGAACTTCAATCCTTTTGATTCGTTATCAAATATGCCAAAACCAATATTGAGTAGGCTTCAGAGTAATGGCGATGAATCCGAGACGTTCGCGTTTTACTGGTCCGATTGCTTCGACTACGGCCTGGGGGTCGATAGTATTTTGAAAGACCCGAGTGCATCCGAATTTGGGAAGAAGTTCCTAAGCGCTGGGCACGAGGAGATACGTTCGGCCGTATCATTGATACGACCTTCGCGTCTTAATCCAAGGGCGATATTGGACTCCCGCATGGCATTAGAAATGTTTTTCAAGACCTATGCTGCGCTCAAAGGCCGACTTACTGAAGATGAGGCAAAGAAACTGGGGCACAACCTTCAAAAAGGGTTTGATAAATATATTGAGTTATCTGGAAATTTTGAGTTCGAGCAATATAGAGAGCAACTGGAGATGTTCCCGCCTATTGCAGAGCGATATCAAGAACAAGAGGTGACTAAGCCTGATCTGTGGCGAGCGTTCCATTTGACTCAGAAAATCGGTGCCGCAGTTGTTCGAGAATTCGGAGAGAGCAACATCCGAGAACAAGTAGAACGGCAGATGGCTACCTCTAACTATTAATCCAGCGGACGTTTTCAACGCCGCTGATCATTGCGTTATACATTCAGGTCTCGCACATCATGAATAGAAGCCAAGTTCTCGCAGCTCTTGAAAACACTCAATGGGCCTACGCGCTAAATGATCAAGCGCATGCTTTGCAGGATCTTGCTCAACGCATAGCCAGAACCGGGCGGCTGAACAGATCACTTATTTCATATTCAAATCTTGTGGCAGGCGTTCGCTTCCAGTTTCCGAATGTCAACAATGGCGAGCCATTCGAGATAGACACGCACAACTGGCATGGCCTTCATCGAAGAATAATTGGTGACCTTTTGGGATACTTGTCGTACTTGTCGTATCGAGATTACGACTTCATGGCTAGTGCACTTGTCGCTGGCCTAGTCGAAAACAGACCAAGCGAAATTTTCTTTGAATGGATGCAGTCGCTTGGGGCGCTTCCTAGTCTTTCGGAAAATGCAATTACTGAGTTTTGGGTTAACGAAGTGAATAAGGCTGTTAATTGGTACCGACAAAACCCTCAGGGGTTCCATGTATAAGAGTGCTGGGGCGCCAAGGTGATTGAGCGGCTGGCGCATAATCTGCGCACGGCCTTTCCGGAGATGAAGGGTTTTTCCCGCGCCAACCTGATGTATATGCGCGCCTTTGCCGAGGCTTGGCCGGATGCCGAAATTGTCCAACAGGCTGTTGGACAACTATCTTGGGGGCATAACCTGGTGCTGCTCACCAGTCAAACCCAGCGCAGCTGATCCCTATGCCCCACCAATGAACCCCGCCTACGCCCAAACCCTTCGCGCGCTTCTGCAAACCCAACAAGTTGCAGCCCTCGGCACGCTGCACACTGGCCAACCGTATGTGTCCATGGTGCCCTTCGCCATGCTGCCCGGCGGCTCGGGTTTCGTCATTCATGTCAGCCAGCTCGCGGCGCACACCAGGGACATGCTGTTGAGTCCGCACGTGAGTCTCCTGGTCGTCGCGCCGCCGACGCCCGATGTGCCGGTTCAGGCATTGGCCCGGATCACGGTGCAAGGTCGGGCGGTGCAATATGCCGACGCGACGGAAGGCCATGCCGAGGCCAAGGCTGCCTACCTGTCCCGCTTTCCCCAGAGCGCGGAGTTGTTCGGCTTTGCCGACTTTTCCCTGTTCGCCATCTGGCCGGAGTCGATCCGCTTCGTCGGCGGGTTTGCCCAGGCCACGACCCTTTCGCCGGAAACGCTTGCCGAAGTGATGGGCGAAGGCTGAGCCCTCGGTTTCGTTTATCTTTTTGGGGCCGGACTCTGCGTGCCTAAAACACGTCATCTGTTGGGCGCTGCGCGAACGCTTGAGGCGGCGGGAATCTGCAAATTCAAGGCTGAATCAGGCGCATTAATACATGGAATGCGTGAGGCCGAATTCCCCCTTGACTGGCACTCAACCGGGTCTATACAGCCGTATGGTCAGCGACCGCTGAGGATTACAACATCACTAAGGAGGGGTAATCATGGCGAACTTGAATACCGATCAATACCTGGAAAACAACAAGCGATATGCAAGTGGTGAGGCGGTGCATAAACCGGCTTATCCAGGCAAGCAGCCCATCCAGCCATCCCGGCATGTTGCCGTTGTGGCCTGCATGGACGCCCGGCTTGATGTCGAGGATCTTCTCGGCCTGCAGACCGGCGAGGCGCATATCATTCGCAATGCCGGCGGTGTCGTGACGGACGACGCCATTCGGTGCCTGATCATTTCCCATCACCTGCTGAACACGAACGAGATCATCCTCATTCACCACACGCGTTGCGGCATGCTCGCTTTCACGGATGATTTGCTCAAAGCCGGGCTGGAGGGTGACGAAGCGGCCGAGAAATTGCTGGGCCAGGCAACGGGGCGTGCATTCGTGAAAACCGGGAAATCGTCGTCGTCTCCGGTGGCGTTCCATGCATTTCGCGGGCAGCTTCAACCGTTGGACGCGCCACGCGATGCCCAAAGCACGGAGCGACTGGAGTGGGATGTGCGCAGGGGCATGTCAACGATCATGAACCACCCCTGGATCCCCACCAGTGGTCCCGATGCAATCACGGTGCGTGGCTTTATCTACGACGTAGATAGCGGAAAACTCGAAGAAGTCACGTATCCAGGGCCGATGGGTTCGATCGGCTGAAAGGCTGCTGTATTGGCGCGTTTTCCTGGAAACCGAATACGGTAGTCGGGTAGACCTTGAGTTGGCCATGGGTACTATTGGGGTCGGCTTCGCATGGTTTTTTTATTGCGAAGCCGACCCCTTTAGTTGGTTTTCTCTGCCACCTCAAACGGAGCTTTCCAGTTGACCGAATCACCCCCCACCCACAGCGACGGTGCGACCGTCGTCATCACCCATCGAGTCCGCAGTGACAAGCACGCCGAGTATGAGCGCTGGCTGGAGGAGATCGCACCCCTTTGCAGGGCGTCGCCGGGCCACCTGGACTGGCACATCGTGCGCCCGATCCCGGGTGTCACAGAAACCTACACCGTGATCATCCGGTTCGATACGACAGCGCATCTCAGGAACTGGATGGAGTCGAGTGAGCGCGGTCGGCTCATCGAGAAGGTTCAGCCGTTGTTTGTCGGCGCCGATGACTTCTACATAAGCAGTGGTCTTGATTTTTGGTTCACTCCGGCGGGCGCCAAAGCGAAGTTGCCCGTGCGGTGGAAGCAATTCCTGCTCACGTGGTCAGCCATTTACCCGCTGGCACTTGGCGTACCCTTTGCTGTCTCCCCGCTACTTCGGTTCGTCGGGGCACCCGCAAGCCTGCCACTCATCACACTTGCGGTCACCGCCGTTGTGGTCTTCCTGATGGTTTACGTGGTCATGCCACGCTATACCCGCCTGGTGCAGCGGTGGCTATTCACGTAGCAGGGCAGCCTGACCTTCGCCGCCATCTGTCAGGTCTTCTGCCCTAAAGCGTCAACGTTTGAGATCAGCGGCTATCGAGGGCAGTTCGCTGGGTCCAATGGGTTGGGCCTCATTTTTGAGTTAGCGCCGATTGAACTTTTGCTCGATCGACGTATTTTTCAAAGGATGCGACAGAACCGTTGACGTCCTGGTTGGTGAGCAGTTCCTGCATGGCGAGTTGACCCAGAACCGAAAACGACCCCTGAAGCGCACTACCGCCTTCTTTTTGTACGGCACTTCGCGTTTGCACAGCGCAAGCCTCGCTCAATAAGCGAGTAACAAGAACGCCAACAGATCGCGATGTTTCATCTTTCGTTTCTTGCGTAAGGTTTGCCAAGGCGCGCATCTCAGGATGTGTGGCCATGGCCACAAACATCCATTTCGCCAGTTGCTTCCTATCTTTGCCACTTGTGTTGTCAGCTAGACAGGAACTGAGCTGATCTGTGTACGGACCGGCGAACGTGGTGGCGCCATACAGACCAAGCAGCGCACCCAGGAGTATTGATTTGGTGTTCATGTGTTTTCCCGAAGAATTTGAGGCCCAACGTTGTCGTAAGGGGCGTGCCGCCCACTGAGTTGAAACGAAGCCACCGAACCCTGATAAAAATGTAACTTCAAAACCGCCAACGAGTGGCACCTCTGTTTGACCTGCTTGCTGGTTTTTTGCCGCCCTGAATTTGCTGGACTCAATGATTTTACAAAAGACTTGTATTAGCGACCAGGATTGGGTTCCTTCCAGAGCGCCCTATACTCCACTACCGCAAGGAGCGCCTGGAGCCGATGCCATGATTGCGGACAGCTCCTCGTCTTGACCCCGGCGAAGAAACAATCCAGGTGCTGAAACCGGGCGTGTCGAGCCTGTTCATTTACCGCTGTTCTTCGAACTTGAGTCCACGCATCCATTCAAAGCAAAGGCGGGCATTTTAGAAAAGGGGCATCATGCAAAATCTAACGCGCATCGTCGTCGCCACTGACTTCTCCATGCCCGCCAATGCCGCAGTCACACGCGCAGCCCTGCTCGCCCGACAACATGGCGCGGAACTGCACCTGCTGCATGTGTTATCCCCCTTGGCGCTGTATCCCGGTCAGGCTATCGAGCCTGCCGCAAACGGCGATGCCAGACTCGCTGCCGCCCATAGTCAGCTCAACGCCACAGCCGGACGGCTGCTTGAGCGTTACGACATCCATATCCACATAGCGCAGCGTGTCGGCCGCGCGCATACCCGCATCGGTGAATATGCCAACGAAGTCGCCGCCGACCTGGTGGTGGCGGGCGTGCGGGGCGAGAATTCCCTGCTGAACCTGATGCTGGGCTCTACGGCCTGGCGCCTGCTACGTGTGTGCGAGTGTCCGGTGCTTGTCGTGCGCCATGTGCCCATCGGACCCTATTGTCGGGTACTGGCGGCGGTCGACTTCTTCCCGCATACCCAAGCCGTCTGCGATTGGGGCAAACAGATGGCCGGTGACGAACCGGTGCATGTGCTGCACGTGCTGGCGCCGCAAGATCAGGACGAACAGGCGAATGAGGGCATGCGTGCCATTGCCGGAAATTTGATGAGCAATCTGCAATCAGACCTGCCCTACGCAACAGATGTCCATATCGATGTCGGTTATCCGCCCGTCCTGATTTTGCATCATGCTGCCCACTGGAATACGGATTTGATCGTGCTGGGGCGGCATGGCCTGGGTGGGCTGGAGGCGTGTTTACTGGGCAGCGTGAGCAAGGATGTGGCGCAGGCTGCAAATTGCGACGTGTTGTTGGTGTACGCAGACTGACTCACCCAGTACTCGCGAAACGGCAGCACAAACCAAGGAGAGTGAGCAAATAAACGAGGGGGCGGCATGTGACCTGTCGGTCATTGCATGGCGCCCGGCCGCAGAGCGGCGTGCCCGCTACTCGGGCCGATTGCGCATGAAGTCCGCCGTCTTGAAGAAGGCGTGCTGCAGTTGCATCCGCAGGTCGTCTTCAAGCCCGACATCCTGCATGGCGCGCACCATGCAGCCCATCCATTGATCCCGCTCGCTGATGCCGATGGAAAAGGGCGCATGGCGGCGGCGCAGGATGGGCTGGCCGACGTGTTCGGCGAACAGTTTCGGTCCGCCCATCCACTCGCTCAAAAACCAGAACAGCTTGTTGCGCGATTCGCCCAGGTCCTGCGGGTGCAATTTGCGGATGCCGAAATAATCCGGGTCTTCGTCCATCAGGTCGTAGAAGCGGTCGACCAGTACGCGCACGCCTTGAGCCTCGCCAATGCGACCGTAGTGGGGGTTTGCGTTGACGATCTCAGGGTTCATGGTGACGGCCATCCTGGTTCGCGAAGGGGGCTGCTGGGTTTGCCGCAAGCGCCGATGGCGACACCTGCGGC
>MGZO01000052.1:54385-58318 GCA_001802655.1 Hydrogenophilales bacterium RIFOXYD1_FULL_62_11
GCCTTCGTTGGGATTGCGTACCGGGCCCATGCGGCTCAGACCTTCCTCGTAGCTCATGGCGGGGAAGGTGTCGGAAAACGTCATCGCCTTGTCGGCGATCCGGTTCACCTTGCCGGCTGAATCCAGGCGCTTGAGATCGATGCGTTCCAGATACAGCAAATCCAGCAGCTCGTTGTAAACCGTCGCCTCGGAAATCGGCAGCACATAAAAGGTCGCGCCGTTGTAAGGGACCTGATAGCGCTTGGACAGGTCGATGTTGTCGCAGAACAGGAAATATTTGCCGTCCGCAGTCAGCGTGGAGCCCATCGCCTCGACCAGCGGTTTCAGAGATTCGAAAGAAAGCAGATAGGCCGCCATGAAGTCGATGCCGGTCTTGCCTTCCTGCGCCACGGCAATCACCTGATCGGCCGTTAGTTCCGGCGGGCGCGCTTCGTCGGCGAACTGCTGCGCAAACTTGATGGCGATTTCGCCGCGGAATCCAAAGCGGCCGGTCTCCCCGGTGGCGTCTTTGAATACCGGGTTCTGCAGGCGCTTTTCAGCTTCGAGTTGTTTGAAGGCGGTCTGGTCTAGCGTGGTCATGGCTGGCTCTTTGCAAAGGTTGAAGGAAAGAAGTTCAAACCTGTTCCAGCAAAACCGGTGCCAGCAAGCGATGCGGTTTCAAGTCGATGATATTTAAATGTAAATCGCGAAATTCACGACATTTTTCACATGTCGTGAATGCTACAAATGCTGCATTTTGTAGGGGAAAATCCGGCAAATGCGTCTCCCGCTCAAGTCGACGAGCGGGTTCGTCGTTGCGCGGGTGGCGAGCGAGGGGAGCCGCTTTCGTAATCAGCCGGTCGCGCGCTGAAAACCGACACGCGTCGGGAAAACCGCCGCGGGTTTGTCGCAAAACAAACAAATCCTACACAGCGAAACGCGACGCGATTGGGTGTTTTTGTTTCGTTTATTCAATGGCTTATCAAGATTTATCAGACGTGGCACATGAGTTGCTTTTAGTCAGGCATGACCGGCGGTGCACGACACCGCCATCCAACGCAAGCCAACCCGAGCGAGACGTTCATGCCCACGTTGCCCATTTATCTCGATTACTCCGCGACCACGCCGATCGACCCGCGCGTGGCGGAAATCATGATTCCCTATCTGACGGAAAAATTCGGCAACCCGGCTTCGCGTTCGCACGCGTTCGGCTGGGATGCCGATCAGGCGGTGGAACGGGCGCGCGAGGAAGTGGCAGGCCTGGTGAACTGCGATCCGAAGGAAATCGTCTGGACCTCGGGCGCCACCGAATCGGACAACCTCGCCATCAAGGGCGCGGCGCAGTTTTACAAGGGCAAGGGCAAGCACCTGATCACCGTACGCACCGAACACAAGGCGGTGCTCGATCCGATGCGCGAACTGGAGCGGCAGGGCTTCGAAGTCACTTATCTCGACCCCGAACCCAACGGCCTGCTCGACCTGGATAAATTCACGGCCGCCATCCGGCCCGACACGATTCTCGCCTCGGTCATGCATGTGAACAACGAAATCGGCGTGATCCAGGATATCGAGACCATCGGTGAAATCTGCCGCGGCAAGGGCGTGCTGTTCCATGTGGATGCCGCGCAGTCCACCGGCAAGGCGCCGATCGACCTCGCCCGCCTCAAGGTGGATCTGATGTCGTTCTCCGCCCACAAGACCTACGGGCCCAAAGGCATCGGCGCGCTGTACGTGCGGCGCAAACCGCGCATCAGGCTGGAAGCGCAAATGCACGGCGGCGGCCACGAGCGCGGCATGCGCTCCGGCACGCTGGCGACGCACCAGATCGTCGGCATGGGCGCGGCCTTCAGGATCGCAGCCGAGGAAATGGCCACCGAGAACGAGCGCATCCGCATGCTCCGCGACAAGCTGTGGGCCGGCGTCAGCACGCTGGACGAAGTGCATCTCAACGGCGACATGCAGCAGCGCGTGCCGCACAACCTGAACGCCAGCTTCAATTTTGTCGAGGGCGAATCGCTGATGATGGCGATCAAGGACCTCGCGGTTTCCAGCGGCTCGGCCTGCACCTCGGCCAGTCTGGAACCCTCGTACGTGCTGAAGGCGCTGGGCCGCAACGACGAGCTGGCGCACAGCTCGATCCGCTTTTCCATCGGCCGCTTCACCACCGAGCAGGACATCGATTTCGCCGTGCAGCTTCTCCACAAACACGTGGGCAAGCTGCGCGATCTGTCGCCGTTGTGGGATATGCACCGCGCCGGCATCGATCTGAATTCAGTGCAATGGGCCGCTCACTGAGCGCCGCACACCAAGGAGAGTCACATGTCTTACAGCGACAAGGTTCTGGACCATTATGAAAATCCCCGCAACGTTGGCGCGCTCGAGGCGAACGACGCTTCGGTCGGCACCGGCATGGTGGGTGCGCCGGCCTGCGGCGACGTGATGAAGCTGCAAATCAAGGTGAACGACGCCGGCATCATCGAGGAAGCCCGCTTCAAGACCTACGGCTGCGGCTCCGCCATTGCGTCCAGTTCGCTGGTGACCGAATGGGTCAAGGGCAAAACGCTGGATCAGGCGCTGGCGATCAAGAACACCGCGATTGCCGAAGAACTGGCGCTGCCGCCGGTCAAGATCCACTGCTCGATTCTGGCCGAGGACGCGATCAAGGCCGCCGTCGCCGACTACCGCAACAAACACGAAGTCGTCAGCGCCGGCTATGCAGCCTGCGATCCGGCTGCCGCCTGAACCCCTGAAGGAGAACACACCATGGACATGCAGACGACGGACATTCAGACGACAGCCAGCGCCATCATTTTCACCGATGCGGCGGCAACCAAGGTCAAGGAAATCATCCTGGATGAAGGCAATACCGCGCTCAAGCTGCGCGTCTCGGTTTCGGGCGGCGGCTGTTCCGGATTTCAGTACGGCTTCAGCTTCGACGAGAACGGCGCCGCGGACGATACCGTGGTGGAGAACTGTGGCGTCACGCTGCTGGTCGATCCGATGAGCTACATGTATCTGATGGGCGCCGAGATTGACTACAAGGAAAGCCTCGAAGGCGCGCGCTTCGTGATCAACAACCCGAATGCCGTGTCGACCTGCGGCTGCGGCGAATCGTTTTCGGTGTAAGGGGGCGGGACATGGCTATTACCCTTTCCGAAAGCGCCGCCAACCGGGTGCAGAAATTTCTCGACCAGCGCGGCAAGGGCGTCGGCCTGCGTCTCGGCGTGCGCACCAGCGGCTGTTCCGGGATGGCCTACACGCTCGAGTTCGTCGATGAAACCCTGCCCGACGACATCACGTTCGAGTCCTTCGGCGTCACCGTGCTGATCGATCCCAAGAGCCTGGTCTTCCTCGAAGGCACCGAACTGGATTTCGTGCGCGAAGGCCTGAACGAAGGCTTCAAGTTCAACAACCCCAATGTGAAGAATTCCTGCGGCTGCGGCGAAAGCTTCAACGTCTAGCAAGCATATCCAGAGAGATCATCATGGCACTCCTTCAAATTGCAGAACCGGGTTTATGCGCAGATCCCCACCAGCACCGGCTGGCGATCGGCATCGACCTGGGCACCACGAATTCCCTGGTCGCCACCGTGCGCAGCGGTTCGGCTGCGGTGCTGGAGGACGAAGCCGGGCGCGCGCTGCTGCCGTCGGTGGTGCGCTATGTGCAAGTGGGGATTCCTGAAGTCGGGGTGGAAGCGCAATTGCGCCAGACCGACGACCCGCATAACACCATCGCTTCGGTCAAACGCTTCATGGGCCGCGGGCTCAAGGATGTGCCGGGCGCAGCCGCCACGCCGTATCGCTTCGTCGACAGCCCGGGCATGGTGCGCATCGATACGCGCGCCGGTCTGAAAAGTCCGGTGGAGGTGTCGGCCGAAATCCTGCGGGTGCTGCGCGGCCGCGCGGAAGCCAGCCTGGGCGGCGAGCTCACCGGTGCGGTCATCACCGTGCCGGC
>MGZO01000052.1:58346-63535 GCA_001802655.1 Hydrogenophilales bacterium RIFOXYD1_FULL_62_11
ACCAAGGATGCCGCACGCCTGGCCGGGCTCAACGTGCTGCGCCTGCTGAACGAGCCGACCGCCGCCGCCATTGCCTATGGCCTCGACAACGCCTCGCAGGGCGTGTTCTGCATCTACGATCTGGGCGGCGGCACCTTCGATATTTCCATCCTGCGCCTCAGTCAGGGCGTGTTCGAAGTGGTTGCCACCAACGGCGATTCCGCGCTCGGCGGCGACGATTTCGATGAATGCATTTATCGCTGGATCGTCGAGCAGGCCGCCATCGTGGACCCCACCGTCACGGATGCCCGCCTGCTGCTGAGCCTGGCGCGCAAGGCCAAGGAAGCCCTCACCGATCACGACGAGGCGCAGATTTGCGTCACGCTGTCGTCCGGCCAGGCGATTGACCTGGTGCTGACCGCCGAGACGTTCTTCAGGCTCACCGCCAGCCTGATTGCCAAGACCCTGGCCCCGACCCGCAAGGCGATGCGTGACGCTGGCCTGGGCATGGATGACATCGACGGCGTCGTGCTGGTCGGCGGCTCCACCCGCATGCGCCACGTGCGTCGTGCAGTGGCGGATTATTTCCAGCGCGAGCCGCTGACCAATCTCGACCCCGACAAGGTGGTGGCGCTGGGCGCAGCGATGCAGGCCAACCTGCTGGTGGGCAACCACAAGACCGACGACTGGCTGCTGCTGGACGTGATCCCGCTGTCGCTCGGTCTTGAAACCATGGGCGGGCTGGCGGAAAAAGTCATTCCGCGCAATGCGACCATCCCGGTTGCCCGCGCCCAGGAATTCACCACCTTCAAGGATGGCCAGACCGCGATCAGCATCCACGTGGTGCAGGGCGAACGTGAACTGGTCGGCGATTGCCGCTCGCTCGCGCGCTTCGAATTGCGCGGCATCCCGCCCATGGTGGCGGGCGCGGCGCGCGTCCGGGTCGCCTTCCAGGTCGACGCCGACGGTTTGCTGTCGGTTTCCGCCCAGGAGCAGACCAGCGGCGTGCAGGCCACGATCGAGGTCAAGCCTTCCTATGGATTGAGCGACGACGAAATTGCCCGCATGCTGAGCGATTCCTACAGCAATGCGCAGACCGACATGAACGCACGCAACCTGCGCGAGCAGCGCGTGGACGGCCTGCGCCTGCTCGAGGCCACGCAGGCTGCACTGGATCAGGACGGCTGGCAATTGCTGTCCGACGCGGAACGCGCCACCATCGAGCGTGCCATGGAAACCCTGCGTGTCATGCTGAACGGCCAGGATCACATCGCACTCAAGCGCGCGGCCGAATCGCTCAACCGGGCCACGGCCCAGTTCGCCGCCCGCCGCATGGACGCAAGCATCCAGCGCGCCCTGAGCGGCCAGCGCCTGGACACGCTTGAGGTTTGAATAGAGGTCTGAGATGCCGCAAATCATCGTATTGCCCCACGCCATGCTGTGCCCCAATGGCGACGCCTTCGACGCGGCGAAGGGCGCCACCCTTTGCGACAGCCTGCTGGCCGCCGGCATCGAGCTCGACCATGCCTGCGAGATGTCGTGCGCCTGTACCACCTGCCATGTCATCGTGCGCGAAGGGCTGGACTCGCTCAATCCCTGCACCGAAACCGAAGACGATCTGCTCGACAAGGCATGGGGACTGGAACCGCAGTCGCGCCTCGCCTGCCAGGCCATCGTCGCCGTTACCGATCTGGTGATCGAGATTCCCAAATACTCGATCAACATGGTCAAGGAAGGGCATTGAGCTGAGTCTTCCAGGGCCGTGCAGGAGATGCACTCCGCGCTGCCGTACCGAAGTCGACCGCTTCTCCGTCAAAACCCTGGCCCGTACCTCGCTTTCGGGATCGTCACCGATGACCCGGAAGCGGTCGCGGTGCTCGACATCAATCTGGCGCGTCTGCGTGATCTGGACGGCGCCTCCATCCTGACGTTGACGCAGGCGACCTTGCCGCTTGCGCTGGAACTTGCTTGGCCAGTTCACGTTTTGAAGCGTTTTCCGTCACCGCGCTGGCGGCTTGGACTGTCGTGTCGCAATCCTTACAAACCCCGACAAATGTCGTTTACGCGCCCTTGGCAGAATCGGCCATTGTCAGTTAAGCAACTGATTAAATAGAGAAACTTACCCTGGCACGCCGCTTGCTGAATGCTGGGTGCAAGCATTCTTCTTAGGAGCGGACATGGCCCAATCTTCTGTAGTCGTCAACGACACGACCCTGCGCGATGGCGAGCAGACCGCGGGCGTGACGTTTACTGCGGAAGAACGCATCGCCATCGCGCGCGCGCTGGCCGCCGCCGGGGTGAAGGAAATGGAAGTGGGCATCCCGGTCATGGGGCCCGAAGAACGCGACAACATCATGGCGATTGCCAGCCTCGGCCTGCCGTCGAGCCTGATGGTATGGGGCCGCATGAGCGAGCCCGATCTGGCTGCCGCAGCCAGCTGCGGCGTACCGCGCGTCAATTTGTCGATTCCGGTTTCGGACATTCAAATCCGTCACAAGCTGGGGCGCGATCGCGAATGGGTGCTCGACACCATCGGCCATTTCGTCCGCCGCGCCCAGGATCTGGGCATGGAGGTCTGCGTCGGCGGCGAAGACAGTTCGCGCGCGGATATCGATTTTCTGCTGCGCGTGCTGGAAGCGGCTGAGGCTGCCGGTGCGCGGCGCTTCCGCTTTGCCGACACGCTCGGCTTGATGGACCCGTTCAGCACCTACAAACGGATCGATCAATTGCATCAGGCAAGCGATCTCGAACTCGAAATGCACGCCCACAACGATCTGGGGATGGCGACGGCCAATACGCTGGCTGCGGTGCTCGCCGGCGCCAGCCACATCAACACCACGGTCAATGGTCTGGGCGAGCGGGCGGGCAATGCCGCGCTGGAGGAATCCATCACCGCGATGCATCAGCTCTACAACATCGAAACCGGCATCGACAGCTGCCACTTCCCGGAAATCTCGCGCCTGGTCTCGATTGCATCGGGCCGTCCGATTCCGGTCAACAAGAGCATCGTCGGCGAGGCGGTGTTCACGCACGAGGCGGGCATCCATGTGGATGGCCTGATCAAGAATCCGCTCAACTACCAGGGCGTGGCGCCGGAGTCGGTCGGGCGCAGCCACACGCTGGTGCTCGGCAAGCATTCGGGCTCCAGCGCGGTCAAGCACGCCTACGCCGGCATCGGCATCGCGCTCACCGAATTCGAAGCCAAGGCCATGCTCGCGCGCATCCGGGAACACGCCGTGTCGACCAAGCGCACGCCGAACGCCGACGACCTGAAACGCTTTTATCTGGAAGCGATGCCGCGCGCATCGATCCAGTCCTGACGGAGGCCCGGCATGACCGCGATGATCGATCCTCAGACCCTCGCCACCCCGGCGCCGCAACCCGCGCCGGGACTGTTCGCGCTGCTGCGCGAAGACGTGGCCTGCGTGTTCCAGCGCGACCCGGCCGCGCGCACCACCTGGGAAGTCATCACCACCTATCCCGGCGTCCATGCCCTGTTCTGGCATCGGCTCGCGCACGTGATGTGGGGGCGCAGCTGGCGCTTCCCCGCGCGTTTCGTCAGCTTTTTTGCGCGCATGTTCACCCAGGTCGACATCCATCCCGGCGCCACCATCGGCCGCCGCTTCTTCATCGATCACGGCTGCGGGGTCGTCATTGGCGAGACCGCCGAAGTGGGCGACGACGTCACGCTCTATCACGGCGTCACCCTCGGTGGCGTCTCCTGGAATGCCGGCAAGCGCCACCCCACCCTGTGCGACGGCGTGGTGGTGGGGGCGGGCGCGAAGATACTCGGCCCGATCACGGTCGGCCGCAGCGCCCGCGTCGGCGCGAATTCGGTGGTGATCCAGGATGTGCCGGACAGCATGACCGTGGTGGGGATCCCGGGGCGGGTGGTGTTGCCCGCGCATCAGCGGCGTACCCAGCAGGGCATCGATCTCGATCATCACCTGATGCCGGACCCGGTAGGCAAGGCGATCGCCTGCCTGCTCGAACGCATCGCCCATCTGGAACAGCAGCTGGGCGTCACGCCGCAAGGCGAGGCCGCTGCAGCGCCAAACGATTGCGCCACCTGCGGCGACATCTGCGAACCGGTTGTTCCGGCCAGCAGGACGAAACGCATCACTCACTGAATGTCACGGACGGGAAAACCATGAGCGACTTATTCAAAACCATGAGCACCTTGTCGGCAGCGGAAGAGTTTCTGGACTATTTCCAGATTCCCTACGAACAGCCGGTCATCAACGTGAACCGGCTGCACATCCTGAAGCGTTTCAACCAGTACCTGCGGGCCACGCCGGGAACGGCGGAGATGGACGACGACACGCTGCGCGGGGTGTGCCGGGAGGCGCTGGGCAAGGCCTACAGCGACTTCGTCAGCTCGACGCCGGCGCAGGAAAAGGTGTTCAAGGTGTTTCAGGACACCGATGGCAAACAGCACATATCCCTCGACAGCATGCGTTCGGCGCTGCCGTCGCGTTAGGAGTCGACACCATGCATATCGTCGTTTGCATCAAGCAGGTTCCGGACAGCGCACAGATCCGCGTGCACCCGGTGACCAACACCATCATGCGCCAGGGCGTGCCGGCCATCGTCAATCCCTACGATCTGTTCTCGCTGGAAGCAGCGCTGCGCCTCAAAGACGAATACGGCGGCGGCGTCACCGTGCTGTCGATGGGACCGCCGCAGGCCGAGGCCGCGCTGCGCAAGGCCATCTCGTTCGGCGCCGACGACGCGATTCTGGTGACCGACCGGGCCTTTGCCGGTTCCGACACCCTGGCGACGAGTTTCGCGCTGGCTTCGGCCATCCAGAAAATTCATGAGGACATGCCGGTGGACATCGTTTTTGCCGGCAAGCAGACCATCGACGGCGACACGGCGCAGGTCGGCCCCGGCATCGCCAAGCGCATGGACTTGCAGTTGCTGACCTACGTTTCAAGCATCACCGATCTCGATCTGGAGAACCGGGAAATCACCCTGCATCGCCGCGCCGAGGGCGGCGTGCAGGTGCTGAAAACCCGCCTGCCGTGCCTGATCACCATGCTCGAAGGCACCAACGAAATGCGCTTCGCGACCCTGCCCAACATGTTCCGCGCGGCGCGCTACCCGCTCAAGCTGTGGGACAAGGACGCCGCCGGCATCACCGACGTGAGCAAGATTGGCCTCAAGGGTTCGCCCACCATCGTCAGCAAGGTGTTCGCGCCGCAGCCCAA
>MGZO01000052.1:63551-81430 GCA_001802655.1 Hydrogenophilales bacterium RIFOXYD1_FULL_62_11
ATCATCGACTGCGAGAGCAAGCAGCCGAAGGATCTCGCGGTCACGCTGCTGGCCAAGATGTTCACCAGGTTTCCCAATCTGCACGAAGACATTGCCAAGGCCAACGCCTAGAACGCACCCAGGAAGGATTGAGTCATGAGTGAAGAAACCGAAAAGGACGCGCCGAAAAAACCCGCCGGGCGGCGCAAATTCGAACTGGACCCGCGTCTGGCGTCCTACAAGGGCGTGTGGGTGTTCGTCGAGCACGAGCGCGGCGTTGCCCATACCGTGTCATGGGAATTGATGGGCGAGGGCCGCAAGCTCGCGGACACGCTGGGCGTGCCGCTGGCAGGCGTGGTGATGGGCGCGCCCGGCATCCAGACGCGGCGCTTCTGCGAGGAGGCTTTCCATTACGGCGCCGATCTCTGCTACCTGATGGAAGATCCGCTGATGGCCGACTATCGCAACCAGCCCTTCACCAAGGGGCTGACCGATCTGGTCAACGCCTACCAGCCGGAAATCCTGCTGCTCGGCGCCACCACGCTCGGCCGCGACCTCGCCGGCAGCGTCGCCACCACCTTGCAGACCGGGCTCACCGCCGATTGCACCGAGCTCAACATCGATCTGGAAAACCGCAGTCTGGCGGCCACCCGGCCCACCTTCGGCGGCAGCCTGCTGTGCACCATCGTGACCCTCAACTACCGGCCACAGATGGCCACGGTGCGGCCCCGGGTGATGAGCCTGCCGAAGCCCGACCCGACCCGCACCGGCAGCATCGTCGAACACACGCTCGGCATGACCGAGAGCGAGATCGTGACCAAGGTGCTCGAATACATTCCGGACAATCTGCAGGGCAAACCGCAGCTGCCCTTCGCCGACATCATCGTCGCCGGCGGACGCGGCATGAAGCGGCCCGAAAATTTCCAGCTGATCTGGGACCTGGCCAGTGTGCTGGGCGCTGAAGTCGGCGCAACGCGCCCGGTGGTGCAGGCCGGCTGGGTGGAACTCGATCGGCAGGTCGGCCAGTCCGGCAAGACCGTGCGCCCCAAGCTCTACATCGCCGCCGGCATTTCCGGTGCGATCCAGCACCGGGTAGGGATGGACGCGTCGGACGTGATCATCGCCATCAACAGCGATCCCAATGCGCCGATTTTCGACTTCGCCACCTACGGCATCGTCGGCAACGCGATGACGATTCTGCCGGCGCTCACCGAGGCCTTCCGGCAGCAGCTCGCAACCTTGAAAGTGGCCGTCTAGCCGCGCCCGTACAGGAGAAGAATCATGGACGAAAAATTCGACGCCATCGTGATCGGCGCGGGGCCTTCCGGCAACGCGGCCGCCTACACGCTGGCCAAGGCTGGATTGAACGTGCTGCAGATCGAACGCGGCGAATATCCCGGCTCCAAGAACGTGCAGGGAGCCATCCTGTATTCGAAGGCGCTGGAGGAAATCATTCCGGACTTCCGCGAGGATGCGCCGCTCGAGCGTCACCTCATCGAGCAGCAGATGTGGGTGCTGGACGACGAATCCTACATCGGCAGCACCTACCGCTCCGCCGAGTTCAACCAGGAGCCGTATAACCGCTACACCATCATCCGCGCCCAGTTCGACAAGTGGTTCTCGAAACGGGTACAGGAGGCGGGCGCGCTGCTGGTGTGCGAAACCACCGTCACCAACCTGCTGATGGACGGCAACCGGGTGATCGGCGTGCAGACCGACCGCGAAAACGGCGCGATTTACGCCGACGTGGTGGTGCTCGCCGACGGCGTCAATTCGCTGCTGGCCAAGAAGGCCGGATTCCATGCCGAACTCGAACCCAAGGACGTGGCGCTGGCGGTGAAGGAAATTCATTTCCTGCCGGAAGAAACCATCCAGAGCCGCTTCAACATCGGCGAGGGTGAAGGCGTGGTGATCGAGATGGCGGGCAAGATCACCCAGGGCATGATGGGTACCGGCTTTCTCTACACCAACAAGGATTCGCTCACCATCGGCGTCGGCTGCATGCTGTCCGATTTCAAGCAGCAGAAAATCACGCCCTACGAACTGCTGGAAAAGATGAAGGCGCACCCCGCGATCAAGCCGCTGCTCGCCGGCGGCGAGATGAAGGAATACACCGCGCACCTGATCCCCGAAGGCGGCTACAAGGCGATGCCCAAGCTCTACGGCGAGGGCTGGATGATCGTCGGCGACGCCGGCATGTTCGTCAACGCGGTGCACCGCGAAGGCTCCAATCTGGCGATGACCACCGGCCGCTACGCCGCCGAGGCGGTGATCGACCTGAAGGAAAAGAAACTGCCGATGACCGCGGCCAACCTCGCGCGCTACCAGGGCCGGCTGGAAGACAGCTTCGTCATGAAGGACATGAAGAAGTACAAGAACATGCCGGAGATTTTCCACAAGAACAATCATTTCTTCACCACCTATCCCGAACTGCTCAATCGGGCCGCCCACACCATGCTGACCGTGGATGGCGTGGACAAGAAGTCCAAGGAGCGTGAGATTCGCAAGAGCTTCAAACAACGTCGTTCCCTGTTCGGACTGATGGGCGACGCGTTCAAAATGTGGAGGGCATTCGAATGATCCCCGTCAAGATCGAAGAGAAACTGTTCCAGAACCGCTACCGCGTCGACGCCGGACGGCCGCACATCAACATCATCAATCAGGAAACCTGCCGGGTGGAGTGCAAGACCCAGGAATGCACGGTGTGCTGCCCGGCGGGTTGTTACACCGCCGAAGGCAACGGCCAGGTGGTGCTGATCACCGACGGCTGCCTGGAGTGCGGCACCTGCCGCATCATCTGCTCGACCTACCGCAACGTGGACTGGGAGTATCCGCGCGGCGGCTACGGCATCCTGTTCAAGTTCGGCTGAAACGAATGGAAGACATCAACCTATTCCTGGCGCACGCCGTGGAACTGGAACGCGAGGCGGCGCGGCGCTACGAAGAGCTGGCCGACAGCATGCGTACCGACGGCAATGTGGCGGTCGAGGCTTTCTTTCGCCAGATGGCCGTCTTCTCGCGCAAGCATCTCGCGCTGGCGGTGGAGCGGGGCGGCTTTCGCCAGATCCCTGCGCTGACGCCCACTGAATACGTCTGGCCGGATGGCCTGAGCCCCGAGCAGTTCGACTGGATCGGCGTCGACTGCATGATCGACGTCAACAATGCGCTTGCGATCGCCCTGGATGGCGAGCGTCGCGGTCACGCCTTCTACGCCAACATCGAGGCCATTACCGGTGACCCTGAAGTCAGGGTGATGGCACAGGAATTTGCCGCCGAAGAAGCGGAACACGTAGCCGAACTGGAAAAGTGGATCGGCCGCTATGCCACGCAATCAAGCACTCGTCCCTCCGACCCGACTTCCGAACCCGCAGGACGGGCGTAAGGCCGCATGTGCGGATCGCCCCTGTCTTGTCTATTCAATTTGAGAAAGAGCCATCCTCATGCCTAAACCTGAAAAACATGTATTCATCTGTGTCCAGAACCGCGGCCCCGGCCATCCGCGTGGCTCCTGTACGCAAAGCGGCGCCGCCGAAATCTGGGAGGAGTTTGCCTACGCCTTCCAGCAGCGCAATCTGAACGGCCGCTTTGCCCTCAGCAATACCGGCTGCCTCGGCCCCTGCAACGGCCCGCATGTGCTGGTTTATCCCGAGGGGGTCATGTACGCCAAAGTCAACAAGGACGATGTCGCAGCCATCGTCGACGAGCACCTGCTCGGCGACAAGCCGGTGGCGCGTTTGCAGTTGCCGCAGGAAATCTGGTGAACGTCATCCCCGGCATCGCCGAAGGGGCGGTGCCGCCCGGGGTGGCAGACTGGCTGGCGCAGGCCGTCGCCTCTTATCACAACACCGAGCGCGCGGAATTCCTGCTGTGCACCGCGCAGGCGCTCGCCCCCGAGTGCCTGCCGGTGTATTTCTCCTTGTACAAGTTCTACTTCTACAAGCGCATGTTGCCGCAGGCCGAGGAAGTTGCCCTGCGCGCGCTCGACATCGCCGCGCGCCAGGGCGGGTTCAACCCGGACTGGACCCGGCTCGACGCCGCCACCACCGACTGGCGCCGCGTCGATGCGCCCCAGCACTTCTATCTGTTCACCCTCAAGGCGCTCGCTTTCATCCGGTTGCGGCAGGGGCAGGGCGATGACAGTCGCGCCATTCTCACCAAGCTGCAGGAACTCGATCCGCTCGATACGGTGGGCGGATCGGTGATTCGGGATCTGGCGGCGAGCTGATCGCCCCGCTTTGTTTGCATGGGGTGGGGTTCAGCCATTTTTCCGGTCATGGAGGGTCACAGAGGTGTCACACGAATTCGGCGTCTTGCAGACGCATTTTCAGGCTGGATCAGAATTTGCTTATTTTATGAAATATGCCTGAACTGTTTTCATACTTGAAGGTCTTTAAAGCATTCAATAGGGGGTGCAGACATGGGCACGTTGACAGGACATGAGTCGGGTATCGAGCTCACAACCATCTATGAAATCAGCAAGATACTGAGTTCTTCTCTCGACCTGAACAAGACTGCGCGGGAGGTGCTGGGCGTGCTTTCCTCGCATCTTAAAATGCGGCGGGGCATGGTCAGTTTGGTGCAGCCCTCCGGCGAACTGCACGTTGTTGAGGCAACCGGCATGTCGGCCGAGGCGGCCAGCCGGGGGCGTTTCCGCAGGGGCGAGGGCATCACCGGTAAGATATTGGGCACCGGCGTGCCCATCGTGGTGCCCGATGTGGCGAAGGAGCCGCTGTTCCTCAATCGAACCGAGTCGCGCAGCATGGTGGGCGGGCGTGTCGTGGCCTTTATCGGCGTGCCGATCAAGGTCGGGCGGGAAACCGTGGGGGTGCTGAGCGTCGACCGTGAAATGGACGGTGAGCCGGGCAATTTCGAGGCTGACGTCCGCTTCCTGTCCATGGTGGCGAACCTGATCGGCCAGACCACCCGCCTGCACAACAATGTGGCCGCCGAGCGCGAGGAGCTGATGCAGCGCCAGCATCGCCTGCAGAAGGAATTGCAGGGCAAGTACAGCCTGAATAACGTCATCGGCCACAGCAAGCGGATGCAGGAAGTTTTCGCCGAAGTGCATCAGGCCGCGCCCGGCAGGTCGACCGTTCTGCTGCGTGGCGAAAGCGGCACCGGCAAGGAAGTCATCGCCCGCGCGGTGCACTATCTGAGCCCGCGCAAGGACGCCCCGTTCATCAAGGTGAATTGCGCCGCGCTGTCGGAAACCCTGCTCGAATCCGAATTGTTCGGCCACGAAAAAGGTTCGTTCACCGGTGCGACGCAGGAACGCAAGGGACGTTTCGAAATGGCGCAGGGCGGCACCCTGTTTCTGGACGAAATCGGAGAGGTCTCGCCGCTGTTCCAGACCAAGCTGCTGCGCGTGTTGCAGGAGCGGGAATTCGAGCGGGTGGGCGGCAACAAGCCGATCAAGGTGGATGTGCGCCTGATCGCTGCCACCAACCGCAATATGGAAGAGGATGTGGCCAAGGGCACGTTCCGCGCAGACCTCTACTATCGCGTCAATGTGGTGAGCATCTTCCTTCCTCCCTTGCGCGACCGGCGCGAAGATATTCCACCGCTCATCGAGCACTTCCTGGACAAGTTCAACAAGGACAACGACCGCAAGCTTTCCATCACGCCCGCCGCGATAGAGGTGATGCTCAAGTGCAACTGGCCCGGCAACGTGCGCGAGCTGGAAAACTGCATTGAGCGCACGGCGACGATGACCCGAACCAACACGATCCAGGATGTGGATTTGCCGTGTCAGCAGAACAAGTGTTTTTCGCAGGTGCTCCAGCACTATGGGGAGGCGCAGCACGTTATTCCGATTGCACTGGCCATGCCAGCAGCCAGCGCGCCTCAGGCTGTCGGCGATGTGGATGAAGCCGGCGCCGGGCTCGAACCGGCGCACATGACCGAGCGCGAGCGTCTGGTGTGGGCGATGGAACAGTGTGGCTGGGTGCAGGCGAAAGCTGCGCGTTTGCTGAACCTGACGCCGCGTCAGATCGGTTACGCCCTGTCGCGTTACAACATCGAAGTCAAACGTCTTTAAGCCAGGTGGGCGCTGCGCGCCGCACCCGGTTTCCCCGCTGTTTCCCGCTGTAGCCTTCCCGACAATTTCCTTCCGCCGCCTTCACGCATTGTCGCAACTGCGACAATGGCACGTCCTGTGTAAGTCATTAAATCAAAAGGTTTTTATCGATAAAAAGCGAATGGCACGCTTGTTGCTGAATGCTTGTGCATGAACGCATTTAGCGGGTGATCGGAGTGTTGATCGCCACGGGTTAAGGTTGAAACGGACAGGAGCCAAGCGTGGACATTCAAGCAAGTGTGGCGAGTGTAGAAAGCAGCCAGGGCAAGCCCCTGGATCAGGTCTTGCAGCAGATCGCGGAGCATAAGGGTTGCGGTACTTCCAGCGAAGGCGGAAAAGCCAGCTGCGGTTCCTCCACCGCGCCGGAAGACATGGATCCGGCGATTTGGGAAAAAGTGAAAAACCATCCTTGCTACAGCGAGGAAGCGCATCACCACTTTGCCCGCATGCACGTGGCGGTCGCGCCGGCATGCAACATCCAGTGCAACTACTGCAACCGCAAGTACGACTGCGCCAACGAATCGCGTCCCGGCGTGGTGAGCGAAAAACTCACGCCGGAACAGGCCTCCAGAAAAGTGCTGGCGGTGGCGTCCACCATTCCGCAAATGACGGTACTGGGCATCGCGGGTCCTGGCGACCCCCTTGCCAATCCCGAGAAGACCTTCAAGACCTTCGAGCTCGTCGCCCAGACCGCGCCGGACATCAAGCTGTGCGTGTCCACCAACGGCCTGGCCCTGCCGGAGCATGTGGAGCGTCTGTCGCAGTTCAACATCGACCACGTGACCATCACGATCAACATGGTCGATCCCGAAGTCGGGCAGCACATTTACCCGTGGATTTTCTGGAAGAACAAGCGCTGGAAAGGCATCGATGCGGCGCGCATTCTTCACGAACACCAGATGCGTGGGCTGGAGATGCTGACCGAGCGCGGGATTCTGTGCAAGGTCAACTCGGTGATGATCCCGGGCATCAACGACAAGCACCTGGTCGAAGTGAACAAGGCGGTCAAATCGCGCGGCGCTTTCCTGCACAACATCATGCCGCTGATTTCCGCGCCGGAGCATGGCACGGTATTCGGCCTCAATGGCCAGCGCGGCCCCACCGCGCAGGAGCTGAAAGCGCTGCAGGACAGCTGCGAGGGCGAGATGAACATGATGCGCCATTGCCGCCAGTGTCGCGCCGATGCCGTGGGCCTGTTGGGCGAAGACCGCTCGTCCGAGTTCAGCACTGAAAAAGTCATGGAAATGGACATTCAGTACGACGCCGAGGGGCGCAAGGCTTACCAGGAAAAAGTGGAAGAAGAGCGGCAGGCGACCGTGCTGGCCAAGCAGGCCGAGATGGCGGGACTGGAGGCCGAGTTCAGCGATCTCAAAGTGTTGATTGCGGTCGCGACCAAGGGCCACGGGCGGGTCAACGAACACTTCGGGCATGCCCAGGAGTTCCAGATTTACGAGCTCAGCACCCAGGGTTCCAAGTTCGTCGGCCATCGCCGCGTCGACCTCTATTGCCAGGGCGGGTATGGCGAAGAGGACACGCTGCCGACCGTGATCCGCGCCATCAACGATTGCGTCGCCGTGTTCGTGGCCAAGATCGGCGGTTGCCCGAAGGACAGCCTGAAGGCAGCCGGTATCGATCCGGTGGACAAGTACGCGCACGAATTCATTGAGCAATCGGCAGTGAAATATTTCAAGGAATACCTGGCAAAAGTGAAATCCGGTGAAGTCGTTCACGAGGTGCGCGGCGATGCCGACATCCGTCAGGGCGCCTACATCGCGGCATGACGTCACCACGCAAAATTTAAAGCAACCCCGTTAGGAGAAACACCATGGCTTACAAAATCATCAGCTCCCAATGTACCGCCTGTTCGGCGTGCGAACCGGAGTGCCCCAACAACGCCATTCGCGAGAAGGACGGCACCTTCATCATCAAGCCGGAGAAGTGCAGCGAGTGTATTGGCTACTTCGACGAACCGCAGTGTGTGGCCGTCTGTCCGGTCGACGACACCTGCGTCATCGACAACAGCTACCCGCGTTACGTGGCGGCCTAGGAGAACACTATGGAACTCAAATTGACTGCTGCCGCGGAAAAATTCATCAGCCGCATGGTGCGCTTCGGCGGCGCCGGGGACAGCGCAGGCTTCCGTTTGAGCGTGAGCGCGGGCGGCTGTTCCGGGCTGGCCTCCGAGTTCAGCGTGGAGGCGGCAGCGCTTCCCGGTGACGCGGTCGTCCAGGTCAATACGGTCAAGTTCTTCCTGCCGGCGGAAAGCCGCCTGCTGCTGGAAGGGGCGACCATCGACTTCAGCGAATCGCCGACCGGCGGTGGGCTGAGCTTCATCACGGCCACGCCGTCGACCTGCGGTTCCTGTGGCAGCTCCAGCAGCAGCGCCAGCATCGACATCTCCGGCCTCGGCCACGGCCACAGTCACACGCACTGAAACGAGACGGGCGTGAGCGGGCCATGCGTACAAGCAATGCGACAGAGGGCAGAGCGGTGACAGCGCCATCGGCTATTCCGGCGGATATGGATCCCGAGTGGCTGGCGGGCGCCTGCCTGGGCGGCCATCTGCCGGCGGCGGTCGAGCAGCACCTGCATCTGGCCGGCCTCAACTACCCGAACGATGCGCTGGCCGAAAACCATCTGTTCCAGGCGCAGGCATTGGCGCCCGGCCACGCAGCCGTACTGATCGCGCTGTACCGTTTCTATTTCTACAAGGGCCGTCTCGCTGATGCGCTGGAGGTGGGGAACCGCTGCCTGCTGAAAGCGGCGCGCGATAACCGGCTGAACGAAGACTGGCGCCTGGTGCAGCGCGGCGATGCGGCGTTCAGCAGCTACGACGCCATCCTGCCGCGCTTCTACCTGTTCACCCTGAAGGCCTGCGGCTATCTGCAGATGCGCCTGGGTCGGCTGGAACTGAGCCATGACATTCTGGCGAAGATGCTGGAACTCGATCCGAGCGACAAGCTGAATGCCACGGTGTTGCTCCAGGTGCTGGCACGGCATGGACTGGAGGACGAGGATGAATAAGCCGTGCTTAAGCGATCTGGGACCTCCGGTTGACTGGCAGGGCGGTGCGGTGAATTGCGCCCGCTGTTCGCGCCAGGCCCTGCTCGCGCTGGATCGCTGCCGCATCGGCCAGGCCTGCGTGGAAGACCGCTACGCCAAGCGGATCGACCGCTTCTTTTTCTGGAATCCGGATCTGGCCAAGGACTACCTGACGCATGCCTATTTCGAAGTGCGTGCGGTGGCGGCCAAATACGTGGACGTGTTCCATCTGCCGCAACTGACCCAGGATCCTGACGAAACCGTGCGCTGGAGCGCAGCCTTGCGACTGCCGCCCAAACAGTTGCGGGCATTGGTGAACGACCCGCACCGCGAAGTGCGGATACGCGTGGCGTCGCGCCTCGATCCGCACGATCTGGGCAGCATGGCGGCCGACCCGGATTACTACGTGCGGCTGGTGGTGGCGCGCCGCCTCCCGGAAAGCCTGTTGACCCGGATGATGCGCGACGAGGATGCCGAAGTGCGCCACATGGTGGCTGTGCGCATCGGCGATGCGTGGCTGCCGGCCATGTCCAGGGATGAGGATTCCGCCGTGCGCTGCGAAGTGGCGAAGCGGATGAAGCCCGGCCAGTTGCACTTGCTGCTGGACGATCCGGACTGGCGCGTGCGTTACGAAGTGGCCAGCCGGGCCGAGCCCCGGCACGTGCAGCGGCTGGTCGACGACCCGGACGAACTGGTGCGGGATGCCGCCCGTCAGCGTCTGGACGAAAGCCCCGCCGGCGTTAGCCGGCTGGTGCAGCAGAACCAGACCTGTCACCCCTTTTAATGATCCATTTTCAGGAGTCGGAACATGGCCAAGATCAGTCGTGATAGCGATGTGGTGGAGCTCACCGCCCAGCCGATATTCGAATACGGGCAGAAAGTGAAGTCGCTCAAGGTGGTGCGCAATGACGGCACCTATGCCGGCAAGGACATCGGCGAAATTCTGGTGAGAAAAGGCGAAATCGGCTACGTCACCAGCATCGGCACCTTTCTCCAGCAGTTCTACATCTACGGCACCGAGTTCATCGAAAGCGGTAACCGGGTCGGCATGCGTGGCAAGGAACTGGAAGCCACCACCGATGCAATCCCGTCAGCCATCACCGAATCCGGGACGGACGGTGCCGCGGCCCAGTCAGACGATCTTTCAGGGGTGACAGCATGATCGAACCACGCGAAGCGAAATATCAGTGGGGCCAGCGCATTCTGGCGACGGCCGACCTGATTAACGATGGCAGCTATCCGGACCGCGAGCCGGAGGCCTTGCTGGTGAGCACGGGCACGCCGGGGGAGATCGTCAACGTGGGTTACCACGAAGAACTGAATATCCCGGTCTACCTGGTCGAGTTCCTCGAAGGCGGCGTAGTGGGGTGTCTCGAGGAAGAAATCGCCCCGGCGTGAGGCATGGGAGCGGACGGTGGGCACGGTGGCAAGACAGCCTGGCTGCATGCACCCGAACGATGTGGATCGCAAGCGCATCGAACGGGCGCTGGCCACGCGGGTGCGTTACCGCTACGTCAGCCCGGATGTGCGGGCGGACGAGGCGGGCTACCGGATCCAGAGCCCCTGTTGCTCGCGCAACGTCGATAAGGCAGGCGGGATGATCGATATCGCGCGGCTGGAATATGTCGCCGATTCGCGGGCATGGCGCTTGTATCGCAAGGACCATGCGCAGCGCGAATGGCTGTTTTACAAAGAGTTCGGCGCCTTGCACGCGCTGCTGCAGTTTTTGAATCGGGACCCGGATCGGAGCTTTTGGCAATGACGGAACTGGACACCAGCATTTATCTGGACAACAACGCCACCACGGCGCTGGCGCCCGAGTGCGTGGACGCGGTGCTGGCCTGCCTGCGCGATACCTATGGCAACCCGTCCAGCAAACATGCGGTGGGCGAGCAGGCCAAGGCGCAGCTGACGCAGGCGCGCGTAGCGGTGGCGCAGATGCTGAATGCCACGCCCGCCGAGATCGTGTTCACCGCCAGCGGCACCGAAGCCAATCACCTGGCCATACTCGGCGCGCTGGCGGCGCGCCCGGACAATCGGCATGTGGTGGTCAGCGCGGTGGAGCATGCCTCCACCCTGAGTTTGCTGGCGCACCTGGAAACGACTGGCGTGACCACCACGCTGCTGCCGGTCGACCGCGAGGGACAGCTCGACCTCGCGGCGCTGGAGCAGGCGATCACGCCGGACACCGCGCTGGTCTCGCTGATGTGGGCGAACAACGAAACCGGCGTGCTGTTTCCGGTTGCGCAAGCCGCGCAGCTTGCCCGCGCCCGCGGGGTGCTGTTCCACACCGATGCGGTGCAGGTGGCGGGCAAGTTGCCGCTCGATCTGGCGCAGACGCCGGTCGACCTGCTGTCGCTGGCTGGACACAAATTCCATGCGCCCAAGGGGGTGGGGGTCCTGTTCGTGCGCAAGGGCCTGAAGCTGCAACCCATGCTGTTCGGCCATCAGGAGCGCAGCCGGCGCGGCGGCACCGAGAACGTGCCCGCCATCGTCGGTCTGGGCGTGGCCTGCGCAGTTGCGGCACACGGAATGGCGGCCAAGGTCGAGGCGATGGCCGCCCTGCGGGATCGCCTGGAGTCGGGCCTTTGCATGCGTATTCCCTGCGTCCGTATCAATGGCGGCGCGGCCATGCGGATCGGCAACACCAGCAGCGTGCGCTTCGGCGAACTGCCGGCGGAAGCGATTCTCGACAAGCTGGACAAGAGCGGTATCTACGCCTCGTCCGGCGCAGCCTGCACCGCCGGCGGCACTGCGCCGTCGCATGTGTTGACGGCCATGGGGTTGTCCGAGGCGGAAGCGCTGGCAACGGTGCGGTTTTCCCTGAGCCGCCATACGACCGAAACAGAAATTGATTATGCGATTGATGCCCTGGCTTCAATCGTCAAACGCATGACCGCCGAAGCGGCTTGAAGCGCTCACTTAACCAAAACACCCATAAGGAAACACCATGAAAGTGATGCTGAGAAAAGACGCCAAGGGAATCCTGTCTGCCTACATCCCGAAAAAGGATCTGGAAGAGCCCATCGTGTCGATGGAACAGGCCGACATGTGGGGCGGCATCGTTACGCTGGCCAACGGCTGGCGCCTGGAACTGCCGGCGATGGCTGCGGAAACGGCGTTGCCGATCACGGTAGAAGCCCGTCGGATGGGAGAGTAATCATGATCAGCGCGGACGATCTGGTACGCATCGATGGCCTGCTGGCCACGCCGTCAGCGGGTGGCAATCCGCTGACGGATTTTCGCGGCGCTTTTCCCGGCTTGTCGCTGACCCGTTGCGATGCGTACGACATGCGCGACGAGCAGGCATTTCGCGAATACCCGGGCTTCAACCTGTATCTGGTGGATGGCCGCGATCACTGCTGGCACATCACGCAGGACATGAATGCCGCAACCGGCATCGTCGTCGCGGCACGCAACTAAGGAGCCATCATGGAACCAGGCTGGATTCCCCTTTCCGATCCTGACATCAGCCAGCAGGAGCTGGATGCGGTGCGCGACGTCCTCACCGCGCCGCGCCTGAGCCAGGGACCGATGGTCGCCTCCTTCGAGTCGGCCTTTGCCGGCTACACCGACCGCAGGCAGGGCGTGGCCGTGGCCAGCGGTACCCTGGGGTTGCTGCTGGTGCTGAAGGCCATGGGCATCGGGCCGGGCGACGAAGTCATCGCCTCGCCTTACAGCTGGCACCAGATCGCCCATGCCATCGTGCTGGCGGGCGCAACCCCGGTGTTCGCCGACATCGAGTACTGGTCGGGCACGCTGGCGCCGGACAAGGTGGTGACCAAAATCACGCCGCACACCCGCGCCATCCTTGCCGGCAATACCAACGGGCATCCTGCGCCCTGGATGGCCTTGCGTGAAATCGCCACCAACCATGGCCTGCGGCTGATCGAGGATTCCACCGAGGCGATCGGTTCGACCTACCAGGGGCGGCGCGTGGGCGGCTTTGGCGATTGCGCCATATTTGATTTTTCACAACCGTCCGCGCTCACCTGCGGCGAAGGCGGCATGGTGGTGACGGACGATGCCGAGCTGGCCAGCAAGTTGCGCTATCAGCGCACCCGCAAGCTCGACGAGCGTTTCTCCGTGGTGATCGGCGGCAACGTGCCGCATCAGGCCGGCATCAGCGAGCTGACGGCGGCGCTGGGCCTGGCCCAGTTGCAGCGCATCGACCGGATTCTCGACCGGCGCAAGCAGGTCGAGCAGATCTACTACGACTACGTCAAATCGTTCGAAGGCATCAAGGATCCCTACATCGGGCCGGACGTGACCGAAGTGCACTGGTTTCTGTATCTGGTGCATCTGGGCACACGCTTTTCCAAGAGCAGCCGCGATGCCATCGTCAACGACCTGCATACCGAAAAAATCGAGAGCGCGGCGTATTGCCAGCCCCAGCATTTGCAGGCGTTTTACACCCAGCTGGGCTATCGCAAGGGCGATTTCAAAGTCACCGAAAAAGTGGCCGATCGCATCATTGCCTTGCCCTTCCACGCGCATGTGAACGAAGCCCAGGTGGGCTTCATCGTGCAGACCGCCAAGGACGCCTCGATCAACATCGGCGCGGGTGCGGCGATCTACTAACCATGTGGGCAACTTTGAAATCGCAACGTTTGAAATCGTCGCCTTGATTGACAGAGATGCCCATGACTTACATCCGACTCAGCAAACATCCAAGGAGTAATGCAATGCCCATGTTAACCATCAACCCGTCCGGCACGACCGTCCCCTCCACCGAGGGCATGAGCATCCTCGAAGCCGTGCTCGCAGCCGGCGTGAAGATGCCGCACAAATGCGAAGGCAAGGCTGAATGCGGCTCCTGCCATATCTTCGTCGTCGAAGGCCGCAAAACCCTGTCCAAAACCCAGCGCGCCGAGAACGAAAGACTCGATGCCATCGTCGGCGTCAGCTCGAACTCGCGCCTGGCCTGCCAGGCCAAACTGGGCAGCGAGAACGTGACGGTGGAATTGCTGGACTGACACTGAACGTCAAGGCTATTAAATTCATTCAAGGAGTAACACCATGGAAAACGATCAAGTCATGATTCACGTGCGCTTTGCACCCAACGGTACGGTGGCCTCTATCGGCGAGCGTCCCAGCGCGCTAAACGAGCAGGACTGGTTCAACCTGCTCGCCAGTTCCACCACCGACAGCTACGAGACCCTGTCCGGCGGGCGCGCCCTGTTCCGCCTGCCGAAGCTGCAGGTCGACCAGCTTAAATCGTCAGCAGCTTGAGGAGAGACCATCATGGACAAGACCGACGCCCTGCTGAACGAGATCATTGCGCACCTGGAAGTGGGCGGCATCGTCCCGTATCTGGGGCCGGGGGTGCTCGATCTGGTCCCGGGCGGCAGCCCCGTGCCGAATTCGCCCGAGGCACTGGTGCAGCAGCTGGTGGCGAAATCCAGCGTGCCGCACAAGATCCGCGGCAATCTCACCGCCGCTGCGCAGTACATCGAGAACTTCAAACACCGCAAGACGCTGGTGGGGCATATGACGGAAGCCTTTGCCCCCGATGTCCCCCCGACCTTCCTGCATCACTACCTGGCGGGCATCGCGCGCAGGCCCCTGCTGATCGTCGACGCCTGGTACGACAACGCGATGGCGACGGCGTTGCAGTCGCGCCTGCAGTCGGGACAGATGCAAGGGGTCAGCCAGTCCGAGCATTTCGGTACCTGGGTGCATTACTTCCGGCCGGATGGGACGCGGACGGATCCGTTCGAGGCAGACACCTGGGACACGCTGCTCTACAAGCCATTGGGATCGATTGCGCCAACCAGGAACTTTCTGGTGTCCGACACCGATTTTGTCGAAGTGCTCACCGAGATCGATATCCAGACCCCGATCCCGGACATCGTGCAGCAGTTGCGCGCCGACCGGCATTTCCTCTTTCTCGGTTGCCGTTTCCGTACCCAGCTGGAGCGCACCTTCGCGCGCCAGATCATGAAGCGCTCTTCCGATACCCACTGGGCGGTACTGCCGGGCGAGTTGAGCCGCAACGAAGCCCGTTTTCTGACGGAGCAAAACATCAAGCGCATCGATATGCCGCTGGACGCATTCGCCCGGCTGCTGGTCGGCGCAGGGCAAGCGGAAAAGGTGGCCGCTGCCGCCTGACGCAGTGTTTTCCAACGGGATCGGCTCCGCCCGTCTCATATGGGTAGCCTGCACTACTGTCATCGCCCAGCCCGTTTCAGGCATTGCCAGAGCGCGCATCGTGAAGCCACATTTTTTTCGTGAGCGGCAGCGCCCGGCCAGGACGGGCCATTGGTAGAGCAGAAAATCTAAACGAATGAATATCCGCTTCTACCAGAAGCAGACGTTCATCGATGTTTGGTCGCTGGCAGGTGCTCGGCCTGAGCCGCCTGTGGCCTTCTGAGCCACCGAGGGCAGCTATTCACAGCACACCGGCCATTGGCTAGAAATACCTCTAAATGGCCGCTTTCAACTTCGGCGAATGCGTTCTCCCAACCAAGAGCAGCCGGTAAGGACCCTTCACTGAAAGTCCGTACCGAAGGGATAGGCGCGACTCAAATGAACGACACGATTACGAGCCAGCCCGTAGCAATGATGGTAGTGAGAAAGTTTCGATCCGGTGCACGCCAAATCGCGGCGAACAGGAAAAAATTGTAGGGCATCGGTGCCAAGTGCAAGGTAACAGCAAGCCCGGCATGCGCACCTTGGATGAGGGCGGCCAAGGCCAGGATGGTTGCAATGAGATTGACCACAGTGCCGACTCCAAGCATGTCCCGCCAGAGCAGTACTGCCAAGGGGACCTGACCTTGCCACCGGCGAGAGAAGTACTGGCCAAGCACCTGCCTATTCCTGCTCTGGCTCGCTCAGGGCTCGGGAGATGCGGACCAGTTCGACGCGACGATTAGATATTTCCAGGACATCGAAGCGGAAATCGCCAAACTGGTAGGACTCGCCGACGGTGGGCATACGCTCGTGCTGGGCCAGCAACAGGCCTGCCAAAGTCACGTACTCATCGTCCGGGCTGACCAGTGTGACGTCGCCCAGCGACTGTTCCAGCTGGTGCAGGTCCGCTGTACCTTTTACACGCCACTCATCCCCTTCACGGACAACGTCTGGCGTTTCGTCAGCATCGGGAAATTCACCGGCGATCGCTTCCAGGATGTCGAGCGGTGTCACCAGCCCCTGGACCGTCCCATACTCATCGACTACCAGCACAAGTCTGCCTTTTGCCTTGCGCAACACGGCCAGAATCTTGATCACATCGATCCGGTCCGGCACCACGATGGGCGGATACAGCGCTGCGCAGGCGGCCAGGTCTTGTCCACTGTCCAGCGCTGTGAACAGGTCCTTGGCCCGGACAACTCCCACGACATCGTCCAGCGATCCACGGCATACCGGGAAAATGCTGTGCGGAGTGCCCAGTAACTGCGCGCGGATTTCAGCTTCGTTGCTGTCGCAATCAACCCATGAGATGTCCCCACGCGGCGTCATGATCGTCCGAATGGAGCGGTCGGCCAGGGTAAGCACTCCAGAAATCATGAAGCGTTCTTCCTCGCCAAATGCCGCAGGAGGAATGCCGTCTTCAATGTCTGCCGACTTCTCTGCTGCGCTGGCCATCCTGCGCCCACCCATCAAACCCAAAATGGCGTCCGCAGTCCGCTCCCGCAACGGCAACCGCGACTCGTTCTTGGCGAGGTTTCGCCATGAAACCTGATTGAAGGTTTCGATCAGGATGGAGAAGCCAATGGCTGCGTAGAGATACTCCTTGGGAATATGGAACCCAAAACCCTCAGCCACAAGACTGAAGCCGATCATCAGCAGAAAGCTCAGGCACAGGATAACAATGGTGGGGTGCGCATTGACAAACCGGGTCAGCGGCTTGGAAGCGATGATCATGACGCCCATGGCAATCACAACGGCCGCCATCATGACGCCCAGCTGCTCCACCATGCCCACTGCCGTAATGACCGCATCCAGCGAGAAGACCGCATCGAGGACAATGATTTGGGCAACCACCATCCAGAAACTGGCGTAGGCGGACTTGGGGCCGTCCTGATGCAGGCTCCCTTCGAGACGCTCGTGCAGTTCCATCGTGGCCTTGAACACCAAAAACAGGCCGCCGACCAGAAGAATCAGGTCACGCCCGGAGAAACTGAGCTGGGCGATCGAGAACAGCGGTTCGGTCAGCGTGACTAGCCAGGACATGGCGGCCAGAAGCCCCAGTCGCATCAACAGTGCGAGCGACAGCCCGATCAGTCGTGCCCGATCACGCTGGTGCGGCGGCAGCTTGTCCGCCAGGATCGCGATGAACACGAGGTTGTCGATGCCCAGCACGATTTCCAGTACGACCAGCGTGAGCAAGCCGATCCATATGGATGGATCCATCAGGAATTCCATGAAAGGCTCCGGGTAAAAATGCCGCGGGTAGCGAAGAACCGTCCAGCGTATTGGCCGGGATCACCCGCATTGACGGTGCGTGCGGGCCGAGGGTGGATTCGAGTGAGGGCGGTGGCTGAAAACAACAAACTGGCGCGGGCTTGAACAGAAGCCGGCGCCAGGCTACATCGATAACATTCCATAAGGGGGGACGAACACAGCCTCTAGGCTAACAAGATTAGCGGATTGTAATTCACGCTATGAAACAAGGGCAAAGTCCGGTTCACGTCATGGGTGTACACCTCAGGATGTCAGGAGCACACAGTCGCAAAGGTGGAAGCGGCCGTTCTGGTCTGTAGAGCGGTTCAATGTCCGATATTAGCCCAGACTGTGCAAAAACGCACTCAAAAATTGGATAATTCCTCATCGCGTTTTG
>MGZO01000053.1:0-9761 GCA_001802655.1 Hydrogenophilales bacterium RIFOXYD1_FULL_62_11
AATAGACGTTGGCGGTGCCCGGTGGAAGCACTGCGGGGACGAAGGTCGCGACCACCGAATAGCCGTAAGCCGCCGCCGTGCCGAGCGAGACCAGCGAGTTCATGTCGGGTGCACCGCGCAGCAACGCCGGTACGCCCTTGCGGAAGAAGCGCAAACCCGGACCGAACATGACCAGGGTGGCGAGCGCGAACTGGATATACCAGCTCGTCTGCTCACCCAGGACCCCCATCACCCAATGGTGCATGGCGGGAATGAGGTGAGAGCCCATCTCGAGGATGAAGACTGGCAAGGCGAGGATGGCTGCAATGAGCAAAGAGCGCCGCAGCGCCCGAGCCTCGCTCTCACGACGCTCGGTGTCCTGATCGCCCGCATTCGCCGTTTCGGCTGACAAGCGGCGAGACTTGTAACCCGCCTGTTTAACCGCCGCTTCCAGCTCGACCGTGGAGACCACCCCGGCAAGGTGGCGCACCCGCGCGCGCTCGGTCGCCAGGTTGACATTGGCTTCGAGCACGCCCGGGATTTGTGCGAGCGCTTTCTCAACCCGGCCCACACACGACGCGCAGGTCATGTCCTCGATCGCTAGCTCGGTGGTCTCTTCGCGGACGGCGTAGCCGGCGCTCTCGATGGCGCGAACAGCCGCCTGCGGATCGGCCAAGCCGGTGAAGGTGATGTCGGCGCGCTCGGTGGCGAGATTGACCGCGGCCGTCTGCACGCCGGGAACTGCTTTCAGCGCGCGCTCGACACGGCCGACGCACGATGCACACGTCATGCCTTCGACCGGAAGACTCAGACGAGTGACTGAGGACATGGATGGATTGGCGCCTTGTTGGGTAACGGAAGCCATTGAATTACTCCTTGAATGTTTCGGTTGAAGAGAAGTTTGAAGATTCCCACCGTGGCAATGTCAAGGCCTGTGTGAGATTTATTTCACGACACGCAATCCCGAAGTGCCGTCGGCTCCGCCGCAGTCCTGATCCGCCTGCGCGCAGATCTCCCAGCCGCCGCCCAGCGCCTTGTAGATGCTGACAACGGCAAGCCGCTGGTGGGTGCGAGCGACTGCTAGCGCACGCTGGCTTGCAAAGTCGGACCGTTCGGCTTCGAGCACATCCAGGTAGATGCCTTCACCTGCTGAAAACCGCACGCGGGCAAGACGAGCCACCTCGCGATTTGCCGCTGACTCAAGAAGACGCAGCCCAAGCGTGCTGCCCGCGGCGCCATAGGCTTTGAAGGCATCGTCGGTTTCCTGCAGTGCACGCAACACGGTCTGGTCGTAGACGATCAACGCCTCTTTGGCCCGTGCCTCGCTGGCGGCGATCCGGGCGCGCACGCGCCCGGTATCGAGAAAAGACCAGCGAATGATCGGGCCGAGGAAGCCGGACAGCGCTCCAGCGCCACTCATCGCATTGAGACTCCCCGCAACGAGCCCGATCGAACCTTGCACCTGGACCTCGGGGTAGAGACCGGCGGTCTCTACCCCAATCCGGGCGGTCGCCGCAGCGAGGGTTCGTTCGGCCGCTGCAATATCGGCGCGCCGTGACAGGAGTGCGGCGGGATCGCCCACGGCGATCGTTCGAACTGCCAGCGCTTCACGCGCAGGCGTGGCAGCGGGTGGTCTGAATGTCTGGGGGGTTTCGCCAAGGAGGGTGGCCAGTGCGTTGGTGGAGGCCGCGCGGCGGCGCTCCAGTTCGGGCGCGGCCACCTCGACATGGTGCAACAAGGCCTCGGCACGGAGCCGGTCGAATTCGCTGGCAGAACCGGCGCGCACGAGACGTTCGACCAGGCCCAGGCTTTCGCGCTGGCTTTGGCTGATGTCGGCGGCGACAGCGAGTTCGGCCTCGATACCGCGTAGCTCGAACCAGGTGGAGGCCACCGCGGCAGCGACGCCCGCCTGCACACCGCGCAGCAGCGCCTCGCGGGAGCCCGCTTGCGCCTGAGCGGCCTCCACCGATCGCCGCACACGGCCAAAGAGATCGATTTCCCAGGAAGCGTCGACCGCGCCGCGATAGGTTTCGATCTGACGCGGCTGGTCCGGCGGCGTCTCGACCTCACTCCGGCGACGGTTCTCATGACCGAGCGCGGCACCACCGCGCGGCAGAAAGCCCTGACGGCTCTCGCCCAGCATGGCCTTTGCCTCTTCGAGCCGCACGGCAGCGATGCCGATGTCATGGTTCGCCGCGAGCGCCCGCCGGATCAAGATGGTCAGCGCTGGATCGTCGAAGGCGCGCCACCACTTCACCTCGACGGCCCCCGAGCCGAGATCCGCCGGTGTCTCGCCGAAGCTGGTGGGAAACTGCGACGAAGGCTGCGAAGGCGGCGAGTAGTTGGGGCCCACCGCCGCGCATCCGGCCAGGATGAGCGCACTCAGGGGGAGCAGAACTGCTTGATAGGGACTTCTCATGACGTGCTCTCCTCCATGAGCGGCTTAGCGCGTGACCTGTGCCGCTCGAAGCGGGCCGACAGGCGGCGCATCACCACATAAAAAACCGGCGTCAGAAACAATCCGAACAACGTCACGCCGAGCATGCCTGCGAAGACCGCGATCCCCATGGCTTGGCGCATCTCAGCCCCAGCGCCGGTGGCCAGTACTAGTGGAACGACGCCGGCGATGAAGGCGAGTGAGGTCATCAGGATGGGCCGCAGCCGCAGTCGGCACGCCTCAATGACCGCATCCAGCGCGCTTGATCCTTCGGCTTCGCGGTTGCGCGCGAACTCGACGATGAGGATCGCGTTCTTGGCGGCCAAACCAACGAGCACGATGAGCCCGATCTGGACGAAGACGTTGTTGTCGCCACCCACCAGCCAGACGCCCATGATCGCGCTCAGCAGACACATCGGCACGATCAGCAGGACCGCCAAGGGCAGCAGCCAGCTGTTGTATTGCGCCGCGAGGATGAGATAGGCGAGCAGCACGCACAGCGGGAAGATGAGCAGCGCCGAGTCTCCGGCCAGCTTTTGCTGGTAGGTAAGGTCAGTCCATTCGAAGCTCATGCCTTCAGGCAGGACCTCCTTCGCCAGGCGCTCCATGACCGCAACCGCTTGCCCCGAACTGACGCCCGCCATCGCGCCGCCCGAGATGTCGGCCGAGGGGTAGCCGTTGTAGTGGATCACGCGGTCTGGACCGGAACTCGGTGAGACGGTGACAAACGAGGACAAGGGCAGCATGTCCCCGGCCGCGTTTCGCACCTGCAAGCGGCCGATGGCTTCTGCCTGCATGCGGTGGTCCGCATCGGCTTGGGCCGTCACCTTGTAGGTGCGGCCGAAGCGGTTGAAGTCGTTGACATAGAGCGAGCCGAGATAGACCTGGAGCGACTCGAATACATCCGCCAGACGGACCCCCTGGCTCTTGGCCTGGGTACGATCGATGGCGACGTCGAGCTGCGGTGCATTGATGTCCAAGCTGGTGAGAAGCCCGGCCACTTTTCCCGACTCGGTGGCTTTCGTCATCAGGATCTGGGTCTGCTGGACCAGGGCATCGAGCCCGGCGCCGCTGCGGTCCTCGACCAGCATCTTGAAGCCACCGGTCGCACCAAGGCCGGGCACCGGTGGCGGTGGGAACACGCCGAGGAAGCCGTCGGGGATGCTGGCGAATTTCGCTTGCAGGCGCCCGGCGATCGCGGTCGCGCTGAGATCGGGCGTCGTGCGATCCTTGAACGGGTCGAGCATGACGAACATGACTGCGGCGTTCGGCACGTTGACGAAGCCGTTGATCGACAGTCCAGGGAACGCAACGACGCTTTCGACGCCAGGTTCAGCCAGCGCGATCTTCGACATCTGCTTGGCGACGGCGTCGGTGCGATCCAGCGATGCCGAGTTCGGTAACTGGGCGATCCCCACCAGATAATATTTGTCCTGCATCGGCACGAAGCCCGGCGGGACGGCCTGGAACCCGAAGAAGGTCAGCGCGAGAAGTCCGCCGTAAACCAGAAGCGCCACCCCGCTGACCCCCACGACCTTGCGGACCGTGTTGCCATAAGCGTCCGGTGCACGCTGGAACGGCCGACCAAGCACCTGAAACAAGCGATCAGCACGACCACGCAGGCTGCGCGGGTCACGCACGAACCCAACCCTGCGCGGCCGCAACAGCATTCCGGCAAGCGCCGGGCTGAGCGTGAGCGAATTGACCGCCGACAGAATCGTCGAGATGGCGATCGTGAGCGCAAACTGGCGATAGAACTCACCCTGCAGACCGCTCAGGAAAGCGGTCGGGATGAAAACGGCGGCGAGCACCGAGGTGATCGCGATGATCGGACCGGTGACCTCGTCCATGGCGCGCCTGGCGGCTTGAGCGGGTTCCTCGCCATTTTCGATGTGACGTTCTACGTTCTCGACCACGACGATCGCGTCGTCGACGACGATGCCGATCGACAGCACCAGGCCAAACAAGGACAAGGTGTTGAGCGAGAAGCCCATCAGATGCATGACGGCGAAGGTGCCGATCAGCGACACCGGTACTGCCATGAGGGGGATTAGCGAAGCCCGCCAGTTGCGCAGGAACAGCACCACCACGATGACGACGAGAAGGATCGCCTCCAGCAGGGTGGTTGCCACCGACTCCAGCGAGGCACGGACAAAGACCGTCGGGTCATAGGCGATGCGCGAGCTGAGTCCGGCCGGGAAGTTGCCTTCAAGCCGCTGCATGGTGGTCCGCACCGACTGCGCAACGTCGAGTGCGTTGGCGCCCGGGCTCTGAACGATCTGCAGCGCGACGGCGGGCTCACCGTCAAGCAGGCTGCGCAGTGCGTAGGCATCGGCCCCCATCTCGATGCGGGCGACATCGCGCAAGCGCGTCACCTGGCCGTCGCCGCCCGTGCGAACGATGATCTCGCCGAACTGCTTCTCGTCGGTCAAACGCCCGAGCGTGTTCACCGTCACCTGGAATACGGCACTGGAATTGGGCGCCTGGCCGACGGAGCCTGCCGCCACCTGCACGTTTTGCTCGCGCACGGCGGCAATCACATCGCCAGCCGTCAGCCCACGTGCGGCGATCAGGCTCGGATCGAGCCAGAGCCGCATACTGTATTCGCCAGCGCCCCAAATCAGGACGTCGCTGACCCCCGAGATACGGGACAGCTCGTCGCGCACCTGGAGGTAGGCGTAGTTCGAAATGTAGAGAGGGTCGTAGCGTTTGTCGGGCGACAGCAGGTGAACCACCATCAGGATGTCCGGCGAGGTCTTCTGCGTGACGACGCCTTGGCGCTGCACCTCTTCAGGCAAACGCGGCAGCGCACGCGAGACCCGGTTTTGCACCTGGATCTGTGCCATATCGGCATTCGTTCCTTGCGCGAAAGTGACGGTCAGGACCATTCGGCCATCAGTTGCCGATTGCGACGACATGTACTGCATGCCCTCGACCCCGGTGATCGCCTGCTCGAGTGGCGCTGCCACCGTTTCAGCGATCACCTTGGGATTGGCGCCCGGGTAGGAGGCGGTCACTTGCACGGTCGGAGGCGTCACCGCCGGATACTCGCTGAGCGGCAATTGAAAGAAGGCAGCGATTCCTGCGATCACTATCAGAATCGAGAGGACGATGGCAAAGATCGGGCGATCAATGAAGAAGCGGGGAAAGCTCATTTCGCGGCTCCTAAGGTTTGCGGCACTGCGAGCGTTCCGTCAATCGCGGCTGACTGTGGTGTGACCTGCATGCCAGGGCGCACCAGCCCCTTGACGACGAGGCGCTCGCCCGGCTGCAGACCTTGCTCGATCACGCGCAAACCGTCGACCACCGGGCCCAACTCAACGGGCCGGTATTCCGTCTTGTCGTCTTTGCCGACGACGAGCACATAGCGGCGGCCCTGATCGGTGCCAATCGATTGATCGGAGACCAGAACCCTGGCTTGCGGCGCGCCGGTCTCCAGTTTGACCTTGGCAAAAAGACCGGGCGTTAATTGTCCATCTGGGTTGTCGACAACAGCGCGGATACGCACCGTTCCCGTCCCACGATCGGCGGTGTTGGAGAGGAAGTCGACACGGCCGAACCGCGAATACGTCTTGTCGGTGAGCAGTGCCACCATGACCTTTGCCGCCTGTGACCCCTGTGGGGTAGCGTTGGCTCGGCCTGCGGCGAGCGATCGCAAATACGTGCGTTCGTCGACATCGAAATAAACATGGAGCGGATTGATCGAGACGATCGTCGTGAGTGGTGTCACGCCACTTGCGACGTAGTTGCCCTCGGTGACGAGCGCTTGACCGACACGTCCACTGATTGGCGCCGTGACGCGCGTGAAACTCAGGTCCAATTGCGCAGCATCTACCGCCGCCTTGGCGGCGTCGACCTGTGCTTTGCGCGCATTCAGCGAGGCGGTTGCGGTGTCGAGGCGATCACGAGCGACGATCTTTTGGCCGAACAGCTGTTCGGCTCGCGCATGTTCCGCCTGGGCGAGCAACGATGCCGCTTCAGCCTCGCGCAGGCGTGCCGTCGCTGCGGTCAGCGCGGCTTGGAACACCCGTGGATCGATGCGAAAGAGCCCACGCCCCTTCTCAACAAAGCGGCCCTCGGGCACGCTCACGTCCTGAATGTAGCCGGCGACCCGCGGGCGCAGCTCAACCCGCTTGACCGCGGCCAGCGAGCCGGTGAACTCGACAAATGGCGTCACCGGGCGAACGATCACCTTGGCCACCGGAACCCCGGGTGGCTTTGCGGGAGCGGCGGAGGGCACCGTCTCCTTGCATCCCGCGATAGCAAGCGCAACGCTTAGCGCCGCAGTGGTCAGGGTTACGCGTTTGACCTTCATCATTTTTCCTTTCGCGACTGGAGTCGAGCTGGTTTTGCTGAGCCGAAGTAGCTCCTGTTGCATTTATCGGGTTTGCCACGCTTGGAAGGTCAAGCGTTTTTTTAATTCGAGCGTTCCGTTGCAGGGTGCTGTTGACCGGATGCTAGGTGCAATCCCCCTCAGTGGCCGCTATGCGCTGGGTTCTACCGTCTGAAGTGGGCAGGGCAGTCGTTCAGGAGCGTGTGGCGAGTCAACGATCGGACTTGTGAGTACAGGGGACGCAGCAAATCGAAAAGCCGTTGTCACCTTCGGCCGACGTCCTGCCGGTCGTAGCTAGGTAGTCGACCGTCGCATCCTCGGCCGAAGCTGCCGCTGGCGCCTTGATCCGACGACTTTCGCTATGAATTCGTTACCGGACATAAGCCAGAAAATCCACTGAACGGCAGCATTCTGATTTCATATGCGGCAGGACACGCTGCTGCCGCTTGAGCGCCGGGTTGGGCGCTTACCAAGCCAACTGTATAGTTCTTGCGCCGGCATTGGCCGCGCGAACAAGAATCCCTGCGCCAGCGGGCAGCCCAGCGCTTGCAGAATCTGGGCCTGGCGCTGGTCTTCGACCCCTTCCGCCACCACTATTGCCTTCGTCTGCCACGCAAGCACCAGGACACCTCGCAAACCGTCTGTTCTCATAGAGTGTCCACGGTATGAACGAACTCTTTGTGGATACGATCAACTCTGTAGAATGCACCCCATGCGTCGCCTCATCATCCTGATCATCATGCTCATCGTTCCGCTCCAGTTCGCCTGGGCGGCGGCGGCCGGCTTCCATGGTCACGTGGGGAAGAGCGTGGCCACCTCGGGCTTTCATACTCATGATCATGACCATCATGAAAGCGCTCATCCAGATCACGAATCCTCTGGCGACACGAATAATCAGGATCACAACGAGGACGGACATCATGGCCACTACCATCCCGTCTTCTCCACCATCCTGATGGAATCCGACCTCACGCTGGATATGGCTTTGCCCGACGGGCCGATTCTGTATCCGCCTGCGGCTTTTTTCTCTCGTATCCCTCCGCTTCTCGATCGTCCCCCTCTAGCGCGCGCCTGAACCGGCGAGCGCTTGCTCTAACGCGGCTTTTGGCCGTGTTCTCCTGTCGCACGCCGGTGTTCTTCGTCCCCTGTTTTGATCACGAGGAAGACCATGCGATTCGCGCTATCCGTATGCCTGCTCGCGCTGCCGTTGGCAGTATGGGCACAAACACCGCTTACCGAGGCCGAGGCTGTGCGCCTGGGTCTGACCCGCGCCGACTTCGCCGATCTTGAGCGCGGCGCGGTGCAGGCCGCCGAGGCCGATGTTGTCGCCGCCGGCCTGTTTCCCAATCCCACCCTGAGCTACAGCCGTGATCGTGTCGGCGATTCGCCTGAAGAGGTCGAACAAGTCTGGATGCTCGAACAAACCTTCGACGTCTCCGGGCGCCGTGGGCTGCATCGTGAAGCAGCCAGCCGCCGGGTGGCTGCCGTCACCGCCGGCAACGCCAGCCGGAAACTCCAAATGGCCGCCGAAGTCCGGCGCACTTTCCATGACGTATTGTTCCGGCAGGAAACCATTCGCGCGACCGAGACCTGGACGCAGCGTTTCGCTCGGGTCGAGGGCATGGTTGGCAAGTTGGCCCGCGCCGGTGAGGCTTCCGGCTATGACCGGCGCCGCCTGGCACGCGAACGCCTGACGGCGGAAGCACGGCTGGCGGCCGAACGCGCCGAACTCGATCGATCCCTGGCGCGCCTGATGGCGCTCACCGGCACACCCGAAGCGCCTCTTCTGATCGGCGAATTGTTGCCGCCGTCCCCAGCTCCCATCGATACAGCATTGCCACGGCTCGAACAGCGCCCCGATCTGCAGGCGTTGTCACGCCGTGCCGAGGCGTCCGATCTGGAGGGCCGTGCTGCACAACGCGGCGGAATTCCGGATGTGACTGTGGGGATCGGCCCCAAGTATGTCGACAACGGCATCACCCAGGACAACGGTGTGGCGTTGTCGCTTTCCGTTCCGCTGCCGGTGTTCGACCGCCAGCAGGCCGGTCAGCAGCGCGCGGCGGCCGAAGCCTTGCAGGCGCGCGCCGAATACCGCCTGGCGAAGCGTCGCGCCGAGGGCGAGCTGCGCGGCCTCCACCGCCAGGCCGAAGGCTTGCGCGCAACTGCGGCCGACTACCGCAGCCGCGCAGTGGCGGCGTCCTCCCAACTCTTGCGAATTGCCGAAACGGCCTATCAGGGTGGCGAATCCAGCCTGCTGGAATTACTCGACGCCTACCGCGGCGCGCTCGAGGCAGAAACCACCGCCCTTGAACTTGAACGGCGGGCGCGTGAAGCCCGCATCGAATACGACCTGTTGACCGGGAGCACCGAATGAACCCCCTGAACTTTGCACTCTTGCTTGCAACCACGCTGACGCTTGCCGCCTGCGGCGACAAGGCAGCCGATAGCCATGCTCCTGATACGCCTGCTGAAGCTGAGGCCGAACATGGCCACGGCACCGGCGGTGAAAAAATCACCCATTTCAGCGACCGCACCGAGTTGTTCGTCGAGTTCCCGCGACTGGTGGTGGGCGAGAAATCAGCCTTTGCCGCGCACTTAACCACGCTAACCGACTTCAAGGCCCTGACCGCCGGCAAAGTCACGGTCCGGCTGTCGGGCGGCGACCAGCCTGACGAAGTCTTTGCCGTCGACGGCCCCACCCAGCCCGGCATTTTCCGTCCCGAGGTGACGCCGAAGCATGCCGAGGATCGCGAGTTGACGATCGAAGTCGTCACAGCGGAATTCAGCGCGACCCATGAACTCGGCCCGTTCACGGTGTACGCCGACCGCAAGGCCGCCGAGGCCGAGCCGGCTCCGCACGATGACGAAGGCATCAGCTTCACCAAGGAACAGCAGTGGAAAGTCGATTTCGCCACCGCCGAGGTGGTGACGCGTGCGATCCGGACGGCAGTCAATGCGACCGGTGTCTTGCGCGCCCGCCCGGACGGCGAGGCCCAGCTCACCGCCGTGGCG
>MGZO01000053.1:9779-11112 GCA_001802655.1 Hydrogenophilales bacterium RIFOXYD1_FULL_62_11
TTGGCAAGCCAGGAGCAGACACGCATGGAAGGGCTCTATCGCGAGGAGGCCGTGCCGGAAAAACGGGTGCTGGCTGCACGTGCAGCCGCAGCCCTGGCACGCGCCGAAATGACAGCCGCGCAGCAACGGCTGGGTCAATACGGTGGCTCCGGCGGCGGCATCCCCGTCCGGGCGCCGGTGGCGGGAACGATCGTGGATGTGCGTGTGTCGCCCGGGGCGTTCGCCCAAGAGGGCGCGCTGCTGTTCCACATTGCCGATCGCAGCAGCCTGTGGCTGGAACTGCGCGTTCCAGAATCCGACGCGGCGCGGCTGGCCAGCCCGACCGGCGCGGCTTTCCGGGTGGCCGGTGATGAACGCAGCGTCGAGATCCTTCCTGGCAAGAACGGGCGGCTCATCGCCGTCGGCGGTGTAGTGGATGCCACTACCCGCACCGTGCCGGTGGTGTTCGAGTTCACCGCAGCCGATCGCCATCTGCCCATCGGCATGGCAGTGCAGGCCCAGGTGTTTGCCGGTGGCGCGCGCGAAACGGTGGCGATCCCAGCATCGAGCGTATTGGATGAAGGCGGCATGGCGGTGGTGTTCGTGCAGGCGGGCGGCGAAACCTTCGAGCGGCGCACGGTTCGCCTGGGCGCGCGCGAAGGCGACTGGGTGGAAGTGCTGGATGGTCTGACGCCGGGGCAGCGCGTGGTGTCGCGCGGCGCCTATCTGGTCAAGCTGGCGTCCACCGGCACGGCGCAAATCGGCCACGGCCATGCGCACTGATCGGGGACGCACATCATGATCGGACACATCATCGCGTGGTCGCTGCGCAATAAACTCTTCGTCGTCCTGGCCGGCGTCCTGCTGCTGGCCTGGGGTGGCTGGCAGTCCGCCAAAACGCCGGTCGACGTCTTCCCCGACCTCACCGCGCCGAGCGTGACAGTGGTCACCGAGGCACACGGCATGGCGCCGACCGACGTCGAAAACCTCGTCACCTTCCCCATCGAGACGGCACTGAACGGCGCGCCGGACGTGCGTCGGGTGCGCTCATCGACCAAGATCGGACTGTCGGTGGTGACGGTGGAATTCGAGTGGGGCACTGACCTCTATCTGGCTCGCCAGGTGGTGGCCGAACGCCTGCAACTCGCCCGTGCATCCTTGCCGGAAGACATTCCGGCGCCTTCCATGGCGCCGGCGGCGTCCATCATGGGCGAAAGCCTGTTCATCGCCCTGGCCCCCGACCGCCATACCGGCATGGAACTCAAGAACACCGCCGAGCAGGTCGTCAAGCGCCGCGTGCTGGCGGTACCCGGCGTGGCCGAAGTGCTGCCCATCGGCGGCGATACCCAGCAGT
>MGZO01000054.1:0-9734 GCA_001802655.1 Hydrogenophilales bacterium RIFOXYD1_FULL_62_11
CTCCACGTTCTCCGGAGCCGATTCGATGGGCCGCCAGGGCCAGGCCATCTGTGAAGTCGATGCAGTGGGGGAGGGCGTCATGCGGTGCTCCTGTGCAGATGGAGGCGCGTCAGAAGACGCAAGGGACGATCAGGCCGAGGCCGGTGGCCTGCAGCACGGGAGGTGCGGTCTTCGCTTTGGGCTTGCGCTTTAGGGCGCCTGAGCGGGCGGCGTCGCGTTGCTTGGCGAGGTCATTGCGTTCGGTCAAGCTGTAGCCCTGGCGTTTCAATTCGGCCGACTGGTCGTGAACGAGCTTCATGGCATCGGCGATCGCCAGCTCTTCGTCGCTGTACTTGTCCAGCGTGAACGTCACAGTCGACATCCGGCTGCGCGATCCGGTTGGCTGGCCCTTGTCGTTGACGTCTACGACGTACTTATCCACCACAAGCTTCGGAACTGGATGATCCGTGCTCGGATATAGCTGGATCAGGCGTCGTTGGACCAGTCCGCCGGACCCTTGCCGGCGGAAGCACCAGTAGGCGGTTCGCTGTAGTTGGCTCATGCAGCCATTGAAGCAGCGCGAGCGCGCGGGGAAAGTTGCGCGAACGTCGCCGGGCGCCCGGACTACCTCATGTGCCCCTACGGCTGGGGCTCCACATCGCCTCAGCCCGGCCCGTCAGATGCGGTGTCCACGGAGGGCTTGGCTTTGCACTCGACATCTCGCTTCTGTCCATTCTCGTAGGTGAAGCACGTCGGCTCACCCTTGAATGTAGCCGTCCTGAAAATCACGCTTTCCCGCGGATCCTTGTAGGCAGCCGCCTTACGGAATGACTCGCGGCTATCGCGCCACTTCTTCTCGGCTTGGACCGCCGCCTGCTCGGCCTGGCGCTCCTTCTCTGCCTGAGGATCGGCGGCGCATGCCGTCAGGGACACAGCCGTCAGCGCGGCCATCAGGATCAGGGGGCACTTCATCATGCAGTCCTTCGTTGGAGGTGGACTGGCACGGTAGTGGACGTTGTGCAGGAGTTGTGCGGCCAACCGGCGCTATTTGCCCGCCGGTTGGCCGTAGCGACGCCAGGGGAGTCAGGCGATCAGGAGTCCAAAGAGAGCTGCAGCGCCTCGGTACCGGGCTCCAGTGCCAGTTGCTCGGGCAATGCCTTCTTGCCCTTGGCGCCGGCCGCGACCAGGCGCTTCGCCCGCGCGAGCACGGACTGGTTGGACTCCGACAGCGTGTTTTTCGCCTTGGTGTAGGCCTCGTCGAGCTGTCTGATGCGATCCCCCACCGTCTGGAAGTGATCCAGGTAGCCGACGAGCGAATCCATCAGCTTGCCGGCCTCATCGCCGATGATGCTGACCTGCTTGCTGAGCTTGTCGCGCATCCACAGCCGCTCCACGACCTTGAGCATGGCCATGAGGGTGTTGGGTGAGGTGATCGCCACCTTCTTGCTGAAGGCCTCGTGCATGAGGGATCGGTCGAACTCGAACGCGGCAGCCAAAGCCCCCTCGATCGGCACGAACAGGATCGTCATCTCCAGGGTGTTGTCTCCCAGGAGCTTGGGGTAGTTCTTCCCGGCCAGATCCCGCATGGACCCGCGCAGTGCCGCCGCGTGGCGGAGCAGCGCGTCCTGGCGCTCCTCGTGCGTTGTCGCGGAGTGGTAGTCGGCCCACGCGCTGAGGTTGACCTTGGCGTCGATGACCACCGAGCGCCCATCGGGCAAGTCGAAGATCACGTCCGGAGCGCGCCGGCCGCCGGTCTCATCGTCCGTAGTGGAAAACTGACGCCGGAAGTTGACGCCCTCTTCGAGGCCGGAGGACTTCAGCACCGTCTCCAAGATCATTTCGCCCCACGCGCCGCGCACCTGGGCGTTGCCCTTGAGCGCGGTGGTGAGCGAGTCGGTGGCGCCGACCATCTGCTGGTGGACGTCGTGGAGCTGCTTGACCGCGCCAGTGAGGTTTGAGGTCTGATCCGTGTTGGTCTGGTTGATCAGCTCCAACCGCTGGCGGAAGTTCTCCACGTTCTTGGCAAAGGGCTCGAGCGTTGTGGCAAGGCTCTCCTTCGCCAGATTGCCGCTCTCGCGGATTCGCCGGTCCAGCGCCTCGGACTTCTCATCAAAGACCTTACTGGCCGCGTCCCGGAAGCTCGCCGGTAGCGTCTCGCGTGCCTGGTCGATGAAAACCTTGGTCTGCTCGTACAGCGCCTGCGCTGCGTCGCGGGCCGCGGCGACATTGGCCACCTCGACATCCTGGACGCGGATCTTCTCGGTCAGTTGGCCGTTGGCCTCCTCAAGTCGGGCGGCGCGCTCCAGCGCCGACTGCAGCGTCTCTCGCACGGTATCCAGCTCGGCCGACTTCTGCCCGGCCTCCAGGCGTGCCTGGGTTGCTGCGCGGGCCGCTTCGTCCCGTTCCTGCTCGAGCCGGTTGGCTCGCTCCACCGCATCGTTTCTCGTGCGGTCCATCTCCTGGAGCTTGGCGTCCATCCCGGACAGCTTCGCGGCGGCTTCCTGCAGCTGTCCGGTCAGCACCTTGGCCTGCTCTTCTGCGCGGCCGGCGCGCTCAAGGGCATCTGGGAGCCGTGCGGCGTCCACCTGGGCCCGGTCGGCGCGGGCGCGTTCCGCCTCAATGGCGGCGTCGCGCTGTGCCTCGCGCTCCCTCGATCGGGTGTTGATGCGCCACACCACCAGCGCGGCCAGCGCCAGCACGACGACCGCTACGATCCAGCCCAGAGCTTCCATGGTCACGTCACCCCTGCGAGCGGCAATGGGCGCCCGCTTAGCTGAAGTCTACCTGTGGGATGAGTGTGTCCGGATGCGCTGGCGGCGGCATGAGCGCATCTAACTTGCGGCGGGCATTAAGCAGCGTAGGCTCGATAGGGAAGTGAGTCGATATAGCGAACCAGCTCACAACCTACGTAAGCCCGACTGAATTGAGCTTTGGGAGATTGCACGACGATGGATGGGGATATACACGATGCCGCTGCACCCAGCCTCTGGACTGGCTCTGACTTTTCCGAGCGTGTCTCGCGATTGCCAGGTTGCCAGTTCATGCTTGAGGTCATATCCGAGTTTCGTCATCTACATGCGCGGGAGAGGTCCGGCCATTTCTTCGCGATAAAGCATCTATTACCAGAGCTGCTCGAAGGCTCATCCCCCTTACGGGTCATGTGCGGAGGAGGATGCAGCCACTTGGCCAATGCCGGCGGAAGATGGGTCACCTACTACGGAAAGGCGTTAGGGCACAAACCAGGCATCCAAACCACGATCTGTGCTGAGCACAAGATTTCACGGACTGTGCCGCCCAAGCAGCTGCTCTTCCAGCAACCGCAGAAAGTGCTGCAAAAGCCGTGGGCCTCCGCCTTGAAGGACGCAAAGCAAGCGCCTGACGTCATTGCGATCTACTCCTCGACAGATCCGAGCACCTTCGAAGGCCTTGTCGATTCGCTGGAGGCGGTCCCATGCGGCACGCGCACCCTCATATGTGCCTACTCCTTTTCCCACCAGGTGCTTCTTCGCCGGCTTCTGACCGAACGTGGTTACACCGTGGGCTGCTTCAAATTCTTCGCGCCTGATGAGCAGACCGCCCAGGACTTTGGCACTGGCGCCTACTGGTTCGTGGTCCATACATCGTCAGCTAAGCCACATGCAGCTGCGGGCGATTTCATTGATAAATGGCGCCGCGCCTGCCAGGCGATGGTCGACAACTTCCGGCACGACATTGGCAAGGCTGCGGTGGAGAACGTGCCCCATTACGGCCGCTTTAGGATCTTCGACGGCGGTTGCTCAACACCAATCAAGGCCGTGATGACCCGGTCGAATGTCGGGCTGTGCAGGGATTCTGGTCGATGGTTCAAGCTCGGTGGAGGCGGTGCGCCCATCTTCGAGTGGTCCGATACGACGAATGTTCCGGCCGAGATACTCGCGGTCCTGCCTGCCGCCACTGATGAGGGATCAGGCGTGGATGCCAGTGGCATGCAACCCATGGAGCTTCATCGGTATGCGGTAATCGAATGGCTGGGCGGGGTCATAGCCGATTTCCTTTCGCGCACGGATCCAGGGGCCAGTGAGGTCCATGGAGAGGAAGTGCCGGAGGTGCAAAGCGAGCAGGCACCTGCTGCCCCGATTGAAGGGACGCCCGGTAGCCAGGGTCGTCAAGAGCAGGAGATACCCGCGACCGCATCGGCCCTGACCGAACGCCCGACCCGCAGCTGGCACCTGTCGCGCTCGGCCGGACTGACCGATGTGATGGCCATGGCCGTCAGGCTCGGCTCGCCAGCCGCGCCCGGACAGGTATCACTGGCCGATGCCCGGGCAATGGCCTTGGAGTGGCTGTCCAACAAGGGCTTCAAGGATCTGTCCGCGCAGCAAAGTTGCCACCAGAGCACGCCGGAGGGCGAGGTCACTGTCGAGACCGATGGCGCCACCGTCTGGGCGATGAGGTTCGACGATCGCAAGCAGATGTCCACTGGCGCCATCTGGCGTGTAGAGCTGACCCTGCTCGCGATGCAGCCCGGCTGCGCCATGGGCCTGCGCCTGTACCAGCTGCGCGACAAGGACTCTGCGCCGGAACCGACCACTGGCGTGCCCGGCGTCGTGGGCAAGCTCGCCAGGGGCACCGGGCTGCACGAGGGGGGCATTTTGCTTGACCCGCGCGCCCGGCGGCTCAACGGGCCCGAAGACCTGCAGTGGCTCACCTCCCTGCTGCTGCTGCCGCAGCGCGCCCTCTCCGTCGTGGTGGTGTCCAGCAAGGCCCCGCGGGGGCCTGACGCATCCATCGATCAGCTGGCCACGCGCCTGGTCGGCCTCGCCCACGTGGTGGTGATCGACCATTGCCAGGCGCGATCTCTGGCTAAGGCCATCGGGGACAAGCACGCGGTGTTCGGGAATGCGGTGCGGGTGTACCGCCCAGGTCTGGACGCCGCCGACCCCGCCGGAGACCACCCGTTCTGGACCTTCAGCGGAATTACCCTGCCGCCGCGCATCAGCAACCTGGTGGCCGAGGCCGCATGCTGCTTCAGCCTGGAGCATGAGGACCTCGAAGACCGGGCACCGTCCTTCCGGCAGGTACGCAGCACGCTGTCGGAATCGCGCCTTGCGTCACTGAAGTCCAGGACGGACACCCTGGCCAACACGGTATCTGAGGAGCGCGAGCTGCGGCTGCAGATCACCCAGGAGCTGGAAGCCAGCCTTGTAGACGCCAACTCGCGCGCCGACGAGCTCGCCGCCCAGCTGAAGTGGGTTCAAGAGGAGCTGAAGGCCGTGCGCCGGGAGCGCGACGCAGCACTGGATGATCTGCGTTCGGCGAAGCATCAGTTCGGCATGCAATACCAGGGGGAGGCCACTGCGGAAACCGACGCTGACGATCCGGTGTTCCCCGACACCTGGGATGACCTGGAGACGTGGGTTGAGGTCTATGCCGAAGACCGCCTCGTGATCCACCCTCAGGCTGCCAAGGCAGCTCGTGAATCGATCTTCGCGGACATCCCCTTCGTCTACCAGGCAATGAGCTTGCTGGCCAACGAGTACGTTGCGATGCGCACCCGGGATTCAGAGGACGATCAACCCAGGATCGCGTTCGAGGAAGCGATCGCGCGACTGGGCGTGGAGTGCACACCGATCGGTGATGCCCCCAGCATTCGCCGGTACAAGCAGGACTACAAGTACAGGTTCGACGGAGCGATCCGCACGATGGACATGCACTTGAAGCGGGGCGCCGGCACCGACGAAACCACGCTGTTCCGCCTCTACTTCACCTACTGCGAAGAGACGCAGCGCGTGCTCGTGGGGCACATGCCTGGGCATCTGACGAATCGGATGACGCGAAACGCGTAGTGCTTATGGCCGGGCGGTCGCCGGCCTTGCGCCGTTGCTTCTCATCGTGCTCTTGCGCGCCGCCGCGGCGACTTTGGGATCCACCGCCTCACCAGGCTCACCCTTGGGCGTCGGGCTGAAGCTCACGCCCTTGGAACGACCCGTCCAGCCCAACACATCCTTGAGCCAGAGACGCGTGTGGTGCGTGCCCGGCGGCGCCGGCGGCACCTGGGTGTAGTCCTCCTCGAGCGCGGCCTCCGTCCCCAACTCGATCTTGCGCTTGCGGAACTCCTGCCAGCGTCCATGCAGGATCGCGGCGCATTCGATGATGCGCGCCTGGGTGATGGTCCCGGCGTTGCCCAGGTAGAGCTTCATCCAGGGCCGCTGCCAGCTGCTTCTGCTGGGCATGACCAGCAGCTCGTAGCGGTGCAACCGCTTGCTGCCTTCGGGGCTGCCGACGCGGCGAACTGTGAGGTTCGGTACCGGAGACCGAGCCAAGTCGATGCCCTCGAAGGGCTTTCGCACCTGCTTCTCTACCCGCCACCGGTGGGCTGCGTCCAGCGACCTCTGCGGACAGCCGTAGATGGCGTCAGCGAAGTACTTGCGTGTGGTCTTCTCGCCCACGCGCTCGAATCGCACCTGCCACCCTTCAGCAGAATGACGGTAGATGTTGGCAAGGGCGGTGTACGAGACACCGTTGACCTTGATCGTCCGGGTCTTGTACCCGGTCGTATCGAATGCGGGCTGGATTTCCATAGATACATGGTGCCCATGCCCACATCGACATTGCGCTTCCAACCGGCCTCGATGTGGGGCCGGTTAGCCGCGTGAGGCCACCTCGGGGCGTGTAATCCGCGAAGCAGGTGTTGCCGGGCGGGGACTCTGTCTATGCACCTACAGGAGCAGGGCGAAGTTCAGCAAACCAACCGCAATCTGCAGCCCGAGCACACCCAGATAGAGACGCCCCTGGGGCCGGCGGGATCGGGCGAAGCTGTAGATCGAAAGCAGCAGCGGCGCGAGGGGCGTAAGAAAGAAACTCACGAACGCCAGAAACCAATCGCCCGTGGTCAGCACACTGGGTGGCTGGATCGACGCCGGCAGATGCAAGGTATTTTCGTGGATGTCCGAGCTGGGCTCAGTCTTGATTGAGGTCGATCCGTCCGGCTTCACGTGCACGGTGATGTCGACCGGCGGGAACTCACGTGCACCCCGGAAGATGGTGGGATTGGCGGGGTCTTGCTTTAGATCTCCGGGTTCAACCAGGATTCCATGGAGGACAGATTCGCCTCCATCGACCCCAACGGGCACGTCCAGCTTCAACAATCCCTGCAACATTCGCTTCTTCATAATCATTCGTTTGTAACCCTAGGGTGCTTGTTTAGCATCTCCAGCTGATCACAGCAGCTGCATCTGCCGTGCCCCAGTGGCCGCGAGGATATGTTCACGCACCTGTCGCATGAGCGCGCCATGCATTGGTCCCTCCACGCTCTGGCCGATGATTTCGGCCTCGATCTCGGTGGTGACCAGCTCGGTGTTGACCCCCTGCAGTCCCATCAGGACCTTGGAGGCCGGGCCGTCGACGAACAGGTGGCGTCCCGCCGGCGTGCGAACGGTGACCGAGTCCTTGCAGCGCCGCGGCTGGGACTTCGTTACGGTTGGCGCGGTGATGCTGGTTTCGTCGATGAAGCGGGCGCGGCCGGTGGCCAGCCCTTTCTGGAGTGAGCTGGTATCGGTGATGTCGGCCAGTCGGGGCAGGTGCTCGCGCAGTAGGTCCATGACCAGGGTCTGGTTGCGGCCGGTGTGGGCCGGCATGCGGAAGCCCGGGAAGACGCTGGCCACGATGAAGGCACGCTTGCGTGTGGTCAGGCCACCGAAGTCCGGGGCGTGCATGACCTCGGACGTCACGTGGTAGCCCATACGCCGCAGCTGCAGGCACATCACCTGGCCGATCGGGCTGGTCAGGAAGGCCGGCACGTTCTCCACCACCACCACGGCCGGCTCCAGCTCCTCCACGGCGCGCAGGCACGGTACGACCATGTCCATCGTTGAGGAGAGGTTCTCGATGCTGGCCTGGCGCGCTTCGTGCGTCTTCAGGCTGGAGAAGTCATCGCACTGGGGCGAGAGGTGCAGCACGGGCACCGCACCGGTGCGCTCGCGGATGCGGCGCCAGTCGGCGGCGAAGATGTCTTCGTTGAACAGGTAGCGGATACCAGCGCCGTTGACGGCTGCATTGAGGAGCCCGGTCTCGGTCTTGTCGGTGGTGTCGCGGGCCTCGTGCGGCCGGAAGTCGAGCGCGCCGGTAACGCGGAAGCCTTCGCGCTCCATCAGGGCGATGTCCACCCCGGAGGTGAGGGCGACGAATGCCTCCATGCGATCGTCGGCCTTGCGCTGGCGCAGGCTGCGGCCGATGGTGAAGGCGCGGTTGGCCAGCGGGCGCACGGTGATGAGCCCGGACGGGGTGATCTCCCAGCTCACGGCCTCCGTGTATGACGGGATGGCCTGGTCGATGAGGGCCGCGGACTGCAGGTCGATCTGCGCCTCGATCGGGCGCGAGCGGCGCTGGGCGTACTGGCGGCAGTGGATCTTGTTGCCGCCGTCGGGGTTGAAGCGCAGCTGCAGGCCGGCGCCGGGGGCCACGGCCGCGGCATCGAACCGGGCGCCGGGCATGTAGCCCATCAGGGGCAGCAGGTTGGAGCTGAGGCGGATCTTGCGACGCGTCCGGCCGCCTTCGCGCGAGGTCTGGATGCGCAACGTCTTGGTCACCAGGTCCGGCACCCGGGCGCTGGCCAGCACGTGGTCGCCGGCGACCCACGAGCGGGTTGCAGGGGAGGGGGTGGCGGTAGCAGCTGCGACGGCAGGCATGGTCGGGTCTCGCGTGTGGTGTGCATCCATCTCACCACCGCGGCGCGCCCCGCAAAGTTGCAAAAAAAACCCCCGCCGATGTGGCGGGGGTCGGGGTATTGCCTGCTGTCAGGCGTGTTGTCAGGCAAAGATCCGAAGGACCTTGCCCAGGGCAAACACGGCGATCTGTCCGAGCACCTGTACGGGCTCGAAGAACGCAGTGATTGCTTCCTGCACGAGACTTTGGGACGTCAGCCCTTGTTTGAGCGTTGACGGATCCATCGTGGAACTCCTCTAGGGATTCGGGGCGCTCGCGCCCCGGTTCACTTGCGCTTCTGGTTGCGCGACGCCAGCCATCGCTTCGCGGGGGTTACCCAGGGAGCGATGCGGTTCGACAGCCAGAGGATGTCTGCAGCCAGGCAGAGCCAGGACAGCAGATCCAGAGCTGCGCCAGTCGCGCGGGCGGACTCGAACGAGTTGGTAACCCAGATCGAGAGCTCTCCGAAGAGAACCGACATCGCCAGCAGCGAGAGGAACAGCAGGCCAGTGGTCACGCCCTTGATCCAGAAGGATGCCAGGGTGTTGACCTCACGCTTGAACAGTCGCTTGGTTTCGTTGGTAAGCAGTCGCCAACGGCGGAACTTGGGGTCCATAGTGCTTCTCCTTTTGAAAGCCGGAGAGGCACAGGAATCCCGTCAGGGGCCTATGCCCCGTCCGGGTGGTTTCTCGGTAATGCCGAGTCATTGTGCTCATACGAGCGTCATGCCAATGCCCGGGCGGGGCACTCGCATGACGGCCGTGAGGCGCGCGGATTCAGTTCGGTGGATGTCGGCGGAAAGAAGCGGCCACGCCGTTGGCAGGATCAGGATCGATCAGGTGGAGGCAGAGGACAACCGTCCAACCTTGGGTATTTCAGGGGCGGTTGGCCGGCGGGGAGCCGGCCAACCTCATCGCTCAGCGGCGGCCGCGCAGCAGGGAGACTGCAACCTGGAACAGGACAGCCATCGGCTCGAAGAAGTCGCGGATGGCTTCGACGATGGTGCTCTTGACGGTAGCCGGGTGGGTCGTGGTGCGCATGGCCGTAGGCCTCATGGCGGGGTTGCTGGAGTC
>MGZO01000054.1:9772-12738 GCA_001802655.1 Hydrogenophilales bacterium RIFOXYD1_FULL_62_11
CGCCGTCTGGGAAGGCTACGAAGGGTCGAACACACGCGCCAACGCCATTGGGATACATGTTGATGACCGCATGGAAGCGATCCCGGGCACCTGCCTTGGCGAGCCACAGCGCGTAGGTGCGGGTGGACTTGAAGTACCCGAACAGCAACGCTGCATGCTCATCGACCGCGACGGTGTCGTGCTCATTGGCCAGGTCGGCCAATGCCGTCACAGCGTCGACGAGCTGGCTCTTACTTGCATCGATACTCAGCTCATGGAACTGCTCGCACAACATCCCGTACAGACTCATGGTCGGCGATTTCGTCCGGTAGTCCACGATGTAGATGTAGTGCGAAACGAACGGGTTACCAGCGCGGTGGGTGCCCTGCTCCCACCCGGCAAGAGTCATGTGCGACTGGGTTACCGCCTGGTCGAACGCGTCGACGCCTGGATCGCCATGGCCGGGGCTTTCCATCACGCGCTGCTCTCCTGCTTGGGCGCCTCAACCTTGAAGGCAACGAGGGCCCAGACCACGCTGATCAGGACGAAGAGCGCGCCGAGGGTGAGGGCAAACATCGGCCGCCAGCCGTGCAATCCGGTCTGGTCAGCCAGCCATGCGGACGGCTCGGCGACCACGAGGTAGATGAATCCGGTCCACACCCCTGCCATCCAGGAGAGTGCTGCGGCATTGGCCTTGATCCAGGCAAGTGCTTTCAAAGGGACGCTCCTCGCTCAGAAAAGGGACTGCTGCGCGCCGGGGTCGGCGAATGCGCGAGCACTAGCAGCGGGAGCGGGTTCCTGCTCCGTGTCGCCGGCAGGAGCAGGTGACTGCGCTTGGAGCGGGCTTGCGTCACCAGTCGTCGCGGTCGCCACCGACTCCGGCGGAGGCGTTTGTTCCTCCTCCTTGGGCAGGTCCTGTTCCAGCGCCTCGGCGTCGCCGACGGTCTGCGTGAGCTCGGCAGGCAGTGCCGCGGCCTGATCCTCGCGGATCGCTGGTTCGTCCGCCTGGGCCACCTGCGTCGGTGCAGCGCCGGGGGGGGTATCGGCCTGGGCGTCTTGGGTGGGCGATGGCGTGGCCGCCGCGCCGGCCTGCTGCTCGGGGCTGGTCAGGCCTGTGGCCGCCGGAGCTGGCTCCGTCATCGGGGTGGCCGTCGTGGTCGCCGGCGCCGCGGCTCGAGCCGCCCGGTCCACTTCGAGCCGCCGCGCCCGCGCCGCGCGCTTGCGCTCAGCCTCCTCAGGCGACATGAGCTTGTCCCGGCCCCAGATCATGGCGCGCATGGAACGCAGGCGACGGGCCACGTAGGTTCGATCGGCATCGGCGGGGAACCGCTCGGAGCTGAAGAGCGCGCCGCCGGCGGCGTGCGGTGCATAGAGGCGGTATTCGACTTGGCCATCGTCTTGCGCCTGCCGCGCCCAGGTGGGCAGGGTGCGGTGAAGGTTCGGCGCCCGGCGGTCGGGCAGTTCGGAGAGGGGAGTGCGTGCGTTCATGGGGTCATCGTAGAGGCTGGGGCGGCCCTGCCAAAGTTGCGACAAGGGTCACGTGCGCAGGCCTACCTCCCGGATCCAGTCGACCAGGCTGATGCTCGGATTCTCGTGGTCGACCTCGAAGGACCACTCCTCGCCAAAGCGTGCATCCAGCGCGTTCAGTGCAGCCTCTGCCCGGGTGGCGAAGGACTGGTCGGATCCCTCATGGTCGGCGTCGCGGACCCAGTCCCACAGGCCAGCCGTTTCGTCCTGCGTGGACTGCACGATGCGGATGCCCGCCTGGGTGCACAGGTCAATGAGCTCGACCAGGTAGGCCGGCGTCGCGTCGCTCCTGCGATCCAGCTGATCAAGGGCCTGAGTGGCGATCTTGCGCGCAAGTGCGACGTCGGCGGCGAAGGGCGGGTTCGGCTTCAGCACCGCGGCGAGCGCACGCATCGACGTGGCTAGGTTCCGCAGGGCGGCGGTATCGGCCTCCGTCATGCCGCGTTCTTCCGCATGTCCAGCAGATCGCCGCTCGGCTCGACGGTCACCTGCACGTCGCCGCGGCATCCTTCTGCCTGCGGCTGGTCCTTGAGCTGGATGCGCTGGGCCTTGCCGCGCCACGTCCAACGCTTGCGACTGCCGCGCTTGGTCAGGTTCAAGCTCACGCCGTCCTGCAAGCTGGTGATAGACGCCGTGGAGTAGTCCGTCCCGCCGATGCGGATGTTCTTGAGCACCGTCCCGGCCGTCCAGCCGTGCTCGGCGATCAGCTCCTCGTTACGCACCCACTCCCGGCGCTCTTCCTCCGCGCGGCGGGCGCAGTAGATGTCCATGCCGGTCATCGACTCCATCATCATCTGATGGGTCGGCTCCGCCCCGCGCAGGTGACTGGTCTGCGGCTCCTGTGTCCCGCCGATTCCGTCGGCGAGGATCGCCATCCAGGTGATGTGCTCGGGCAGCTCCCCCGACCGCGGCCGCGAGGTGCGCACCAATGCCCAGGTTCCCCGCGGTGCGCCGCTAAGTTCCGCCTTGAGCTCTTCGAACAATGCCCGTCGCTGCTGGAAGTCCTCCGGCCCGTCGATCCAGGCCCGCGTGCCCTGAGCCGTGATGCTGGTGCCCACGTGCGGGTGCAGCGCAACCCAGTCGGCGCAGCAGGCTTCCTCGAACGCATCCTGGTAGAAGATGCCCGCGTCCAGCGCACGGCCGATGATCGCCAGCTCTGCCGGCGTCCAGGTGCGGCCGCCATGCTGGTAGGGCTCGGTTGCCGGCGCGGCGCTTGGCACGTCCTGCCGCAACCCAATGCGGTAGGTGGTGACGCCCGGCGTGGTGTTGGTGGTGTCGGTCATGTCGTGCTCCTGTGGTCAGCATCCAGACTCCCACCTGGAGAGCGCTCGGAAAGTTAGCTATTCGGCGCCTCAGCGGGAGAGGAGGCTGGCCAGGAGCCCAGGCTTGAGCTCGGCCGTTGGAACGCCGGCGCACGCATTGGCGCAGGCGACCAGTCGATCGGCACGGTCCAGCACGGT
>MGZO01000054.1:12751-16241 GCA_001802655.1 Hydrogenophilales bacterium RIFOXYD1_FULL_62_11
GAATTGCCGTCGGCCGGTGCCGGGTCCAGGTTGGTCACGCGCAGCAGCACGTCCTGGGCGCGGATGTGGTGGGCGTGGATGCCGTCGCCCGACGCGCCGCCCAGACGCCACCACATCAGGGCGGGGTCCAGGTCGGCTGTCGACGTCGCCACCGCGGGCGTCGTCGGTGGAGAGGTGGCCGGAACGGCAGGCGCTTCCAGCTCTTGCATCAGGTAGGTGAGGGTCGTGCGTGCGCGGCGGAGGGTGAAGTGGTCTCGAACCGAGGCAATAGCCTTTTCCCCTGGTGCTTCGCTGGCCGCTCCCTTGGGAGCGCCGTGCAGGGCAATGAGGTCGGCCAAGGCGTTGGCGGCTAGTTGGGCAACAGCGCGGGAGATGCCGGACATGGATGCGACTCAGCGGGGGAACTGGAGTCACCATGTCGAACCAGCGTGTCTGCGAAAGTTAGCCGAACGCTTACAGGCGCACGCCAATCAATTCCGCTACTGCACACATGAATTTTCTAATGTCGTAGGCTGTCTAGACCGTCCACTTAGGTCAGTGGAGGTGGCACAAGGTTCGACTCCTTGGGCTGCGCTGGTGCTGGCAATTCCCGTGGTCGCCCTTCGCTGGGCGATGGTTCGCATACAGGTTCCACCCCGCCGCGGGGCTCACAGCGGAAAGGAGGATTCGACGATGGACAACACGACGAACTGGATTGCACCCACCCCCAAACCCCTCACCCTGGCAGTCGCTGATGTGCTGTTTGGTGCCGGGACCAGCGTAGCTGCAGGCATGCTGCTGACCTAAGTGGACAAAAAGGAGAGACGGTCGTGACCGACGAGCAGTTTGAAAAGAGCGCTTCCATTACGCAAAGCAAACTCGCAATGCGCAAGCTGCAGAGGAAGGAAGTACAGCTTGAAGAGGCCAAGAAAAGGGAGAAGGCAAACCCTGACCGAAAGAATGTCGCGGCGCGCGAACTGGCGGAGCGAGAGGCCACAGAGGCCGACGTTGAACGCACTGCCACTGGCGGTGATGCTCTGGGAATGAACACTCCTCCTGCAGTTGAGGAAAAGCCTCGTCCCATACGCAGGCTTGGGGACGAGAACACCTAATCGTGCGGCAGGGTCCGCCCTCCACGCTCATGCGAAGGGCGGACACCTGGGCAGGAATGCTCAGAGTCGCCGCGTCGCTACAACCAGGTCCCGCGTGGAGATGTGGGCGGTGTAGTTGAGTGCGGCCATGATCCGCTCCTGAAGATCCTCCCCTCCGGCACCCGGAATGATTTCAGCCATCCAGGTGTTGCCGTCGCTGGCCATGAGGCACTGCGCCCCGTCGTGATCGGCATTCTCGCCGCCACACAGGTGTAGGGGATATGCGTCCGAGACTGGCTCCAGGTCGACACCAGCCGCCGACTGTCCGGCATGACAGGGGCTGCTCAGGCCCATGATCCAAGTGTGCTGGTGCTCGCTGGCGTCGGCCCACTCGCTGGCGTCGTCGAAGGTCGGGAACGGCCCCACGAACGTCTGGTTCTCGAACGGCGCTCCGCAGCAGACCATCGCCAGGGACTCGCCAGCCGGAACTGACTCACGCTCCGGCGCGGCCGATTCCTTGCGCTGCAACGCCAGCGCCTGATCGGCCCGGTTCAGAGCCAGCTGGGTCTGCAGCCCGATTGGCGTGTGGCGCAGGGTGGCGCACAGGCCCTCCAGCGCACTGACGCATTCGGGCGTGGCGGGCGTACCGGTGCGACGCACTGCCGGCTGCGCGGTGAGCCAGGACCGCGCCACTTCGTGGAGGCGCACCTCCTGCTCATCTTCTTCGTCGATGCCTTCCTCGTAGTAGTTCCTCATCGACTGGAATGCGATCGTCAGCCCGTCGCGGTCATCCGTCGTGGCCGAGAGGTCGAACGGGGTGGCGCGAAGCGACTGGCTCAGCTGTTCCAGTGCGACGGCTACCGGTCCGGGTGCATCGCCTTGGGCGCGATCGTTCACTTCGACGCACGTGGCGAGGGTGGAGGCGAAGGCGGCGGGATCTTCCGGAACCGCAGCGCCGGTGGCGCGAAGTTCACGGGTGAGCAGGGTGAAGAGCAGGGAGACGTTTGCGTTCATCGGTTGGCCTGGTCGGGTCGTTGGGTATAGACCCAGTTGACCAGCCGGCGGCGCCCGAGAAAGTTACGCGTGCAATCACCGCAGGGGCAGAAGCACGCCCTCGTGTATCGCAAACGTCGCGATCGTGCGCCGGCCGCCCACGATGGACCAGACCTCTGCGCCAGGCTTGCCGGGGATCCGCGCGTTGACGCAGATCACGCCGGTGTAGCGGCCGCGGGCCGTCGCGAACGTCGCCACGGAGATGTCGCCGTCCTGACTGGACCCCTCAAGGATGAAGGTGCGGCCGTTGACCAGGATGTCTCCGCCGCCGGCGATGTACTGAAGCAGCTGCGTTGCCATCAACCCCCCTGTGTCGGCTCGGAGTTACAGGCGTCGCACGCATTGCAAGTCCAGCAGTACCGACACCCGCAGTCGTTTCCACCGCAGTCGCAACAGTTCAGATTCTCTGCGCACGACAAACCCCCGTGCTCAGCGCTTTCACAATTGGAATCAGTGGCCATTCTTGGGCTCCATATCAGCGCGGATTGCGCGGCTGCGCTGGGGTGGGGCCGGAGGCCAGGGCGGTGATCAGCTTCGCGGCCTCCCGGTAGGTCTTTGCCTGGTCGATCAAGCCGTGTCCCAAGCCCACCGGGTCATCGGGCTCGTAGCTGTCGCCAGCCTCCAACACGCCCTCCCCAGCCTCCTCCAGCGAAGCCGCCTCGCGTTCCAGCATTGCTGCAAACTCGGCCGCTTCCTTCCCCGAATCGCCCGGCTGATGCCGGTTTGCGAGCGCAGCGTCCGTCTCCACGGCTGAAGGCGGCTCGCCGCACTCCGGCGCAGCGTCGACCAGGCTGCGCATGTCGACACGCTCAAGTGTGGCGGTGGGGATGCCGGAGCATGCATTGACGCACGCAACGGTGCGACGAGCGCGGGCGAGCGCATCGCGGCGCAATCCGCGAGACGTGAAAATGACGTTCTCCGCAGCGTCGAGAATGACCGGCTGCGGAGTGGCATCCGCAAACACCGCCCACGGCTCGGGCGCTTCCTCGCCGGACGGCTCGCGCGTGGCGCAGGCGTTGTCGTAGTCCAGGAGCGCGGCGCGGGCCGCAACGGCCCAGCACTCGGACGTATGCTTCACGCTATCGAACCCGTGTAAGCGCTCGATTACCTTTCCGTCGCAGCAAGAAAGGCGCATCCCCTCATCGGGGTTATGTTCGATCAACGCCGCGTCGTCGGGAATGTTGCGCAGCGCAGCGGCCAGCTTGTCGGTAACGGTGGGCATCTCTTATCTCCTGAAGGGGAGACCGCAACGCGGCCTTCTACGCCCTTGATCAAAGCACGGCCCGCTGCGCGAGAAAGTTGCGCGCCGCCAGCCCGGCGCCGGACTAGCTGGCCAGCACCTTCCCGCCTGGTTGGGTGAGCGCCCA
>MGZO01000054.1:16262-16701 GCA_001802655.1 Hydrogenophilales bacterium RIFOXYD1_FULL_62_11
GCGGTTGCGCTGCGTGTCGCGGTAGGTGAGCGTGGAGGGGATCGCCTCCGCCGCCCAGACGCCACGGCCGCCCATGACGGTGCCGATGCGCACGCGGCCCTTACCTGGGCGTGCGAGATAGGCCGTGTAGCGCCCTTCGCCCTCCTTCTCCAGTTGGGCGGTGATGTCGTTCTTGATGGTCTGCTCGATCATGGCCGGTTGCCCTGAGGTGGGCTTCCAGCATGGACAGGCCAGGCGCCGCGGAAAGTTACGTCCGGCGGCGGTCATTTCACGCGCAGCAGCTGGTCCCACCGCGTGGTGAAGGCTTGGGAGAGACTGGACTGCTTCATGCCCCACGCTGGCGCCGGCCCGCGCCGCGACGTCGCCGACGCGAAGCCGACCGCGCCGCGGCCAAAGCGCCGATTGGCCTGGTCGAGGACCTCCATCAAGGGGGTGACGC
>MGZO01000055.1:0-6041 GCA_001802655.1 Hydrogenophilales bacterium RIFOXYD1_FULL_62_11
ACCTGCGCATGCAACTGGCCGTGAATGTCGCGCCATTCACGCATCCGCCGTGGCGACAGGAAATGATCCTGCAGCAGCGTCTGCAGTTGGCGGTTGGTTTTCTTGTGCTTGACCTGTTCTTCGTACCAGCGCCACAGCTTCAGCCAGCCCATGAAATCGGAGCGCTCGTCGGCAAACAGCTTGTGCTTTTCGTCCGCCGCCTGCGCGCGCTCCATCGGGCGGTCGCGCGGGTCCTGCACCGACAGCGCGCTGGCAATGATCAACACCTCGTTGACGCAGCGCTGCTGTTCCGCCGCCAGCAACATTCGCGCAATGCGCGGGTCGAGCGGCAGCTTGCCGAGCTTCTTGCCGATCTCGGTCAGTCGTCCCTGCTCGTCCAGCGCGTGCAATTCGGCCAGCAGCTGATAGCCGTCGCTCACCAGCCGCGTGCTCGGCGGGTCGATGAAGGGGAAGCCCACCACGTCGCCCAGCCCCAGCGTCTTCATGCGCAGGATGACGCCGGCCAGCGACGAGCGCAGCAATTCGGGGTCGGTGAAGCGCGGCCGGTTGGCGAAATCGGCTTCGTCGTAGAGGCGGATGCAGACGCCGTCCGCCACCCGCCCGCAGCGGCCGGCGCGCTGGTTGGCCGACGCCTGCGAGACCTTTTCGATCAGCAGCTGCTCGACCTTGTTGCGCGCCGAATACCGCTTCACTCGCGCGGTGCCGGGGTCGATCACGTAGCGGATGCCCGGCACCGTGAGCGAGGTTTCCGCCACGTTGGTCGCCAGCACGATGCGCCGCGATTGATTGGACGGCTTGAAAATCGCGTCCTGCTCGGCCACCGACAGCCGAGAAAACAGCGGCAGAATTTCAGTGCCGGGCGGGTGGTGCTTGCGCAGCGCCTCGGCGGTGTCGCGGATTTCGCGCTCGCCCGGCAGGAACACCAGGATGTCGCCGGAACCGAGACGCGCCAGTTCGTCGGTGGCGTCGAGGATGGCGGCGATCTGGTCCGGCGCGTCCTTGTCTTTTTTCTCGCGCTCGCCCTTGGCCGGCGTGGCAGGCTCTTCACGCGCGATCGGCCGCCAGCGAAGTTCCACCGGATAGGTCCGCCCCGACACCTCGATCACCGGCGCGCCGCCGAAGTGCTGCGAAAAACGTTCGGCGTCGATGGTGGCGGACGTAATCACCACGCGCAGGTCGCTGCGCTTTTCCACCAGCGTTTTCAGATAACCCAGCAAAAAATCGATGTTGAGGCTGCGCTCGTGTGCCTCGTCGATGATGATGGTGTCGTAGCGCGACAGCATCGGATCGCCTTGGCTTTCGGCCAGCAGGATGCCGTCGGTCATCACCTTGATCGCGGTGTCGTGGCGCACCTTGTCGGTGAAGCGCACCTTGTAGCCGACCACGCCGCCCAGCTCGCCGCCGAGTTCCTGCGCGATACGGGTTGCCACCGCGCGCGCGGCGATGCGGCGCGGCTGGGTGCAGCCAATCAGCTTGCCCGGGCGCACGCCAGCCTCCATGCACATCTTGGGAATCTGCGTGGTCTTGCCCGAACCGGTTTCGCCGCACAGGATCAGCACCCGGTTCTTTTGCAGCGCGTCGAGGATATCGTCGCGGCGGGCGCTGACGGGCAGGTCGGGATAGTGGATTAGCAAGGCGGGACTCAATCGTTCAAAAACCATCCGCGGAGGCCGCGAATGAAATGGGATTACTTGTTCTGGATATACCGCGCGTCATCAAAGCTTTCGACCCACTCCGGACGGTAAACCGTCATCACGGTGACCATCATGCCCGTGGTGAACGCCTCGCCCCAGCTGATCAGCATGGCGTAGGGCGTGTAATGGGCAAGCAGATAATCGAACGGATAGGCCTCGCCCAGCGCCATCAGCGCCGTAGTGGCGAGGCCGATCGCCACCACTGACAGCGCCGCGCCGAAAAAGCCGTTGCCCAGCACATAAATGAAAAAATGATTCGGCAAGCGCCGATCCAGCAGACGGAAAATGCCCCAGCTCACCGCAGCCGGCAACGCTGCCATCAGTAACGCATCCATGCCCAGTGCAGCCCAACTGCCGCGGCCGAATGCCGCGTTCGCAAACAGGATCAGCACCCCGGCAAAGGTGGCACGCCAGAAGCCGAACATCAGCGTCAGCGCCGCCATGCCATACAAATGAAACGACAGGCCTGGTTTCACACCGCTGCGAATCTGCCACAGCGCCAGCACCACCACGGTGGCGCCGAGAAACAGATTCAGGCGCTGCGGATCGGCCAGTTGCCGCCAATCGCCCGACATCAGCCAGCGCCAGGCCAAAAACGCCAGCCCCAGCCAGCCGCCCCAATGAAATGATTCGGGCAGCACGGATGCAAACAAGCTGGTCGCGGTAAAATCCATGGCCGGATTTTACGCGATGCGTCTCCACCCCGCCGCCACGAAAGCGCTTATGACCCCCACCTCCAACAAACCGCTGTCCGACGACGAACTGGCCGCCTACAGCGACCTCATCCACGACGTGTCCGAGCGTGCCGATCTGCCGCTCTCGCTCGAAGGCATCGATGGCTTTGTCACCGCGCTGCTGGTTGCGCCTCGCCCCGTTTCGCCGGATGAATACTTCCCGGTATTGTTAGGCGAAAGCGGCCTGGGCGTGTTCAAGGACGAGGCCGAGCAGAAGCGGTTCATGGACTGTTTCAACCGCCGCTGGAATGAAATCAAGCGTGCGCTGGCCGCTCCGGTGGAAAACCTCGCCGACCCCAAGGCGCTGGCACCGCTGATCATGGACTGGGAAGGCCTGCTCGCCGAACTGCCCAAAAAAGAGGCCGATGAAGTCCGGCAGGACATGCCCGCCTACGGCCAATTATGGGCAGCCGGTTTTCTGATCGTGGTCGAGCACTGGGAAGACGACTGGTCGCTGCCGGAAGACAGCAAGGACGAAACCTTCGTCGACGCCTGCCTCGACCCGTTCTATGCACTGATCACGCCGGAAGCTGACTGGACCCCCGCAGAGCGCAAGCTCAACCGTGACGAACACGTTGCCAGCGCCATCTGGGGCGCCTACGACCTGCGCGAATTCTGGCTCGACCGCGGCTTCGTCCCGCACGCCCCGATCCGCAAAGACGCTGAACCTGGCCGCAACGACCCGTGCCCATGTGGCAGCGGCAAGAAATTCAAAAAATGCTGCGGCGCGGACGACACCGTGCATTGAGCCTGAGTCATCCGGGCACGATGCGACGGCAATAAACAAAGGCAACCCACGGTTGCCTTTGTTTATTTGCTTGCGGTGCGAAGCCGCACAAACACTCAGCCGGCCGCTGCCTGATCCAGCCAGGCCACGGTTTGCTGCTTGCCGTGGATAGTCGAAACAGGCAGCGGCTCACCGTTTTTCCAGCGCACCAGCGCCTCGCGCTTGCCCGCCCCAGTGATCACAAACCATACGCACTGGCTGCGGCTCAAACGCTGGGCCGACAGGCTCACACGCTCGGGTGGCGGCTTCGGCGCATCGTGAACAGCCAGCACATCTGCACCGTTCCAGTCGTGGCCCGGAAAGAGACTGGCGGTATGGCCATCCTCGCCCATGCCGAGCAGCACCACATCGAAATCCGCCACATCGGACAGCCAGCCGGTGTAAACAGTTGCGGCATCATGCGAGCCCAGTTCAGCCGGTATCGGGCGGCGGTTTTCGGTTGGGATGCCTGAAGCGGCCAGCCAGGCGGCTTCGATCATTCGGCTGTTGCGCTCGGGATGATCGAGCGGCAAACAACGCTCGTCGCCATACCAGATACGCCAGCGCGCATCGCCTGCCTGTTGCCGGGCCAGCGCGCGGTACAGCGCAAGAGGCGTGGTGCCCCCCGCCAGCACCAGATTAAACACGCCCCGCGCCGCAATGGCTGATTCCGCTTCGACACACAGCGCATCACTTAACCCGGCCACCAGCGCATCAGCAGCGGTGAACACCCGCCAATCCGGCAGATTCACAGCTCGTTGCGCCAGGTCTGGTCGTCGCTGTCGAACAGGCGGTTGGAATCCGCCGGGCCCCAGCTGCCCGCCGCATAGGTCGGGATGTAATCGCGTTCGACCGTCCAGTGCCGGAGAATCGGGTCCACGACCCGCCATGCCCATTCGACCTCGTCAAAGCGCAGAAACAGCGAGCGGTCGCCTTCGATGACGTCGAGCAGCAAGGTTTCATAAGCGTCGAGCGTCTGCTCGTCGGTTTTCAGGAAGCTCGCATTCATCTGCATCATGCGCGTATCCATATCGAGTCCCGGCTGCTTGACATGGATTTCCATGCGCATCGACTCGTCCGGCTGGATCGACAGCAAGATCCAGTTGGGCTCGATCGATTCGAGCGGCGTTTCGCGAAACAGCTGCTGCGGCGGATGGCGAAAGCGGATCGCGATCATCGAAGTCTGGTGCTTCATGCGCTTGCCGGTGCGCAGGTAGAACGGCACCCCGCGCCAGCGCCAGTTGTCGATATAAAACTTGGCGGCGACATAAGTTTCGGTGATGGAGTTCGACTCGACGTTGTCTTCCTCCTGATAGCCCAGAACGGCTTTGCCTTCGACGCTGCCGCGCGCGTATTGCGCACGAACGGCATGCGCATGCACCGCGCGCTTGGCGATGGGACGGATCGAACGCAGCACCTTCACCTTTTCGTCGCGCAGCGCGTCAGCTTCCAGCGCGGGCGGCGGCTCCATCGCCACCACGGTGAGCAGCTGCATCAAGTGATTCTGCAACATGTCGCGCAGCGCGCCGGCACGGTCGTAATAATCGGCGCGCTTTTCGATGCCGATGGATTCGGCCACGGTGATCTGCACGTGGTCGATGAAGTTGCGGTTCCACAGCGGCTCGATCAGGGTGTTGGCGAAGCGGAAAACGAGCAAGTTCTGCACGGTTTCCTTACCGAGAAAGTGATCAATACGATAAACCTGCTCCTCACCAAAATGCTGGTGCAGCAGCTGGTTCAGCACCTGCGCCGATTCGATGTCTTCGCCAAACGGCTTTTCGATCACCACCCGGTTCAGCCCGCGTGGTTTGTTAAGACCCACCGCTTCGAGGTTGTGGATGACGGCAGAAAACTCGGCCGGCTTGATCGCCAGGTAAAACACCGTGCTCGAGCACGCCGACTCGGGTGGAAGATTGTCGGCCAGCGCCTGATACGAAGCGACGTTATTGAGATCGCCCTGCTGATAGCGGAAGCGCGCGACAAAGCGCTTGAATACCGGTGTATCGAGGCTGCCCTTGATCTTGGTGGCCAACACTTCACGCACGTGGGCACGCCATTCGCCGTCACTCCAGGGCCGGCGTGCAAACGCCACAATGGTGAGCGACTCGGACAGCCGCGCGGCCGCTTCCAGGTGGTACAGCGCGGGCAGCAGCTTGTTGCTGGCGAGGTTGCCCGTGGCGCCAAAAATCACAAACGTGCACGGCAACATCACATCGGGATCGGTACTCATTTGCTGTCTTCCTTGATGGCATGACCGCCGAATCCCTGACGCATTTTCGCCAGCATCTTGTTGCCGTAGTCGCCTTTGCCCTGGCTGGCAAAACGCATCATCAGGGACAGCGTCATGACCGGTGCGGGAATACCGAGTTCAATTGCCTCCAGTGCTGTCCAGCGGCCTTCGCCGGAATCGCCGACGTAGGGCTGGACGGTTTCGAGGCTTTGATCCTGTGTCAAAAAATCCGCAGTCAGATCAAGCAGCCACGATTGCACCACGCTGCCGTGACGCCACAGCTCGGCGATGCTGCTCACATCAAGATTGAATCCCGGCTTGTTTTTCATCAGCGCAAAACCTTCAGCCAGCGCCTGCATCATGCCGTACTCAATGCCGTTGTGAACCATCTTGACGAAGTGCCCGGAGCCGACCATGCCGCAATGCAGCCAGCCGCGATCCGGCGCGGGCGCGAGTTTTTCCATGTAGGGCTTCAGGCGTTCCGCCGCCGCGTCGGAGGCGCCGAACATCAGGCAGTAGCCATTTTCCAGCCCCCACACGCCTCCCGATACGCCGACATCACAGAACTCGATCTGGCGTTCGGCCAGCCAGGCCGTGCGGCGCTGCACATCCTTGTA
>MGZO01000055.1:6047-9551 GCA_001802655.1 Hydrogenophilales bacterium RIFOXYD1_FULL_62_11
GTTGCCGCCATCCACGACCAGATCACCGGGTGCAAGCATCGGCCGCAGGGCTTGCAGCACCACTTCGGTTGCATCGCCTGCAGGCAGCATCAGCCACACAATGCGCGGTGTAGCTAGCGCATCGACCAGCAATTGCAGGCTGTCGCAGGCGAGATGGCCGGTTTCTTCAGCGAGGTCTTGCGTGACCTCCGGGCTGCGATTGAAAAGCGCGATCTGCTCGCCTTTCAGCGCCAGGCGCCGCGCCATATTCCCCCCCATGCGACCGAGTCCGACGATACCAAATTCCATGCTGTGCTCCCGTGAGTGAGTTCAAAGTGATAATTACAAATGAGCACTGGCGCATTAAGCATGCCAGCTGCTGAAGCATGACAGGACGCAGTCATGCGTGCCAGGTTGCGCCCCACGCGCCCCCCATCGGTGCGCCATGCACCGATTCAGGCCAACAGCCCTGGAAACAGCTTGCCCAGCCCGGTTGCAATCATTTCAATTGAAATGGCTGCAATAATCAAACCCATCAAGCGCGTGACAACATGAATGCCGGTTTTTCCCAGCCGCCTGGCAATCATCGGCGCCGCCCGAAACGATAACCATACCGACAAGGCCACCAGCGCTACCGGAACCAGCAAGGCCGTCTGATGCAACAGGTTACCCTGCGTTGCGCCTGCGGCCACGATCATGTGCGTGATCGCACCCGGCCCCGCCAGCAACGGGATGCCCAATGGCACCACGCCAACCGCATCGCGCTCTTCCGATTCCACCGCTTCGTCGTGCGTTTGCCTTTGCGGGCTCACGTGCGCCTGCACCATGGACAACGCCAGCAGCAACAGCAGCAAGCCGCCCGCGACTGAAAAAGCGGCAAGCCGAATGCCGAAGAAACCCAGCATGGGCTCGCCCAGAAAGGTGAACAGGGTCAACACGCCAAGCACCGTCAGCGCAGCAATGCGGGCCGCGGTGCGGCTTTGTTTCTGTGTGTAGCCGTGGGTGGCGACAAGAAAAAGTGGAATGACGCCGACCGGATCGACGATGGCGAATAGCGCCAGTGCAGCCTTGACGAGTTCGGAAATATCCATGCCGAGCATCATAGCCGCACGGCTTGGGGATTATTCAAACCCGCTTGAAGAGCAGGTCCCACACCCCATGCCCGAGGCGAATGCCGCGTTGCTCGAACTTGGTGAGCGGACGCGTGTCGGGGCGCGGCGCATAGTCGGCCACCGTGTTTGCCAGCATAGGTTCTGCAGTGAGCACGGCGAGCATTTGCTCGGCGTAATCCTGCCAGTCGGTCGCCAGATGAATATAGCCACCTGGCTGGACCCGGCTGGCCAGCAACCGCACCAGCGGCGGCTGGATCAGACGGCGCTTGTTGTGGCGTTTCTTGTGCCAGGGGTCGGGAAAAAAAACATGCGCCCCCGCAAGGCTGTCCAGCGCGAGCATCCGCGTCAGCACTTCGACTGCATCGTGCTGGATGACGCGCACATTGGTGAGCCCTCGCTCGCCAACCTGCTTCAGTAACGCGCCAACACCGGGGGTATGCACTTCAACGCCAAGGTAATCGTTTTCAGGATGCGCAGCGGCAATCTCGACCAGCCCCTCGCCCATGCCAAACCCGATTTCCAGGATACGCGGGGCGACACGGCCAAAAGTCGCGTCGAGGTCCAGCAAGCCGGCCTGAAACGGCAGCATGCACTGCGGCCCGATTTCAGCCAGCGCACGCGCCTGGCCAGGGCCGACGCGCCCGGTGCGCAGCACATAGGAGCGGATGCGCGGATGCGCGTCAGTATCACTCATGCTTATTTGGTGCCCGTGCTGTTATTTTCAGCGATGAGGCCGCTGGTGGGCGAACTCGGGCTGGCCTGATAGATTTTTTTCGGCATGCGGCCGGCCAAAAACGCCTCGCGCCCAGCTTCCACGGCTTTTTTCATCGCCGAGGCCATCAGCACCGGGTTGCCGGCCCCGGCAATGGCAGTATTCATCAGCACCGCGTCGCAGCCGAGTTCCATCGCGATGGTCGCGTCGCTGGCCGTACCGACACCGGCATCGACGATCACCGGCACCGTGAGGCGATCGATGATGATTTGCAGGTTCCATGGATTGAGTATGCCCATGCCGGAGCCGATCAGGCTCGCCAGCGGCATCACGGCAACGCAGCCAATGTCTTCCAGCTGTTTGGCGGCGATGGGGTCATCCGACGTATAGACCATCACTTGGAAGCCGTCCTTCACCAGCACTTCGGCGGCCTTGATGGTTTCGGCCACGTTGGGATAGAGCGAAGCGGGATCACCCAACACTTCGAGCTTGACCAGGCTATGCCCATCCAGCAGTTCACGCGCCAGCCGCAGCGTGCGAATCGCGTCGTCAGCCGTGTAACAGCCTGCGGTATTGGGCAAATAAGTGTATTTAGACAGGGGCAAGGCATCGAGCAGACTCGGCTGGCTGGCATCCTGGCCGATGTTGGTGCGGCGGATGGCGACGGTGACGATTTCCGCACCCGAGGCTTCAACCGCAAGGCGGGTCTGTTCAAAGTCCTGATATTTTCCGGTCCCCACCAGCAGACGGGAGGCATAGGACTTTCCTGCGATAACAAGTGGATTCATAAATTCGGCAAGGTGTTCAAGATGAAGGGTAAGTAGCGGGAAACGGAATGTCAGCGGAAGGACAGGGCACTACACTTGGTCTCTGGCACTTCCCGCTGCACGACCTTATCCGCCTCCAACAGCAACAACGATTTCCAGGCGGTCGCCACTGACAAGCGGGGTGCAGGCATGCTGGCTACGCGGGACGATTTCGCCGTTTTTTTCAATTGCAATGCGTTTACCCGCCAGATCCAGCGACTCGATCAGTTGACTCAGGGTAAGCGGGGCAGGAAAGCGACGGAGTTCGCCATTGATATGAAGTTCAATCACAAAACGCTTCTTCTATCCGGGGGACGTGAGTTTCAGTAGAATGCCGGATTCTACCCTGAAGCACCCTACAGGGCATGAAGGCACAACCTTGCCGCGCGGGCGTCGTATAGTGGCATTACCTGAGCTTCCCAAGCTCATGAGGAGGGTTCGATTCCCTTCGCCCGCTCCAGAGATTTCCCGGCAAATTGTCTCTCCAGCCGATGGCTGTTCAATTTATCTCTCGATTGGACCGTTAATTCAATGGCTATGTCTGCTCCGCTAGAACCGTCTTCTGCCATTGCCCTGCTAAACGAAGCAGAGACCCGCATGGCGCAAGCGCTGGATAACTTTTTCCAGCGCAATCGGGAACAAATCCAGGACACCATCCTGCGTGCCATTGCAATGCAGATCACGCCGTCCATGCTGGCCAGCGGGCAAACCTGCCTTGATTGGCTAAATGCCTCCCCGGACAAGCTATCCACCTCATTTGCCGAGCAGTTCCGCCTGCACCTCGCCCATCCCGAAACATTTGAAGGCCAAACCCGTGGCCAGTCGGCACCGCTGCAACTGGTGGACGACGATGTATTGGGACGGCAGCTGGCGGCAGAAAAAATTTCCGCCCATC
>MGZO01000055.1:9560-12241 GCA_001802655.1 Hydrogenophilales bacterium RIFOXYD1_FULL_62_11
GAGCTGCTGCTGCTGTTTAGTCGCCTGCAATCCCTGATACAAACCAGCCTGGGCGACCCTGGCGAAATCCAGGCGTTTGGTTCCTTACCCGTGGTTCATGCGTTATCTCGCGCGCTGGATTCACTTGGCCTCGATCCGCAAAGTGGCACGTTGTTCATGCAAAACACGGAAGCCCCCCTGTGCGATACGCTGAAGCACACTTACACCGCACTCAACCAGTTTCTGCTCGAACAAGGGGTCGAAGAGCACACAGGCATTCGCGCTCAGCCGTCACCCGTACCCCGGCACAGCGAGTCAGCCGTCAGCCACGACATCCTGTCGCACATCAAGTCGGTCGCGGCACGTAACCAGACACCGCATTTTTCTGCTGCAAACACCTCCGCAAACGGGTCCGCATCCTTGGGTGAAAGTGGCTTGCCTGCCGCATTGCCACGCTTTCTCGACAGCCTTGCTTATTGGCAAACCCAGGCACAGCCGACGTCAGGCACGGCGCCCGCGTCCAGCGCACACCTGTTGCGGCAGCTTCAGCAGGACGCCAGCCAGACTGATGCAGGAAGCTTTGACCTTGCTATTCTGGATGCCCTGGCAGGCCTGTTTGAATTCATCCTGAGTGATCCGGATGTCTCTCCGCACTACAAGTCTGCGATTGCGCAGTTACAAATCCCGACTCTGCGCGTTGCGCTTGAGTCACCCGACTTTTTCGACGACGACCTTCACCCTGCACGCCAGCTGATCGACCTGCTCGGCCAGTTCTCGCGCCGTTTCCCTGCAAGCCACGCTGCTCATGCTGACGCCCTGCAACACATCGAGGCTGGCTGCACGCTCATATTGAGCGACCCACTTCACCCCATCGAAGGGTTTACCGGGGCACTGAGTACGCTCAATGCCTGGCTGGCGGAAGAAAACACCCGCGCCGAAACCCAACTGACGGCAGAAGTCGCGCAACTACAACAAATCGAAAACCAGGAATTGGGCACCCTGCTGGCCTTGCAGAACCTGCAAGACCTCACCACGCGCTTCCCTGCCCCCGAGACGGTACTACGCCGACTGGAAGCGGCCTGGATACCCTATATGTCGACTCTTTATGTGGCCGAATCCGGCGAGGGCACCCAATGGCGCGACGCCTGCTCAACCCTGCTCCAGTTATTTCAGAGCCTGCAGGCGCCGGCACCCGACAACCGGGAAGCGCGCCTGCAATCCATTCCCGCAATCAATGCTGCGCTAAGGCGCGGACTGTTGGCACAAGGCGCCGATCCCGCGCAGTTGAAAAACTTTTTCAGTGCCATCACCAGCGCCCAGGAATGCTGGATCCGTCCGGATGTCAGTCAGCCCGTCAGCGTGGTCAGCACCTTTGTGCCCCAGCCCATTTCGCCGGACGAAGTCGAGTCACTCGCACGGCATCTGGCCCCGGTTTCCAGCGACCCGATCCTGCAACAAACCGAGCAATTGCTCGAAGGCGACTGGGTGGACTTCGATCCCCCATACGAAGGGTTGGCTACCGCACGCGTGGCCTGGGTGGGCGTTCACGGCTATTTGCTTTTTTGTGACGACACAGAGGGGCAACGTTTCTCGCTCGACTGCACGCAACTCGCGGCAGAAATCCGTGCCGGACGCGCGCGAATTCCGGAGCAATCACTTACCCGAAAAGCCATGCTGCGACTCAAAACCCAATTATTGGACGGTACAGCCTGAATTCCTTGCGCAAACCACTCAAGTTTCCCCGGCACTAACCGATACAACAGCTATGCGATGGTGCGCCCAAATCCCGGGCTCGCCCGCTGACCACCGAACAGGGCAAACCCGCCGCGAGGCGGGGACGCAAAGTTTCCGGCCTCGATCACGCTCCCCTGCAGATCGAGGTAGCGGGACTGCCGGTAACACTCCGGATTGAGACACCCCCGTTCGTTCGCCGGTTGGCACATCGCACATGCAGCGAGGTGATCCATTGGAGCGCGAAATGCCTGACAACTCAGTCGTAGTTAACCTCAATCAATTTGAGCGTTCACGTCGTAACGCGGGAGGCGCCGGCACGCAGGCCTCTGCAGAGACGCTGGCCATGCTGCACGACTGCCGCGACCAGTTGATTGAAGGTGCGACCCGCATCCTCACACACCAGGTCGAAGGCATGGAAAGCACGCTGCTGGCCATGGCTGACCGCGCACCCCTGCTTGATACCCGCAATATCTATTACGGCGCCCAGGGCATCCTCAACAAACAGGCCAACGAACTACTGAGCGCCTGCAAGGATGCGTATTGCCAGAGCTTCAGTAAATTCACTCTCGGCCGGGAAAAACCCGTTGCCTTTGAACTCTCTGAACTGTCTCTGGTGGGCGATCAGGATTTTGAAATCACCCTGGCAGTCGACAAAGCGACTTCACGCCTGCGTTTCAACTGCGCCGAAGAACTGGTTGCCCTGGATGCACGCGTCGCACATCTGATGGCGCGCCCCAGCTTGAGCGAAAACGACAATCCCCTTGGGCCGCGCGCACTGTGCGAGGCGCTGCTGGATGGCATTGCCCACATGGACGTGGCGCAAAACATCCAGGTCGTATTGTTGAATCAGTTCAACCTGGTACTCACCACCGAGCTTGCCGGCATCTATCAATCCATCAACCGCTACCTGGTCAACCATGGCGTCCTGCCCGACCTAAAGGTCGGCAGCCAACGTCGCGTCCAGCACC
>MGZO01000055.1:12258-18392 GCA_001802655.1 Hydrogenophilales bacterium RIFOXYD1_FULL_62_11
TCCGGCGCAGGGACTGCTGCCTCGCAGTCGCCAACGGGCGGCGAAATGTTCAACCTGTTTGAACAATTGGCCGGAGGAGGCGGCGGCATTGGCAGCGGCATTGGCAGCGGTATTGGCGGTGCAACAGGAGGCGGAACGGGCGGTCACGCCGGCGGCGGCGCAGCAGGGGGAGCCGGTCATTTCAGCCTGCTCGATTCGCTCAGCCAGCTGCAACTCGGTGCCATGAAGCTGCCCGGTGGCGGCAGTTTCGAGTTGCCTTTGCTGGAAGCGGCCTCGATCCAGAACGTGCTGCGCAGCTTGCAGCAAAGTCCCGTCATGCAATCCGCCAGCCCGCTCGACGCCGTGCTGGTGGATGCGGTCGCAATGCTGTTCGATGTGGTGTTCGACGAAGCGGCGATTCCCGACCGCCTGAAAGCGCAAATCGCACGCCTGCAAATTCCGGTTCTGAAGGCGGCCATGCTGGACCGCAACTTCTTCTCGGAGCAAAACCATCCGGTGCGACGCATGCTGGATGCCATCGCCACGCTTTCCATCCACCTGCCCGACAACGAAGCGGGCAATGCCCGCCTGGATGCCATTTCGAACATCGTGAGCCGGGTGCTCGACACCTTCGAGCAGGATATCGCCGTATTCGACGCTGCCGCCACTGAACTGGAGGAAATGGGCGCCATCCTCGAAGAAAGCCTGGAAGAAACCGTCGACGTTGGTCTGCAGGAAGACATCGCCCAGATCAAACAGGCCGAACGTGCCGAACTCGCGCCGGTCATCGTCCACGATTTCATCAACCGCGCGCTCAAAGACCAGCCGGTTGCAGAAGCCGTGCGCGAGTTCTTGCGGCGTGACTGGGCGCGCTTGCTCACGGCGGAATACATTGAGGAGGGTGAACAAGGCGCACATTTCAGCAGTGCGATTGAAACCATGCGCGAGCTGGTTTGGAGCGTTCAATCCAAGGCCGACATGGATGCCCGGCTGATGCTGGTTCGCATCTTGCCGGGACTGTTGAAACGCCTGCGCGAAGGCACAGCCAAAATCAATTTTCCAGCCAAACTGGCCGACCGTTTCTACGCCACCCTGGTGATCCTGCACGCCAATGCAGTCCGTCCCAACACGCAGCCCGTTCCCCTGCCCGAGGCCACGCCTGCAGAACGCATCGAAGAAGTGGCAGCCGTCCAGCAACTCGAAGCTGAGGCCAGCGTGCCGGAGGCGCAAGCCGTGGCAGATGCCGAGCCGGAGCCGGCCGCCCCGGCGTTTGATGATCTTTTCAGCCTGCGTGCCCGCTCCCTCAACAAGGGCGACTGGGTGGAGTTTCATTACGAGGACGGTACCATCCGCTGGGCACGCCTTGGCTGGGTAAGCGGCGTCAAGAACACCTATCTGTTCTCTGACCAGGACGGCATGAACAGCTTTTCCATCAGTCTGCAGCGCCTGGCCGACAAGCTGCGTAAAGGCGAGGCTGTACTGGTCGAGCGTAAATCCATCACCGAATCGGCCTTCGGCAAGCTCATGAATCTGTTCCGCCAGAAACTCAGCAGCGTCTGAACCATTCAACCCACCCCGTGCATGGGGTGGGTGTTACCCTCCCCGTGTGAAATCCTTTGCTTCCCGCGTTATCCGCTGGCAACAGCGCCATGGCCGCCATGCCCTGCCCTGGCAAGCCAGTCGCGACCCTTACCGCATCTGGTTGTCTGAGATCATGTTGCAGCAGACCCAGGTTGCCACGGTCATCCCCTATTTCGAGCGTTTTATCGCGCGCTTCCCCAGCCTGCCCCAGCTGGCGGAGGCACACGAAGACGACGTCCTCACACTGTGGAGCGGGCTGGGCTATTACAGCCGCGCGCGCAATCTGCATACTGCAGCACGCATCATTGTCGCAAGTCACCCCGAAGGGTTTCCCGAAACGGCAGAGCAGATCGCCCAACTGCCGGGTGTCGGGCGTTCCACCGCAGCGGCGGTAGCGGCGCTGGCGTTCGGTCAGCATTGCGCCATCCTCGACGGCAACGTAAGACGCGTGCTGGCGCGCCATGGCGGAGTGACAGGCTGGCCGGGAGACAAAAAGGTTGAAGCCGAACTATGGCGCCTGGCGGAATCGCTTTTACCGCCTGACACACGCCACGGCACGGGCGCCATCGAGATCTACACCCAGGGCATGATGGATCTGGGCGCGCTTGTCTGTACCCGCAGCCAGCCTGCCTGCGCGACCTGCCCGCTCAATACCGACTGCATCGCCCACACCCAGCAACGCACAACCGAACTGCCTGCACCGCGTCCCAAAAAGCCCCTGCCCGAAAGGCAGATACAGATGCTGTTACTGCTCGACCGGGGTGAACTGCTGCTGGAAAAGCGCCCGGCGCGGGGCATCTGGGGCGGCATGTGGAGCCTGCCCGAACTCCCCATCGACCATGACCCGGCCCGGCATTGCCATGTGCATTTCGGCTTCACCCCCCTATCGCAGCAGGCCTTGCCCAGACTGAGCCACAGCTTCACCCATTTCAAACTGCACATCCAGCCTGTTCAACTTCATCTGGCACCCCGCCTTTCGACGCCGGCAGGTCAAATCTGGCTGTCACCAACAGATGCGCTGGGCGCTGCCCTGCCCACCCCCATCCGCAAGCTCGTGGCACAACTTAAAAGTGATTGACTGCCGCGCACCGCGCGTTTCTCCGGCTCCATGCTATAAAATCGCCAAGCTCATCATCCACCCATTCCCTGCTCGTGACCCTTCGAAGTGCAACCTGCTGGCTTTCCGGATTGGCCATGCTGGCCAGTTCGACGCTGGCCATGGCCGATATCATTGTTAACCCCAGCGTCAACGTTCGCAGCATCAGTGCAGCCAGCTTGCGCAACATTTACACCCTACGTCAGACCAGCTGGCCTGGCGGTCAGACCATCGTCGTGTTTGTACTGCCCGACAACGACCCTGCGCACGAAGCCTTCACCAAGGAAAAGCTCGGCCTTTATCCCTACCGACTGCGCCAGATCTGGGATCGTCTCAGTTACAGCGGAATGGCCCGCGCGCCAATAGAAGTCAAAGATGAAAACGAGCTTCGTGCCCGAGTACGCGCCACGCCCGGGGCAATCGGATACCTAAACAAGGACGCAGGTAAGGACACACGCCATGATGGCATCAAGACAATCACGCTGGAGTAGCCTGCTGCTGGCCGGCTTGCTGGGCGCCTCGAACGCTGGCGCAGACGGTTTCACCGACACGCGCTACCGCATCCAGGGTTTTGCCGCGCAGACCCTGATCAGCAGCACCAACAACAACTTTCTAGGCGACAGCCGCGATTCCATCAGCACCGATTTCACCGAGCTTGGACTCCATGGTTTCTGGCTACCCCTCGATTCCTTGCAACTATCCGGCCAGGTTTTGTATCGCCGGGCGGGTGAAAGCGATCAGGATGGCCTGCGGCTGGATTACGCGCAGGCCGACTGGCGGTTTTACCAGGACGATTCCACCCAGCTTGGCGTCAAGCTCGGCAAGGTCAAGATTCCCTACGGCCTGTATAACGAAACGCGCGACGTGCCCTTTACCCGCCCCAGCATCCTGTTGCCGCAGGCAATCTACCTGGACACCTCGCGTAGCGTGCTGATCGCTGCACCCGGTGCGATTTTTCATGGCAGCACGGTCAACACATACGGCAACTTCGACGTCACCCTGGGTTGGGCGCGCCCTGACTTTGACAGTGAAGCGGTCGAAGACGTGTTTCTGGGCAGCAATCAACCCGGCAATCTGGATGGCACCTCGGCTTTCAGCACCAGCCTGCGCTGGGATACGCCAACCGATACCACGTTCATGCTGACCTACATCGACGCCAAAGCCGACTATGCGCCTGCCCGTGTGGATTATCTGGCCCCAGGCTCGATACGGGTCCGCAATCTGCTTGCCTCCGTCCAGCAACGATTCGACACCGTCACGCTCACCGCTGAATATAACGAACCCCGTAACAGTCGCTCCGGTCTTGGCGCAGTGCTGCCAGATGCGGTCCGCGACTCACTCTCTTATTACCTTCAAGCAGAATGGCGCTTTCACCCCGAATGGGAACTGGTCGTGCGCAATGAAATCAACCATCGCGACAAAGACGATAAAGACGGCACGCAGCTTCAAGCCGCAAGGGGTTTGCCGGCACATTTGCTGTACACCGACGACTGGGTGGTTGGTTTGCGCTGGGATGTCACCCCCAACCTGATGCTGCGAGCAGAGTACCATCACGTCAACGGCACCAGCGGATTGCCGGGGCCAGACAATCCGAATATTTTTGCGACCGAGCAGCGCTGGAACATGGGCTTGCTGCAAGCGGCCTACCGCTTCTAACCCCATGTTCATGCCTGACTTCATCAGCCTGAAATGGAAGCTGCTGCTGCCGCTCACGCTCGCCATGGCCGCCGGCACCATCACGCTGACCTGGGTCAACGACACCAACCTGCGTCACACCGTTGAACAGACCCGGCGTGACGATGCCCTGCGCAACGAAGCGCTGCTGCGCTTCCTGGTTCAGCAAAATGAACGGCAACTGCTGGATGCTGGTTCAGCGCTGGCCGATTTTCTGGTCATAGGCAGCAGTGATGTGCTCGGGCTCGAATCGGCTGCTTTTCTGCAACCCTACTGGGGTCAACTCAGCCTGAACCAGGGGTTTCAAAGCCTGCGTTTATACGATGCGGATCAGCAATTGATCATCGGCTTTGGCAACGCGGCCACCTCAGACGAGCGGATTCGCAGCAAGCTTGGCAAAGTACTGGCCGAAGAGCGCCCTGTCAGCGTGCTGCATTGCGTGCAAACCTGCCAGTTCGTCGGCATGGTGCCAGTATTGCATCGGGGCATCACCATCGGCGCGGTCGTGGTGAGCATGGACCTATCCGGTTTGCTGAGCGCATTCAAGCAAAGCAGCGGACGCGACCTGGCCATCGCAATAGATGAAGCCGCAACGATTCTCCTGCTGACCACCACGGCACCTGCGCTTATACCCCAGTTCGACTCGCTTGATTTCACCCCCTATCCGCAGCTTGAGCGCATCGAATCCGCGCTCAGTCACAGCGACAAAAAAACCTATGAATGGCAAAAACTGCGGCCGCTTGCGGCTGCACCCAATACGCCGCTTTTCATCGCGCGCAAGGATGTCACCGCAGACGAGCAGGCGATCAAAAGCATATTCCTGAGCAATCTGATTACCGGTCTCGGCGTTTTCATACTGGCCGAGCTCATGCTGTTGCTGGCACTCATCTGGTTCATGCGCCGCATGAACCGGGTCAGCTCCTGTCTGCCCCTGCTCGGCCAGGGCAACTGGCAGCAGGTTCGCCAATATCTGCGGATCCCGGACAAATCGCCGCGCGACGAAATCTCCGTGCTGAAAGACGCCGCGCTCGCGCTGGCCGGTCAGCTTGAAACCCTCGATACCGAGACGCGCAATCAACAAAACGACCTCGGTAAACTGGTGGACACCCTGTCGCACGAGCGCGACTTCATTACCGGTCTGCTCGACACCGCCCAGGCGTTGATCCTGACACAGGACCAGCGTGGCGTGATCCGCATGGCCAATCATTACTCCAAAAGCCTCACCGGCCTGACTGAAAACCAGCTCGTCGGGCAAGACTACTTCGAACTGATGATTGCCCAGCAGGAGCGGCAGGAATGGCGCGCGCGCCTGTTGACCCATTTCAGCCGCGACCCGGCGCCGCTTCGATTCGAGGCGCCTCTGGTCACGGCAAGCGGCCTGCGCAACATTACCTGGGTGCACTCGCTGATCGGCCAGACCAGCGGCAGTGACCCGCTCATCCTGTCGGTTGGACTGGACCTGACCGAACTTAAAAGCGCGCAAGCCCGCGCCAGCTATCTGTCGGATTACGACACCCTGACCGGCCTCTACAACCGCCAGGGCTTTCAGCGTCGACTGACCCAGATCCTGCTCGCTGCACAGGGCGGCTCACTGTTGCTAATCGACCTCGACGACTTCAAGGCCATCAACGATCTGGCCGGCCACAGTGCGGGGGATAGCGTGATCCAGCACATGGCCGAACGACTGCGCGAACTCAAGCCCGAACCGCGTCTGGCGGCGCGTCTCGGCGGCGATGAATTCGCCCTGTTTTTTGACCTCATGCCCGATGCCTCTTTGCTGCAGACGGCTCGCCTGCTGTGCAAG
>MGZO01000056.1:0-3435 GCA_001802655.1 Hydrogenophilales bacterium RIFOXYD1_FULL_62_11
CCAGGTGGATTGACGCCTGAGAGGTCGCACTGGCGACCTTGCACGCGGGTGGCGATTGGATCACCACCCGCATGAAGTAGGGCGGGAGCCCGGGTCAGGTCAGTCGTTCAGCGCTTCGATGATCTGCTGAGCCGGAACGTAGCCGCCCAGCTGGGTGCCATTGGCCGCGAAGACCGCCGGGGTGCCCTGCACGTTGAGGTCGACCCCCAGCTCGTACTGGGCCTGCATGGTGTGCTCGCACGATTCCATCGGCAGGTCCGCGCCTTGGATCACCTTGTCGTAGGCCGCGTTGCGGTCCTTGGAGCACCACACGGACTGCATGTTGGCGAATGCCGGGCTGCGCGGGCCGCCGCGCGGCCAGGCCAGGTATTCCACCGTGATGCCGGCCGCCACCAGCTTGGGCACTTCCTCATGGAAGCGCGTGCAGTACGGGCAGGACGTGTCGGTGAACACGTACACCTTCTTCTCGTTCTTGGCCGGGCCATAGACGATGTGCTCCTGGCGATTGCTCGAAGACAACGCCTTGGCACGCGTGGAACTGCGTGCAACCTCGGTCAGGTTTTCCCGCGAGGCCACTTCGATGAGGTCGCCGGCGAACAGGTATTTGCCGTCCTCGCTCATGTAGACGATCTCGTTACCTGCCCGCACTTCCTTCAGGCCGGCGATCGGAGTGCCGCTGACCTGGGTGACGTCTGCCTGCGGGTTCAAGGACTTCACGGCGCTGGCAATGGAGGTTGGTGCGGACTGGGGGGCGGGGGCGGGCGCGGCAGAAGCAACGCCCAGCACGGGCAACAACAGCAGAAAAAGGGTCTTCACATCGAGGTCCACGGGGTTGGGATGCACATGGTGCACCCGGAACGACCTGCAAAAGATCCGTAACCGGCCCTATTTCGAGGCCGGTTAGACGACTGTCCCGGTCCATTCACCACGTAACGTGTGCACCTCGGAGCCACACGTCACTGAGGGAGCACCGTGCAACCCATTCCTTTTCCCCATCACGCCGACTCGGCGAACCGGCTCTTGATCTGGACCCCGGACCAGATCATCCCGGTCAGCTGCATGTTCATCATCGGCCTGCTGACGGACACCCTTTCCATATCCATTGTCATTGGCCTGATCCTCAGCTGGGCGTACACGCGCTACAGCTCTGGCAAGCCCGATGGATTTCTCCTGCATGCCGCCTACTGGTACGGAATGCTGCCGCTGCCTGCGCGCTCGGCTATCAACCCTTTCAACCGACGGATCCTGCCCAAGTGAAGCTGACCGACTATCTTCAGACCCGCGAAGGCGCGCTCAAAGAGAATCGCTACTCGCGCATCGCCATCCTGGTCATGGCCATGACCGTGTGCGTTCTCGCTATCGGCCTGGCCGCCAAGGACACAACGGTCGTCATGGTGCCCCCCACCCTGGAAGAGGGCTCCACGGTCAGTGCTACGGCGGCGAGCAGGGAAACCCAGGTGGCGTGGGGCATGTACCTCACCAGCCTGTTGGGCAATGTCACTCCGCGGTCGGCGCCGTTCCTCAAGCAGAACCTCACCCGCCACCTCTCCTCCCGCCTCTATACCAGCGTGACCGAGAGCGTTGATCGCCAGATCAAGGACATCCAGCAGGAGCAGATCAGCCTGAGCTTCACCCCGACGGTGGCCCGCTTCGATGATGAGTTGCAGAAGGTGGTCATCACCGGCGAGCTGGTCATCCGCGGCCTGCGCGGCCAGGAGAAGCGTGAGCTGCGCACCTACGAGCTGGGCTTCGTGACCCGCAACTACAACGTGATGCTCAACTCGATGCGTATTACCCAGGGCCAATTCGACGCGCGTGCTGCGCGCGAGGCGATGGAGGGCGAATCGTGAAGCGGCTCCTCCTCTCCACCCTGGTGATCCTCCCGACGCTGACCGGCGCGGCACTTGCCCAGTCCGGCCCGCCCGGCATGCCCGCGTTGACCCGGCCGATTTCACAGCCGGTTGAAACCAGCGCCCCGGCCCGCAATGGCGGCGCACTGAGCCTCGGTGCTCCCAAGGCGGCACCCACTTCGGAAACGCGGCCTACCACCACGCGCGTGGATACAAGCGCGAGTACACGCTCGACTGCCACCCCGGTGCCAGCGGGCCTGGCCTCGGCCGCCTTGGATCAGCCTATGACGCTGCCGGGCGAGCCTGTTGGCGCTGCCATGGAGCTCGCCGACAGCGTTGGCTACCAGCGCTCCACCATCGGAGTGACGTCGGCGCCCATGAGGCCCGCACCCAGCACCCTGTCCATCAAGTCTGGACGTAACGAAATGGTGCAGGTGGCCCGGAACCACCTCAACCGCTTCGTGACACCGTTCCGCAATCCTGAAGTCCGCACCACCGCGGCTGTCACCACGACCAAGGTCGAAGGCTCGATCGTGTATGTGGCCACGGCCAGCCATGAGCCGGTGAGCGTCTTCATCATCGACGGCGACTCGCCGGTAAACGCCTTCTCCCTGACCCTGATGCCGCGCGACGTCCCGGCGGTGTCGGTGTCATTGCAGATGGACGGCCCGCTGGCCATGCAGATGGCCAGTGCGGCAGAAGGTCCGTCGTTCGAGACAGCTGATGACTTCGTTTCCGGGTTGCGCGAAACCTTCCGCGCCCTTGCTCAGGGCGAGGTGCCCAGCGGTTTTGGGATGCGCCCCGTCGACCCCCGCGCTCCGGGCATGCCCGAATGCGTCCTACCGGGCCTGCAGGCGACGCCCGCCCAGGAGATCAGCAGCGGCTCGGTGGTGATCATCGTCTCCAAGCTCACCAACCGATCCGGCATTCCCCAGTCCGTCGACGAGTCGCGTTGCGCATCTGATCGCACGCTTGCGGTAGCAGCCTGGCCGCACGTAGAGCTGCTGCCCGGGCAGTCCACCGAGCTGTTTATCGCTCTTCGCCGCAGCGCGGCACCGGCGGGTAATGCCCGTCCTTCCGTGCTTTCCTACTGAGGCCCTCCATGAGCAAGATGAACAAGCTGAAGTCAAAGCTCGAGGCCATGCACCCGGATAAGCGGCGCAAGCTGTATCTGATCAGTGCCGTCGTCACGTTTCTCGTCGTCATATCGGCGATCGTTCTGATCAACGACGACCCCGCCAGCCGCCAACCCAAGAAAAAGGTGGCTCAGGAGGAGGAGAGCGTCAGCAACCTGCTTATGGGCACTGAAGGCCGTGAGATCGGCCTCCAGGGCGTAAGCAATGACGTCCAGGCGCTACGCAGCGAGCTGGATGAGCTGCGCAAAGCGAATGCTAGGCGTGAACTCGGAGGTGCTGGCAGTGCTCCGACCTCTCCCGCTGACCCGGATGCTGCGCTGGAAAGCCTTTCGCAGCAGGTAGGAGCGGAACGCGGGACGATCGGCCCACCCGGTACGGTCTTCAATACCGATCGCCCGACCTCGCCCCCACCCACAGCACGTCTGCCCGAGCCCCAGCCCGTTCCTCCC
>MGZO01000056.1:3454-5924 GCA_001802655.1 Hydrogenophilales bacterium RIFOXYD1_FULL_62_11
GCGCCGCGGCCAAGCGGCTTCGGAATGTCTACCTGCCGTCCGGCTCGATGATGACCGGGATGCTGCTGACCGGCTTGGATGCCCCAACCGGACGCGGAGCCCAGAGCACCCCGATCCCCGTTGTGATCCGGGTCAAGCACGAGGCAATCCTGCCTTCGCAGTACCGCTCTGACGTGCGTGAGGCCTTCATCCTGGCTGCGGGGTTCGGCGACCTGTCGTCGGAGCGCGCCTATCTACGTGCTGAGAAGTTCTCGATGATCTTGCGCAGCGGCGAGGTCATCGATCTGCCCATCAAGATGTCAGCGGTGGGCAACGACGGCAAGAGTGGCCTGCGGGGTCGGCTGGTAAGCAAGCAGGGCGCCGTGATCGGCAAGGCCCTGCTGGCGGGCATGGCAGACGGTGTGAGCCGCGCATTCGGCAACGGTGGCGGCATCGGCTTCGGTAGCGACGGCCTGCCGTCCAACCAGGACATGGTGGTCAGCGGCATTGGCGGCGGCACGACAGGGGCTCTTGATCGCATCGCCTCCTACTTCCTGCAGCAGGCCGAAGCCATGTACCCGGTGATCGAGGTCGACGGCGGTCGGGAGGTGACCTTCATCCTCCTGGAGGGCCTTGAACTGATGCCGCGCACGGTGGAAGGCGAGGAAGACGTGCCGTCCACCGCGGTCGCTGCGGCCGACTGATCCGGGAAAAAACTTCTAACCCGCCTCCATTCGAGGCCGGTTAGATGACCAAAGTTGGACTCAGGCTCTCTAGCCTTAGCGGTATGAAAACCGCACACGTCCGACCCGCACTCAAGTCTGTAATCGCCTCCTCCCTTTTCCTGCTTCTGGCCGGTTGCGCCACGAGCGGAGGCTTCTCCTGCAACGCTCCTGATGGCGTCTCGTGCATGAGCACGCCGGAGCTGTACGAGATGACCAATGGCTATGGGGCCGGGCAGGTCCCGCAGCCCGAAAAGAATCGACGCGTACGCGCCAGCCGTGGCGCTGCTTCGGGAAAAGCTGCGGCACACCAGGTCAGCGCTACTGGTGATGCACTCGCCCTGAGCGCACCCGTGCAGTCCCGTGGCGGCTCCTTCAACGAATCCGCTCTCAGCCTCGGCGCATCGCCGCGAATGGCTGCAGCCGGTCCGCACCTGGTTGGCAATGCCCCCGATGCCATTGGCCGCATGCCCGCGCAGGTAATGCGCATCTGGGTGGCGCCATGGACGGACGCGATTGGCGATCTGCACATGCCCAGCTTCGTCTACACCGAAATCACCAACCGTCGATGGTCGATCGGCGGGGACGTGCGCAACCCCGCTGCAACCAGCAGCTTCGACCCCCATGGCCCGTGGACTCCCACAAGCCAGCCCTCGTTCAATCCCTGACCCAGAAGGACCTTTCGCATGAAGAAGCCCTCGCTCCACCCGCGCCTGGCAGCGATGCTGCTCATGGCATTCCTCATCCTCACCCCGGGCCTGGCCTTCGCCGCCGATACCGGCGACGACAGCCTCGGGTTGGGTGAGCTGCTCGACTGGCTGGTCGGTCTGCTCATGGGCCCGGTCGGCAAGATCTGCTCGCTGGTGGCCTTCACCGCCGGGATGATCGCTGGCATCGCGCGTGGCTCGTTCCTGGCAGTGCTGACGGGTATCGGCTTTGCCGTGACGTTCTACTACGGCCCGAACCTGATCCTGAACGTGTTCGGCGCTGCGCTCTAAGCGCGGCCATTAGGAGGCTGTAAAAGATGGAGCGATCGGAACTGCTCGTCCAGATGCTTGGACTCGTCCACGCCCACGATGAGGTCGATGACCTCTTCGTGGTCTATCCGAACAAGATTGCGTTCGGGGTGCTCGTCGCCCCCATCTCCGGGGGCGACGAGGCCGTCATGCAGAAGCTGAACCTGCTTCTGCAGTTGTCATGGCCGGCCGGGACGCTGATGCAGTTCTGCCTCTATGCATCACCCGATCTCATCGGGATCACCTCGGCCTACACCGATATGCGCAAGGGGGTCAGCGATCCCCTGTTGAAAGGCCTGAGCAAGGAGCATGTCGAGTTCATCAAACGCGGCGCTGCCGAGCCCATCGACAGCGGTAGCGGAGTGAAGCTGCGCGATACACGCGTGGCGATCACAGTACAGATCCCCTTCAAGGGGGCCGAGCCGACCGACCAAGAGTGGCGGCTCGCCCGCGAGATGCGTGTCGGATTCAACCAGGCGCTCAAGAGCGCCCAGATTCCAGGGCAGACGATCACGCCCAAGGTCTACATCCGCCTGATGGAGACCATCCTCAACCAGGGCCGTGATGCCTCTTGGCGCCGATCGGCGCTCACCAGCTACGACGACAAGGAGCTGATCTGCACCCAGGTTCTGGACCCCGGGAGCAGTGTGGAAGCAGACAAGGATGGCTTGTGGCTCAACGGCAGCACCCGCGTGCGGGTGCTTACCCCTAAGCGCTACCCCGACAATCTGTACTTCGGGATGGCCATGCGCT
>MGZO01000056.1:5933-12897 GCA_001802655.1 Hydrogenophilales bacterium RIFOXYD1_FULL_62_11
AGCCGCAGCATGGGGCCCGCGGCATTCGCGAAAACGCGTTGGTGACGCTCAACATCTACTTCCCGGATCAGGAATCGACCAGGAACAAGCTCGAGAAGAACCAGATGTGGGCGACCCACCAGTCCTCCACGCCGATCGCGAGGTTCGTGAAGTATTTCCGCGACAAGAAAGCCTCCCTGGACGCGGTGCTCAATGAGGTCGGGCAGGGCGACCGCGTGGTGCAGGCCTATCTGACGCTGGCGATCTTCACGCAAGGTGACGGTGACGATGAGTTGTCGCGCCAGAAGACGGAGGAGCGCTCTGTCGCCGCCAGCATCAATGCCCAGGCGTACTGGCGCGAGTTCAACTTCCAGATGATGCAGGACCGCTTCATGGTTCTGCCGTTCTTCTCTCAGGCGCTGCCCTTTGCCTCCGACGATGGCATCAAGAAGACGCTGGAGCGGTACAAGACCATGTCGGGCAAGCATGCCACCTGCCTGATGCCGGTCATGGGCCAGTGGCGCGGCACGGGTTCACCGATGCTGACGCTCTTTGCCCGCGACGGCCAGGTGCAGCCCATCTCGCAGTGGGACACCGACAGCAACATGAACTTCCTGGTCGCCGCGCAGTCCGGTAGCGGTAAGTCCGTGCTGTGCCAGGCCCTCATCGCCGCGTTCCGGTCTATCCAGGGCCGCGCCTGGATCATCGACGTAGGCGACTCCTACAAGAACCTATGCGAGCTGCTCGAAGGCCAGTACCTCGACTTCGACGGCCAGAAGCACATTAGCTTGAACCCCTTCACGCTGGTGGAGGACTTCGACGAAGAGGCCGACATGATTGCCGGCATCGTCAGCATCATGATCGCACCGACGCAGGGGCTGGATGATTTCCAGCTCCCGGCGCTGAAGAAGGCGATGAAGGACATCTGGTCCGTGCACGGCAACATGTGCACGATCGACCACCTGGCCGCAAAGCTGCTGGAGTCAGACCGTCGCGAGATCAGCGACATGGGCCACCAGCTCAACAGCTTCACCTCTGCCGGCGTTTATGGCCGCTACTTCAACTCCCCCAACAACGTCGCGGTCGACAACCCGCTGACGGTCTTGGAGCTGGGTGCCCTGAAGGCCAAGCCCCACCTGCAGCGCGTGGTGCTGCTCTCGCTGATGTTCCAGATCAGCCAGGCGGTCTACATGGGCGACCGCAAGACCAAGTCAATGCTGCTGATCGACGAGGCGTGGCAGCTGCTGGCCTCGGATGAAACGGCCGAGTTCATCGAACGCGCCTACCGTCAGTACCGAAAAGTCGGCGCCTCCGTCGGGGTGATTACACAGTCCGTGATGGACGTGTGGGAAACCAAGGGTGGTCGAGCGATCGCAGAGAACTCCGCGCACCTCTATCTGCTCAAGCAGAAGGCGGATTCTATCGATGCCGTAGAGCGTGACAACAGGCTCCCGTTCGGCAAGTGGGGCTACGACATGCTCAAGACCGTGCACACGAACAAGGGCGAGTACTCCGAGATCCTGTGTGTCACGCCCTACGGCGTCGGCATCGGGCGCCTAATCCTCAACAACATGCAGAAGGTGCTGTTCTCCACGGATGCGCCGGATGTGGCCGCCCTGCGCACGTTGCGCCAGGAGGGCAAGACGCTGTTGGAAGCGATCCAGGTGCGCGTTAGCCAGAAATTCGGCACTCCGTCTGACCAGGCACAAGGGAGGCGCGCAGCATGAGCGAGATCCACGAAGCGGTCGCCGCACCGAAGAAGCCGGCCTCAGCGGGCCTGAGCCTCGGTAGCCTTGCGCTGATCCTCCTCTATCCCCTCGTTGTCACCGGCTTGGGGGGGGTATGGGCCAACCAGAAGGCAGAGGAAAAGGTCATGGTGCAGGCCCTCAAGTCGCCGCCCGTCGTGGTGGTGGATGACTTGTCCCTGATCAAGTTGGCCATCGATAACGGCGCCAATCGGTACGACGCGCGTGAAGTCAGTGCCGAGATTGCCCGGATCGTCCAGAACGCCGGCATGGGCGATTCCATCGTGCTGAGCAAGTCGATGATCCTCTATGCGCCTGACAGCAACGAGGTTCGGGTGCGCAACGCCCAACCCGATCTGCAGCGGGGTCTGGAATGACGTCGGTCAGGCCGAGCCGCCGCCGGCGCCTGGCGGTGGTCCTGGTTGGGTTGGTGGCATCGGCATCGATCGTCGCGACGGCAGCCACTCAGGAAACGCCCTGGCGCATTGCATTGGACCTGGCAGAGGAAACCTGTCTGCCCTACCGCGTGTACGCGATTCGCATGGGCGAGGTGGATCCACAGCGCGGCGATTTCGTGGCTTTTCGCGCTACGGGTCTTGAGCCCCACTTCGTTGACGGCTCGCTCTTCACCAAACAGGTTCTGGGCGTCCCAGGTGACCGGGTTGTCGTGGGATTCGATGGGGCGACTGTCAACGGCACCTTTCTCGCCTTCACCGACCGCGCGATCAAGAAGCTCGGCATCCCGCGCGCCGCTCGGGTGGCCAGCTACACCTTGGGCCAAGGCGAGCTCTTCATGGCCGGTACCGAGCCGGGCGCCTTCGATTCGCGCTACTACGGTCCGGTGCGCGCCTCCGCACTCGTCGGCTCGTCGAGGCCGTTGCTGTGAGGGCCGCGGTTCTGCTGGCCCTTGGAATGCTGATGCCAACGGTGGCGCTGGCCCAGGAGGCGCCCGAGTCTGCGGCCGAGTTCGCCGCACGGATTGCCGAGATTCGCTCCAGCGCCCCTGAGATCGTGGGTGATGAAACGCTGCGGGCCCTGCCTGACGCTGCTCAGCGTGGATTGGAGGCCAATCCAGGCCTGGCCGAGCAGGTTAACGAAAGCGCTGGGGCGGTTTACCAGCAGGGAATCGAACTGGCCAAAGAGTTGGCCGGTCCCCAGTACATCGCGGCCGAGCAGAACGGGTCGATGGGCAGCTCGGGTCTGGTCGACCAGGCCACGCTCGAGCAGCAGAAGGCCGACGCCGAGCTGCGCTTCCGCATCTTCATCACCCAGGCAATGAGCCGGGATGAGGTCAAGGCGTTGATGGAGGCTTACCGCGGCCGGACCGACGTTGCGTTGGTGCTGCGCGGCATGCTGCCGGACCAGGGGCTGACCCAGTTGCAGCAGTGGGTGGCCAACCTGCTCAAGCCGGTGGAAGAGGGCTTGCCGCTGCCCAACGTGATCATCGATCCCGAACCCTTCAACAACCTCGGCGTGGACCACGCCCCGGTGATGGCCCAGTACGACAGTGCCGGCAAGCTCATCGCGTACGTGCTCGGCATGACGTCGGTGGACTGGCTCAACGACCAGGTCGAAGCCGGTGCCCGCGGCAACATCGGGTCCTACGGGTCGACGGTTGCTGTGGCCGAGCAGGACATCATCGAGGTGATGCAGCGCCGCGCCGAACGCTATGACTGGGCGGCCGCCGGGGATCGCGCCTTGGGTCGCTTCTGGGCACGTACGGAACATCACGAGCTGCCCCGGGTGACCTCGCCCCGTCAGAGGACCCTCGATCCGACCGTTGAAATCGGTCAAACCATCCAGACGCCCGACGGAACGGTGATCGCCCGCGCCGGCGATCGCATCAATCCGCTCGAGGCCGCTCCCTTCACTCAGACGCTCCTGTTCTTCGATCCGGGCGATGCCGAGCAGGTGCGATGGGCCAAGGCCCAAGTGGACGTGCGCAAGGGGATGGGGGTCGTGGCGATGGCCACCCAGCTGCGCTCGCTCGATGGACTGGAAGCGCTGGGCAAGATGAGCGACAGCTTGGGCGCGAGGATCTATGCGCTCCCGCGCGATGTGCGCGACCGGTTTCACGTCCAGCGCGTGCCCACTCTGGTGCGTGCAGAAGGCCTGCACTTCGTGATCGACGAACAGCGGCCGTCCGACCGGCCGGAGGGCTAAGCAATGCTGAAGTTGGGACGCCGTGCCGGCCAATCCATCCTGGTCGACGGCCAGGCAGAAATCGTTGTGCTGTCCATGAAGGACGGCGTGGCTCAGCTCGGCATCTTCGCCGACAAGAAGGTCAAGGTCATGCGCAAGGAGCTCCTGCAGAAGCCACCCGTGGAGAAGCGTCGATGAGCATGCCATCCCTGGTGCGTGCATCAGTCCTCGTCCTGCTTATGCTGGCCGTCTCGAACCACGCAATGGCGCAGGACGCCGGCGGTGGAGGGGAGGGCGATGACTCCTCCGAGGGCCTGGGGGACGGCTGTCCGGACCCCGAAGTGTTCACCAGCGGCAAGTTCCTGAAGGACCTGTGCTGGTCCTGCATGATGCCGATCCGGATCGCCGGCGCGAGTTCGGGCAAGGCAAGCAAGCTGCCCGGCGATACGGCCAATGGTGTGTGCGTGTGCCCAAGTGCCTCATTGATGGGCATGCCGACACCTGGCGTCACCTACGGCATGTGGAAGCCCACGCATTTCGTCGAGAGCGTGCGCACCCCGGGCTGCTTCCCTGCCATTGGCCAGAAGACGGACATGGGCTCTCTCGCCCAGGCGGGCCAGGGCAGGACGTCGGATGACTACGGCAGCGAGCGAGCATTTCGCTCCACCCATCTCTACCAGTTCCCCGTCGGCGCGGTGCTGGACATGGCCACCAGCAGCGCCTGCAGCGACTCCAGCTACGACCTGGACCTGCTGATGATGACGGAGATCGATCCGACCTATAACAACGACCAGCTGTCGGCGGTCATCAATCCCGAAAGCCATCTGTTCAATAACCAGATCGCCATCGCTGCCTGCATGGTCGATGCTGCGGCAGCATCGGCTTTCCGGCCTATCCGCGAAATGTTCTGGTGCTTCGGGGCATGGGGCAACACCTACCAGCTCACCGGCTTTTCCGAAGGCCAGTCCGCGGTCGTGGATGCCAGCGTCAGCAGTGCCCGCCTGATTGCGATCCAGCACAAGCGGTTCCTGATGAATCGCACCTATGGCAACTCCGCGGTTTGCGCCGCGCACCCGGAGCCCATGTACCCCAAGCAGCAGTATCGCTGGCAGGTCATGCATCCGGTTCCGCAGAAGAACGACAACGATTGGACGGGATCCAGCACGTTGCTCTCGCGCGAATGGCGCCACCGCCCCATTACCGGTGAGGACTGGGTCCAGGTCTTGTTCCGATACGAAGAATGCTGCGTGCAAATCCCCTGATGGAACTGTCGATGCCGATTCGAGCTGCACTCCGGTTTTCCCTTCTCCTCGTCGCGCTCACGTGGTCGGTGAACGCCTGGTCCCAGAACCAGGCTGGCGAGGCCGGCACCCTGCTGGGCAAGGAATTGCTCGACAATGCCCGCGCACCCGTCTATGACGCTGACGGTGGGCGCGATGGCATGGGTCGCTTTGAGCTGGGCGGTGTCGTTGTCGATGGCGCGGAGATCGCCCCTGGTGCCACGCGCAACGACATCGAGCAGCTGACCCGGAAAAAGGACAGTGAGCTGTCCAGCCTGGAGCAGGAGGGCATTGACCAGTTCGATCACTCCGCGCAACAGGAGGGTGCCCAGGGTGAGGCCACTCGCGCGCTTGCCAGTGCGCAGATCATCACTCGCGAGCAAGCCCTGGGCGATGACCCGGAGCTCGTGGAGCGCATGCGGTCCAGCCTCACGGGAAATCCGCTCGGCCAGGCCTTTGCTGACTGCGACAGCACCACCACCGTCCAGGACGGCGGCTCACTGAGCACGGTCCATTCCCAGGACTACACCTGCACGATAGGCAGTGTTGGTTCCAGCTGCTCGCGCAGTCGGGAAGTGCTTGTTGAGCCGAATGAGGATCGATACGAGGAAGGCGGGCGAGGGGATCTGTGGAAGGTCTATGACCGGATCGCCTTCAATGGCCAGTGCGAAGCCGAAACCGTCGATGGAGAGTGCCGCCAGGAGTGGGTCTGCACCGACAGCGCGCCGCGAACGATCGGCATGCTGCACATCGATGAGGCAGAAGCCATCAAGCGCGGCCTGGAGCCGCTCTTCCCCGGGGCGCCGGCGCTGTGCTGGGAAGCCAAGCTCAAGGCCACCTGCCCGGTGTGCATCGAGGACGAATTCGGCAACAAGCGCGACTGCAAATACGTAGACATCGCCCAGCCCGAGGGCAACACGTGTGGCGCGCTGGAGTCGAACAACGCCTGCCGCGTGATCGGCGAAGGCTGCCTGGTCACGGACGGGCAGGGCGGCTGCGCGGTCACCAGCAAGCGCTACAGCTGCGACAAGCAGGTGTCTGTCCCCGTCACCGATGTGCGCACCACCAACACCTGTGCTGGCTCGATCCAGTGTCTGGACGGAAGCTGCAACGCCGGCGTCGATTTCAACGAGGATTCGGGCACGGCCATGCAGGTGGCCATGGCGCAGATGGTGGTGGCCGACGCGATGGCTACCGACGTCACCCGGAACGCCGACACCGCGCGTGAAAGCCGCGGGCCGGCGCCGATCGATGACCAACCGGTCGCCAACGATCCGAACAACGCCGCCCGCAACTGGGGCTACGACCAGGACGACACCGGTGGCGCTGAAGCCGAACCGGAGGTCCAGCTGACGGCGGCCGAGCAGGAGATGATCGCCGAGGCGCAGATCTTCCGCGGCAATCCCTACCGGTGCCAGAAGGGCTACGGCGGCTTGGTGGACTGCTGCAAAGCCACCGACAGCAACGCCCAGGAGCTGTTCTGGAAGATCTATTCCGAGGTCAACCGCAGCAAGCAGGCCGCGCGACTGGCCGACGACGACACCGTCAGCGGCTACCGGCAGATGCAGTCGGGCACCGGCAATATGTCGACCCTGTCCAGCCCCTTCACCTCCATGCGCGACAACGTGATGGGCGGCGGCACCGGCGAGGTCGACAACAGCTCCCTGACCGTCTGGCAGATCTTCATGGCCCGCGCCCGCGAGGAGATCAAACCGTCCCTGTCTCCGAGCTGGGCCTGTTCGGACGGCGAATTCGACCTGGCGGTGCAGCGCGAGATCGGCTCCTGCAGCTACGCCGGCACCTACTGCAGCAAGAAGG
>MGZO01000056.1:12914-14481 GCA_001802655.1 Hydrogenophilales bacterium RIFOXYD1_FULL_62_11
GGGGCATCCCGCTGGATGAGATGGACCGGATCAACTGGGATTCGATCGACTTCACCCGTATGGCCGGGCACATGTCCGAGGGTGGGATGTTCGAGAAGGCCAACGACCCCGCCAATGCCTCGCGCAACATGACCGGCGCCGGCGCCACGGTGATGTCGGAGGGCCGCAAGAACGTCGAGGACCGGACCATCGAGCGCATCGACAGCATCGACGTCGACTCGGTCTATAGCGGCATCGAAGCTGATGCAGCTGCGCGTGCGCACCGCCCGGACATTGCGGTACAGGCAGGTGCCCCTGTGCTTTCCTTTGCGGCCCCCTACATGGCCATCCCTGCAGGCCAGCCCCGGGCCATCGGCATCGCGCGGACGGGTAGCCGCGGCAGCGCGGCAGCGACCGTGCGGGTCGTGGAGGGCTCGGTCGACGAAGCCGGGTTCTACCAGGCACAGGTCGAGTGGGGCGATGGGGAGACCGGTGTGCGGAACTTCCGCGTAGATCCGCCCGCGGGGGCCACCGGCCGCGTGGTGCTGGAGCTGACGCCGGCCGCCGGCGCCGGTGGCGGTAACACGATCATGACCCTCGATATCCAGTAGGAGCCCTCATGCTGCGACTTGCCATCTTTGCCAGCCTGGCCCTGGCCATCGTCAGCGGCGCCTGGTCGACGTTCAAAGAGCCCACCGCGGAGAACGCTTCCAAGATCCTCACGCCAACGCCTGAGAAGATCGAAGAGGTGAACAGCTACGTGCACCCGTACCTGGAGTGGGTCGCCTCGCAGACCCCCGACTCCATCCGCGCGCTCTGGGGCGAGGCGGCGGCCGATGTCGAGGCGTCGCTGGAGGAGGGCGCATCAACCGCGGCCACGTCAGCCACGTCGGCCACGGCGCCATTGGATGCTAAGGCACCGGCTACGCAGCCCAACCAGCCCGGCATGGATTGGTACATGGAAGGCGGAGAGTAAAAAAACGCCGCGTTGTTCGCGGCGTTTGTATTGGGCGTTGCGAACTCTACTTGCCGTGCAACGCCCACCAGGAAATTAACGCCGGCGAGCCCGACATGCCCTCGGAAAGCCACTGGGCGGCGGACATGCCGTTGACTGATTCGAGCGAGGGATCGGCGCCGCCTTTAAGCAACGCCAAGGCTGCAGCATCATGGCCACGGATCAGCGCGATCGTGACAGGGTAATGCCCCATCGTGGTAGGGATGTTCGGATCAGCACCAGCCTCCAGAAGGAAGGACGCCGCCTCGGTGCAGTTTTGTCCGGCTGCTTCAGCCAGAGGCGTCCAGCCCTCCGTGTCCTTTGCGTTTACGTCAGCGCCGTTGCTGATCGCAGCTTTGATCCCCTCCACGTCGTTCTCGGTGGTGGCGACAAAAATGGGGAGGCCAGCAGTGACCCCCGACTCGCCCAGGAACGCCGAATTCAGGAAAGCCTCCAGCGCCTCACGGCGGTCGGGTGGCGCGTCGTTCAGCAACTCCTGAAGGAGTTCAGGCGCAACCGCACGAGCCTCGTTGAACTCTGCTGTGCTCATCAAACGCGGGGAGCTGGCCGAGTGGACCATGTGGATGACCTCCG
>MGZO01000057.1:0-686 GCA_001802655.1 Hydrogenophilales bacterium RIFOXYD1_FULL_62_11
AGCGGCCCGCGCGTGGTCAGCAGCCAGACAAAAGCGGCGATAAAGGCCAACGCGCCGAGCGCGAGGAGAAGCGTGCGCTTGCCGGGTTTCAGGGCAACGAGTTTCATGCGGATCAGTGGCTATCGTCGAGGAAAGGCGTCTGGATCTGATACGTTGCGTGGCAGCTGACGCACTTTTGCAGCGTGGCGGACAACTGGTTGAGGCTGTGGCTGACGTCCTGCAGGCTGTCGGCATCGAGCGCAATCTGGTCGAAATCGCGATGTACCGAGAAACCCTGCTGGCGGAATTCCTGCGGCAGCTTGGCGCGCAACGCGGGGGGGACTTCATGCACCATTTTCTGCCCCATGTCGCGCGCGGCTTGCGCCACCGCCGCCATGTCCGGCTTGGCCAGCGCGCCGGTCATGGTCTGCACGCCGGCGAGAAACAGGCGCATTTCTTCCAGGATCATGGCGCGTTCGGCGGGCGTGAGTGTCAGCACGCTGCGCGTATCCGTTGCGGGAGCGTGATGCGCGGCGTGGTGGGGCTCGGCTGCGAGCGCGTGATTGAACGCCAGGCACAGCCACGCGCCGGCAATCGACAGGCTTGAAGATTTCATGGGAGGTTTCCTTGTGTAAGTCGTGTGACGAGTGGGCGCTGGATGCTCCCATTAAAACAAAAGGCACCGCAAGCGCGATACCTTTTCTGTC
>MGZO01000057.1:727-10060 GCA_001802655.1 Hydrogenophilales bacterium RIFOXYD1_FULL_62_11
GCCACCGCCCATGCCCTTTGCGGGCGGCTCATCGGGCAGGGTTACGCCTTGCTGCTTGGCACGTACCTGCATTTCCTTGTGGTGCTGCGCGCGGACTTGTTCGCGCTCTTCGTTGGTTTTGGCGTTACGCATTTTGGCCTGGTACTCGGTGCGTTCCTGTTGGGTCATCAGCTGGCTGCCGTACACCTGTTCCTGTGCCTGGTTCTTCACGGGTGCATCGGCGGCAAACGCCGGGTTGAAGGCAAGCAACAGGCTGCTTGTCATCGCCGAAATAAATAAGGACTTGTTCAACATTTTCGTGCTCCTTGAGCCGTGGGGTTGTCAGGAATGAGGCGCGCCGCCACAACCCCGTCGGCATGCGCATCTTGGTTGATAGTAGATCTTCAGATGGCTATTTGTCGCCTGATCAGCAACATCAGTCCGGGGTCAGCGGTCGCCACACTTTTCCTGCGGGCTGCTCACAATGGCATCCACCTCATCCTGCGCGATGACCTGCGCGGTATAGGGTTGGCGGGTCATGGACTCGATCGTGCTGGCGAAGGCGCGCAGGTGATTGCGCGAGCCGCACAGCAGGTTTTCATAGGTGGAGTCGAGGTCGGCATTGTCGGCACGCTCAATCGCGGCCACCAGATCGCGCATGTCGGTTTCCTCGATGATGCCGCCGACCTGCAGCGCATTCAGGGCGCTGAGACGGCCCTTCTCCATCAGCGTGCCATACAGCGACTGCAAGTCTGAATTGGAGAATTCACCAATGGCCTTGCCGGCTGCCGGATCGGTCAGCCGGTAGGTGCGCAGCAGCTTGAGGACGGCGTCCATGTGGCTTTGCTCGGAACTGGCGATGTTGCTGAATACCGGCAGCCCCCAGGTTTCGTAGAGCGTCAGATACACATCCCGCGCCAGCTTTTCTTCCTCACGCATGAAAAGCAGATCGGATTTTTCGGCCGTGGACAGGCTCGATAGCGTGGTTTTGGCCGTGGCGGAAACGCTGGCGGCATGCAGCGGTGCGCTGACGGCCAAGGCCAGGGCAAGCGAGAAAGCCGAGAGGGGTTTTGCAAACATGGTTGATTCCTTCATTAAACAATAAAGACGGCCGCCAGCCATGTAGCAGCGCGCTTAACGCCCTTTGCCGCCTCGACCCGCGCTGCCGGAGGGTTCGATCCGCGCAGGGGCAGGGGCTTGCATGGGCTGGATGGCGTTCATGTCGGGGCCGGGTTGGTTCCGGATGTTCGCGTTGATGCCATGACGGGCGTCATAGCCGATTCCGTAACGGCTGTTGCTGCGCGGCGCGTTTTGGGTGTCGAGGTTTCCGCCCGGTTGCGGGTCCAGATTGGAGAAACGCGGTCTGGCGGCAGGCGTGAACACGACCGAGCCTTCGCCATGAGCGGGGGGATCGTAAGGCGCAGCCTGAACCGTTGTGATGAACAACAAGGGCATCAGCAGAAAAAGGGGTTTGGACATGAGCCTCATGGGGTTCGATTCCATTACAGATGAGCGGGCTATTCTGCACCGGGCACAGGGGTTTGCGCGCTCAAGCTGCGTGGCGGACGAATTCGTCCGCCACGCAGAACGACTGGCTTTACAGCGCTGCGGGCACCGCACCGCCAGCGGGTTCGCTCTGACGGATCTGGGTCATGGCGCGGCGCTGTGCCATGTCCTGCTGCATGTCCGGTGTGCCGCTCTGCGACTGCGTGCGGGTCTGGGTCTGCTCACGGGTCTGGGTGCGTGTGCGCGTCATGTCGCCCGATCCCTGGCCCTTGTTCTGCTGCATGGAACCCAGGCCGCTCGACTGCCCGCCCATCTGGCCCGAGCCCATGCCGCCACTCATGCCGCCGCCCTGGCCACCGCCCATACCGCCCCCTTTGCCGCCTGCCTGCACATCAAGGGTTGCGCCCAGTGCGAGAAGGGCTGCGAAAACGGCTGCTGTGGATTTGCTTGCTTTCATGTTGTGGTTCCTTTGCGTGAGTCATGAGGGTTGATTGCCGCCACGGTTTCAATTCCGCTGGCAGTGGACGCAGTATCACGACCAGGCGTTTCGGTGGTCTTACGTAGCCGCTACAGGTTGTTACAGGTTGTTACGCGGCGGCGGGCGTGGCGTGTTGCCGGTAATATTGGCCCTTCTCGCATTCCGGGCAAGGTGGACTCCAAATGGTCGAAGACGCAGCGCAGCGCATCCTGGTGGTGGACGACGACGTTGCGTTGCGCGAACTGGTGACGTCGTACCTGGGCGCCAGCGGCTATGAGGTGGAAGGCGTGGGCGACGGTGCAGCGTTTCGTGCCAGCATGGCAGAACGCGGTGCCGATCTGGTGGTGCTCGACCTGATGCTGCCGGGCGAAGATGGTTTGAGCCTGCTCAAATGGCTGCGTACCGACGGTGGCCCGCCGGTCATCATCGTTTCCGCGCGCGGCGAGGAAGTCGACCGGGTGGTGGGGCTGGAAGTGGGTGCCGACGACTATCTGGCCAAGCCCTTCGGCCCGCGCGAACTGCTCGCCCGCGTGCGCGCGGTGCTGCGGCGCGGCGGCGCGAATGCCGTTGCGCCGAAAGAAGCGGAGGCGCTAGCTTTCGGCCCGTTCCGGCTGGACGTCAACAGCCATGTCCTGCTGCACGACGGCGCAGAAATCCCCCTGACTTCCGGCGAGTTCACCCTGCTGCGCATTTTTCTCGAACACCCCAACCAGGTACTGACGCGCGATCACCTCATCACCTTGGTCAAGGGTTACGAACGCGCGCCGTTCGACCGTAGCGTCGACGTGCGGGTGACGCGCCTGCGCCGCAAGATCGAGCCTAACCCCGAAGCGCCAGTCTATCTGCGCACCATCTGGGGCGAGGGCTATCTGTTCTCGCCGCGCGGCGAGAGTGCTGCGTGAAACGGTTTACCCGCAAACCGCCCCGCTCGCTGTTTCGCCATACGGCGCTCACCATCGCGGTGGGTTTGCTGGTGTTTCAGCTTGCCTCGGGCGCGGCGATTTTTTTCAACCTCATGCGGCCCCTCGCCCAGCGCTCGGCCGACGACATGGCCGCTTTATTGGTGTTGTCCGCGCGCACCTGGGTTGAGCTGCCGGCGGCGACGCGACCCGCTTTCGAGGCGGAGCTGCTGCTCAGTCACCACATGGAGTTGAGCGAAGTCCAGGCGCCGCTGGGCGACGAGGTCGGGCATCACCCCTATCTCAATTTCCTGCGGGAGTCGCTCACGACCCGGCTCGACCCGGGTGCCAGCCTGCATGTGACCGAGTCCACCGATGGTCGTTTTCATGCCGACATTCCGATGGCACGGCGTGTGTTGCGTTTCAGCTTCGACAAGGAGCTGATCACGCCGCGCCCCTCGCTGGCGCTGGCCTGGAGTGCCGTCGCCGGCCTGCTGGTGACGCTGATTCTGGCCTGGCTGCTGGCGCGCCGCATCACCGCCCCGGTGGCGCGCCTGACCGATGCCGCGCGCCAGATCGGCAGCGGTGAGCGCCCGCCCCGGCTGCCGGAGTCGGGCGAGTACGAGCTGGCCGAGCTGGCGCGGATTTTCAATCAGACCGCCGCCCAGCTGGCGGCGCGGCGCGAAAACCAGAGCACGCTGCTGGCCGGTGTCTCGCACGACCTGCGCAGCCCGCTTGCCCGCCTCAAAATGGCGCTGGGGATGCTGGCCGATGAACGCGACTCGCCGCTGCTCAGCCGCATGGAGCGCGATGTCGGCGAAATGGAAACGCTGATCGGTGCGCAACTGGAACTCGCCCGCGCCCAGGAGCGCGAAGCCGCCGAGGCCACGGACATCGACGCCCTGCTGAATGAACTGATTGAGGCCGCCGAGGCACAATCGCCCGGCCAAACCCATCTGCGTGCCGACGGGCCACCGTGCCGGGCGGTCATCGCGCCGCTGGCACTCAGGCGGATTCTCGGCAACCTGCTGGAAAATGCCCTGCGCTATGGCGGCCCGGGGCGGCTGGAGCTGGTGCGGCGGCGCGGTTCGAGGGGGCTGCTGATCGGGGTGCGCGACCGCGGCCCGGGCATTCCCGCCGCGCAGCGCGAAGCGGTGTTCCGCCCCTTCTTCCGCCTCGATCCTTCGCGCAACCGCGCCACCGGCGGCAGTGGTCTCGGTCTCGCCATTGCCCGCCAGCTGGCTGAAACCCAGGGTTGGACGGTCGCCCTCAAACCGCGCGTCGGCGGCGGCACCAGCGCCTGGCTGGCGATTCCGGTTAATTAAGCCGCGAGCGACAGCTCCAACGCCCGCAACACCCGCCCGGCCAGCAGCGTCATCTCGCTTGGCGTGATTACATACGGCGGCATCAGGTAAACCGTGTGGCCGATCGGGCGCATGAATACCCCCTGCGCCAGCGCCTCAGCGTGAAAGCGGGTGGCGAAACCGGGGCCGGCGTCGGCCACGTCAAATGCCCAGATCATTCCGGCATGGCGGAAATGGCGCACCCGTGAGTGAGCGGACACTTCTTCCAGTGCCCCTGTCATTTCAAGTGACTTGATCCGGTTGGCGGCAATGACCTGATCGTGCTCGAAGATATCAAGCACTGCCAGCGCCGCCCGGCAGGCGAGCGGATTGCCGGTATAGGAATGCGAATGGAGGAAGCCGCGCGCGGTGGCGTCATCGTAAAACGCGGTGTAGATCGCATCCGTCGTCAGCACCGCCGACAGCGGCAGATAGCCGCCGGTGATGCCTTTGGACAGGCAGATGAAATCCGGTTTGATGCCTGCCTGTTCGCAGGCAAACATCGACCCAGTCCGGCCGAAACCCACCGCAATTTCGTCGGCGATCAGATGCACGCCGTATTGGTTGCACAGCTCACGCGCCCGGATGAGATACACCGGGTGATACATCGCCATTCCCGTTGCGCCCTGCACCAGCGGCTCAACGATGAAGGCAGCGGTGGTGGCGGCGTGTTCGGCGAGATGGGCTTCCAGCGCGTCGGCGCAACGCAGCGCAAAGGCTTCGGCGGATTCGCCCGGATCGGCCAACCGTGCGTCGGGTGTCGGCACCTGGACCGAATGTCTGAGCAAGGGCGCGTAGGTGGATTTGAACAGCGGAATATCGGTTACCGACAGCGCGCCCACGGTTTCGCCGTGATAGCCGTTTTGCAGGCTCATAAAGCCGTTCTTCTGCGTCTGGTCTGTGTTGCGCCAATAGTGAGCGCTCATTTTCAGCGCGATTTCGGTGGCCGAGGCGCCGTCCGAACCGTAGAACGCGTGGCCCAGTCCGGTCAGCGCAGCCAGCCGTTCCGACAGCTCGACCACCGGCGCATGGGTCGCCCCGGCCAGCATCACATGCTCGATTTTGCCGAGCTGGTCGGTGATCGCCGCGTTGATGCGCGGGTTGCAGTGGCCGAACAGATTGACCCACCAGCTCGAAATCGCGTCGAAGTAGCGCCGCCCCTCGGTATCGATCAGCCATGCTCCTTCACCGCGCGCGATCGCCAGTGGCGGCGATGCTTCCAGCTGCTTCATCTGGGTGCAGGGGTGCCAGACGGCGGCGCGGGTACGCTCAATCAGGTTATTTACACCCAAATCTTTCATTTAAGTTATCCCTGCCCTTGAAATTGTCACAGTGCGCCCCTACTATTAGCACTCGACGGCGATGAGTGCTAATCACTCGGTCGCCGCTTCTATTTTTGTCGGCTCCAAAGAGCCGCCTGTTACGCAACGTAATTGAAACTTTAGGCAATGGAGACTTTGCAATGAAAATCCGTCCTCTGCACGACCGAGTGATTGTTAAACGCATGGAAGAAGAGCGCAAGACCGCTTCCGGCATCGTGATCCCCGACGCAGCAACCGAAAAACCCGACCAGGGCGAAATCATCGCCGTCGGCACGGGCAAAAAAGACGACCAGGGCAAACTGATTCCGCTCGACGTAAAAGTCGGCGACCGCGTGCTGTTCGGCAAATACGCAGGCCAGACCGTCAAGGTCGACGGCGACGAACTGCTGGTGATGCGCGAAGAAGACATCATGGGCGTGGTTGAGAAGTAATCGCTTCAACGTAAGCGAATACTCACTACACAGGTCTGATTGATTAGGCCAACCGAATTAAATTCAGGAGTTAAAACATGGCTGCAAAAGACGTACGTTTTGGTGATTCCGCGCGTGCCCGCATGGTGGCAGGCGTCAATATTCTGGCTGACGCCGTTAAAGTAACCCTCGGCCCGAAAGGCCGCAACGTGGTGCTCGACCGTTCCTACGGCGCACCGACCGTGACCAAGGACGGCGTTTCGGTCGCCAAGGAAATCGAGCTGAAGGACAAGCTGGAGAACATGGGCGCGCAGATGGTCAAGGAAGTCGCTTCCAAGACCTCCGACATCGCCGGTGACGGCACCACCACGGCAACCGTACTGGCCCAGTCCATCGTCAACGAAGGCATGAAGTTCGTTGCCGCCGGCATGAACCCGATGGATCTGAAGCGCGGCATCGACAAGGCCGTGATCGCCATCGTCGGTGAACTGAAGAAGATGTCGGTGCCCTGCACCAGCAGCAAGGAAATCGCCCAGGTCGGCGCCATTTCCGCCAACTCCGATTCTTCGATCGGCGACATCATCGCTGCTGCGATGGACAAGGTCGGCAAAGAAGGCGTGATCACGGTTGAAGACAGCTCGGGTCTGGAAAACGAACTCGACGTCGTCGAAGGCATGCAGTTCGACCGCGGCTACCTCAGCCCCTACTTCATCAACAATCCCGACAAGCAGATGGCGTTGCTGGAAGATCCCTTCATCCTGTTGTACGACAAGAAGATCTCCAACATCCGCGACCTGCTGCCCGTACTGGAGCAAGTCGCCAAGGCCGGCAAACCGCTGATGATCGTCGCTGAAGATGTCGACGGCGAAGCGCTCGCTACTCTGGTGGTGAACAACATTCGCGGCATTCTGAAAACCTGCGCCGTTAAGGCACCGGGCTTCGGTGATCGTCGCAAGGCAATGCTGGAAGACATGGCCATCCTCACCGGCGGCACCGTGATCGCTGAAGAAGTCGGTTTGAGCCTGGAAAAAGCCACCCTGCAGGATCTGGGTCGCGCCAAGCGCATCGAAATCGGCAAGGAAAACACCATCGTCATCGATGGCGCCGGTAACGCCGACATGATCAAGGGCCGTATCAGCCAGATCAACAAGCAGATCGACGAAGTCAGTAGCGATTACGACCGCGAGAAACTGCAGGAACGCAAAGCCAAACTGGCTGGTGGCGTGGCAGTGATCAAGGTTGGCGCCGCAACCGAAGTCGAAATGAAAGAGAAGAAGGCCCGTGTCGAAGACGCGCTGCACGCCACCCGTGCTGCCGTTGAAGAAGGCATCGTTCCCGGCGGCGGCGTGGCACTGCTGCGCGCCAAGGCTGCCGCTGCTGCGGTCAAGGGCGACAACCACGACCAGGACGCCGGCGTGAAAATCGTGCTGCGTGCCATCGAAGAGCCACTGCGCCAGATCGTCAAGAACTGTGGCGAAGAGCCTTCAGTCGTCGTCAACAAGGTGCTGGAAGGCAAGGGCAACTACGGCTACAACGCCGGCACCAGCGAGTACGGCGACATGGTGGCAATGGGCGTGCTCGACCCCACCAAGGTCACCCGCACCGCGCTGCAGAACGCTGCGTCGATCGCCAGCCTGATGCTGACCACCGACTGCATGGTCGCTGACCTGCCGGATGACAAGCAAAACGCTCCAATGGGCGGCGGCGATATGGGCGGCATGGGTGGCATGGGCGGCATGATGTAATTTGCCGGTTCTGTTGCTGATGCCCTCACGGGTATGCAGGCTGTCTAAAAGCCCCGCTTCGGCGGGGCTTTTTTATGTCCAGACGCTACGTTTTTCCGGGCTCGCGGCTTGCGGAGTCAAGTTGCACCTGACCATAATGACCGTGGGCCCACGCCGGGACAAAAAGGAAATTCATGTCAGAGGCAGCCAATTCGCTGATTCGAGCCACCGCAGATCACTTGAGTCAGTTTGCCCCATTCGACCAGATGGAAGGCGGGCACGTACAGTGGTTGGCGCAGCATGCAACGCTGCGGTATTTTGCCAAGGGGGAAACGGTTCTGTCGCCGCAACAGACGGAGCCTGTCGCTTTTTTCATCATCAAGCAGGGCGTGGTTCAAGGTGAGCAGGGCATCAGCCAGCCGCCTGAAGACAGCGCCTGGCTCGAGCTGCATGAGGGCGAGTGTTTTCCGCTGGGCGCGCTGCTCGCCAAGCGACCGGTCACCGGCACTTACCGTGCAAGCAGCGATGTCTTTTGCTACGTTGTGCCGGCGGAAGACTTTCTGTACCTGACGCGGCTGAGCGAAGCGTTTTACGACTTTTGCACGCGTCGCATTGCCAACCTGCTCGAGCATTCGCAACACCTCATCCAGGCAGGGTATTCCAAGGCCAGTGCAGAGCAACAATCGATGAACAGCACCCTTGCGGCCATCGTTCAGCGGCAACCGGTGACCTGTTCTCCGCACGACTCCATCAGGCAGGCGTTGCAACTAATGGAGCGTCACGGCGTGGGTGCCATGGTTGCCGTGGACGATCAAGTCCCACTGGGCATCCTCACGCTGCACGATGTGCTGAGCCGTGTGGCATTGGCGGAAGCCGATCTCGACCAGCCGGTCATCGGCATCATGAGCACGACACTCACGACCTTGCCGCCCCATTCCCTGGCGCATGACGCGGCGCTCGCGATGGCAAAACAGGGCATCCGTCATGTGTTGGTGACCGACAACGGCCACCTGACCGGCGTGATATCGGAAAAGGATTTGTTCACGCTGCAACGCGTCGGTCTGCACCAGATCAGCAGCAGCATTCGTCATGCCACGACAATCGTTTTGCTGAAGCAATGCGCGCGCGATATCCAGCAGCTTGCCCGCAACCTGCTGGCCCAAGGCATGGCGGCGGAGCAGCTGACCCAGATCATTACCACGCTCAATGACCTGCTGACCACGCGCATCATCGAACTCGAGTTGCAGGGCGACCCGGCCCGGGACATCGAGTTTTGCTGGCTGGCGTTGGGCTCCGAGGGACGCTTCGAGCAGACGCTCAACACGGACCAGGACAACGGCATCATCTTTGCGCCCAAGGCCAACGAGGATCCTGTGGCGCTACGCGAGGTGTTGTTGCCGTTTGCCAAACGGGTCAATCTCGCGCTCGCGGAATGCGGGTTCCCGCTGTGCGGAGGCGAGGTGATGGCATCGAATCCAAAGTGGTGTGCGTCGCTCCAGGAATGGCAGGGGACATTCGACAAATGGATTTATCACGGCGCCCCGATGGACCTGCTGCACTCGACGATCTTTTTTGATTTCCGCCCGCTTTACGGCGCCTCCCACCTGGGAAAAGCCCTGCGCGGATGGTTGCAGACCGCCGCGCCGAAGAACTCGCGCTTTCTGCACCAGCT
>MGZO01000057.1:10107-10448 GCA_001802655.1 Hydrogenophilales bacterium RIFOXYD1_FULL_62_11
AAGCTCAATGGCATCACGCCCTTCGTCGATGCGGCGCGCATATTCAGCCTGGCGATCGGCGGCACGCAAACCAATACCGTGCAGCGTCTGCGCGAGATCGCCGCGCCACTGAACCTCAAGCCGGGCGATGCCGACGCCTACTGCGAGGCATTTTTGTTCATCCAGCTGCTGCGCCTGCGTTTTCACCACACCCAAAGCGAACGCGGCGAGACGCTGACCAATCGGGTGGATCCGGACACGCTCAACCACCTGGACCGGCGCATTCTCAAGGAGGCCTTTCGCCAGGCACGCAAGCTGCAGACCAAGCTGGGCCTGGACTATCAGGCATGAGCTGGCTGGAT
>MGZO01000057.1:10548-15331 GCA_001802655.1 Hydrogenophilales bacterium RIFOXYD1_FULL_62_11
GTCGCCGTGACGAACGGCCAGATCCAGTTGCACGACAGCCTTGAAATCGTGCTGCAACAGGCCCGGGTCAGCGAAAAGGACAACATCCTGATACACGGCATCGGCGGCACCGCCCAGCGCGAAGGGATGCCACCCGCGGAGGCCCTGCTCGCTTTCCTCGAATACCTGGGCAAGGATCCGCTGATCGCCTTTCATGTCGCGTTCGACGAATCGATGATCAAGCGGGCGATGAAAACCCATCTCGGCCTCAATTTCCGGCATGCCTGGGCGGACCTGGCTTATGTGGCGCCCGCGCTCTACCCGCAGCTCGCACGGCGTTACCGCAAACTGGATGACTGGATGGGGCTGTTCCAGATCAGCAACTATGCCCGCCACAATGCGCTGGCCGACGCCTTGTCCACCGCTGAGTTATTGCTGGCGTTAAGCCCGAATCTGGAGGTCCGCAAGGCGGCCAGCCTGCAAGGCCTGAAGAGCCTGGAACGCAAACGCCGGCGCCAGATCCAGCCGGTTTAGGCGGTCAGTCCAATCCACAAAAAAAGACCCCCGACGAATCGGGGGTCTTGGCTTTCACTGCGCAGGGATCAGTGCGCCTGCGCCGAACCTGCACCGCGCGGGTAGCGGATGCCTTCCACCAGGTGCTTGATGTGTTCCGGGCACGCAGGGGTCAGCTTCATGACCAAGTAGGACACCGCAAAGTTCAGGATCATGCCCACCACGCCGATGCCTTCCGGCGAGATGCCGAGGAACCACTCGCTGTCGGGCACCTTGTCCATGCCCAGCAGCACGTCGCGCTTGAAATAGACAATGTAGACCAGGGTGAAGATCAGGCCGGTCAGCATGCCTGCGATGGCGCCGCCCCGATTCATCGACTTGCTGAAAATGCCCATGACGATGGTCGGGAACAGCGAGGCGCAGGCCAGACCGAAGGCGAACGCCACCACCTGGGCGACGAAGCCGGGCGGGTTGTAGCCCAGGTAACCGGCGATCAGCACCGCGACGGCTGCCGCGATCCGGCCGGCCATCAGTTCGGTTTTCTCGGAAATGTTGCGGGCAAACACGCCCTTCATCAGATCGTGCGAGATGGCCGAGGAGATCACCAGTAGCAGGCCGGCGGCGGTGGATAGCGCCGCGGCGATACCGCCGGCGGCGATCAATGCGATCACCCAATTGGGCAGGCCGGCGATTTCCGGGTTGGCCAGCACCATGATGTCGTTGTCGACCTTGCCGGTGAACGTGCCCTTGGCCACGGAGCCCAGTTCGTTGCCCTTCCAGCCCGCGGCTTCGGCCTTGGCCAGGAACGCATCGTCCTTGCTTGCATCGTTGTAGTACTGGATCCGGCCGTCGCCGTTCTTGTCGTCCCAGGCGATCAGGCCGGTCTTTTCCCAGCGCTTCATCCAGTCGGGGCGGGTCTCGCCCTGAATGCTGGCCTCGGGGGCGAACATGTCGCCCCCGGTGGTCACGGCGGTGTTCACCGTGGCATGCAGGTTGTAGCGGGCCATGGCGCCGACGGCAGGGGCGGCCGTGTAGAGAATGGCGATGAAGACCAGCGCCCAGCCGGCGGACATGCGCGCGTCATGCACCTTGGGCACCGTGAAGAAGCGCACGATGACGTGCGGCAGACCGGCGGTGCCGGCCATCAGCGCCAGGGTGATGCAGAACACGTCGATCATGCTCTTGCTGCCGGTGGTGTAGGCGGCGAAGCCGAGGTCGGTCACCACCTGGTTCAGCTTGCTCAGGAAGGCCACATCCCCCACGTATCCGCCCAGACCCAGTTGCGGCAGCGGGGTGCCGGCAATCTGCAGGGAGATGAATACGGCCGGGATGGTGTAAGCGAAGATCAGCACCACGTATTGCGCCACCTGAGTGTAGGTGATGCCTTTCATGCCGCCGAGCACGGCGTAGAAAAACACCAGGCCCATGCCGATCATCAGGCCCGTCGTGATCTCCACTTCCAGGAAGCGCGAGAATACGATGCCGACGCCGCGCATCTGGCCGGCGACATAGGTGAAGGAGATGAAGATCAGGCAGATCACCGCCACGATGCGCGCCGTCTGCGAGTAGTAGCGGTCGCCGATGAACTCGGGCACGGTGAACTTGCCGAACTTGCGCAGGTACGGCGCCAGCAGCACGGCCAGCAGCACGTAGCCGCCGGTCCAGCCCATCAGGTAGACCGAGCCGCCGTAGCCGAGAAAGGCGATCAGGCCGGCCATCGAGATGAACGAAGCCGCGGACATCCAGTCGGCGCCGGTCGCCATGCCATTGACGATCGGATGGACGCCGCCGCCAGCGATGTAGAACTCCTTGGTGGTGCCGGCGCGCGCCCAGATGGCGATACCGATGTAGAGGGCGAACGACAGGCCCACCACGATGTAAGTCAGTGTTTGCAGATCCATGTTTGTCTCCCCTTATTCTTCGTGGACGTCGTGGTCACGGTCGATCTTGTCCATGCGGCGCGCGTACCAGAAAATCAGGCCGACGAAGACGAAGATGGAGCCCTGCTGTGCAAACCAGAAGCCCAGGGGATAGCCGCCGAGATGGATGCTGTCGAGCGCATCGCGAAACAGGATGCCGGCGCCGAAAGAAACGACGAACCAGATGACCAGCGTTATGAAAAGTAACCGGAGCGTTGCGCTCCAGTAAGCCTTGGGGTCAAAGTTTTGCGGTTTGGACATCGGCCGTACTCCTCCACTTTCATTTCATGCTGATGAAAAAAATAACAACACAGGCTTTTTTATTTTGGGCGAACCATACTCCTGCCGCTTGGCGGTATCCAGCATGTTTGGGGGAGATTGTTGTTTTATACCGGTGCCGGCGTCGCGATCCGATCTTCCCGCCGAGTCCGCACTGCCTCAAGAAGCGGCCTGCGCCAAACCGGCGCGCTGCACCACGAATTGCAATGCGAAGTAATAGCTCCAGAGAATGAGGGCGGTTGCCCCCGACCATATCGCGAAGGGCAGGCCTGCCAGGATCACCAGCGCCCCCACCAGCAGCAGCCCGATCCCGCCCGTGGCATTGGCGCCCGCCACCAGGCCGGCCCACTGTTTCCCATCCCTGATCATCCTGCCGCGCCAATCGGCGACATGGCGATAATCCTTGCGGACAATAATCTTCCAGGCGCGGTACAGCATGCCGATGCCCAGAGGGAAAATGCCGGCAAACATCAAACGGACCAGCCAGATAAACCATTCATCCATGTTGTTTGCCCAAACGGCCTCAAGTGAAATCAGGACTGGCATGCTCACTGATCACGTCATGGCACGCAATAGCCAACGCATGCGTGCGGGTTCCATTGCCGGAAGCCGCGCACATTCCTTGACTAACATCGTGTTTAAGGTTTAAATGCCGGGCTTCGGTTTTCCTTACGGGCGTTTGTCCGCGGGGCGGTCGGAAAAAGTCAGTTTGGCCAGTTAGCTCAGTTGGTAGAGCAGCGGATTGAAAATCCGCGTGTCCTTGGTTCGATTCCGAGACTGGCCACCAAATGTTCGTTTTCTGCAGTATTTGGTCGGCAGTGAACGAAAAAAACCCCGCAAGCGTGCTTGCGGGGTTTTTTATTGTCCGTACGTCATGCGTTGGTTGCTGGACGCGGTTCGCGATCTCTCAGCCCGCAGCCATTTTGTCCTGGTGGGAAAATCCCCGCATGCAATGGCTTAACAGTTCGGAGGCTTCGTGCGCGGAAACCGGAGGGCTGTAATAGTAGCCCTGTATTTCGTGGCATTGCATCTGTTGCAGGCGCAGCAACTGGGCTTCACTTTCCACGCCTTCTGCGATGACATTCAGGTGCATGCCGCGCCCCATGGCCACCATGGCGTTGACGATGGAGACGTTTTCCTCGCGGTCTAGCTCCTGGATGAAGGACTGGTCGATCTTGAGGGTGTGGATCGGGAAGCGTGACAGATATTTGAACGAGCTGTAGCCGGTGCCGAAGTCGTCGATGGCGAGGCGGATTCCGCTGGCGGAGAGCCGTCCGAGCTTGATGGCATTGGCTTCGAAATCGCGCATCAGCAGGCTTTCGGTGATTTCCAGTTCGAGCTGTTTGCCGTCGAGCGAATACACCTGCAGGGCGCGCATGATGGTTTCAACGAAGTCGGACGTTTCGAGCTGACGCGCCGAGATGTTGACCGATACGCGCACTTGCGGCAGCCCGGCGGCGCGCCAGGCGGCAATTTGCGCGCAGGTCTGGCTCAATACCCAGTCGCCAATGGGAACGATGATGCCGGCTTCTTCGGCCACCGGAATGAATTCGCCGGGGGTGAGCAGGCCGCGTTGCGGGTGCCACCAGCGCAGCAGGGCTTCAAAGCCGCGTACTTCGCCGCTCAGGGCATCTACCTGGGGCTGGTAGAACAGGATGAATTCATTGTGTACCAGTGCGCGGCGCAAGTCGGCCTCGATCTGCATGCGGTCCGAATACGGCGCCTGCATGCCGGATTCCCAGAACTGCAGGCGGCTGCGGCCGAGGGACTTGGCCTGGTACATGGCGATTTCGGCCTGGCGGATCAGGCTGTCGATCATTTCGCCGTCTTCGGGCGTCACGCACGCACCGATGCTGACCGATATGTAAACCTCGTGGCCTTTGACATGCACCGGTTTGGACAATACCTGGGTGATTTTGCGGCAGATGTGTTCGACATCGCTGCGCGAGACCAGGGTCGGCAGCAGCACGGCGAATTCGTCGCCGCCCAGCCGTGCCAGGGTGTCGCCTTCGCGCAGGCATTGGCGCAGCCGCGTGCTCACGGCAAGCAGCAGTTCGTCGCCGACGGTGTGGCCCAGCGAATCGTTGATGACC
>MGZO01000057.1:15398-20763 GCA_001802655.1 Hydrogenophilales bacterium RIFOXYD1_FULL_62_11
TGAGGCCGAGATGGTCGCGGAACAGGGCGCGGTTGGGCAGCCCGGTGAGCAGGTCGTGATAGGCCTGGTAGTGCACGGTTTCCTCGGCCTGCTTGCGTTCGGTGACGTCCTTGGCGACGCCGTAGCTGCCGATGAAACGCTGCTCGAAGGCGCTGGCCAGTTCGTCATACATGCCGGTGGCGGTGAGTTCGACTGATTTGCAGAGGCCGTTCATCAGCCGTGGGCGGCGCATGCCGGGGTTGCACTTGAGGCGGATTTCCGTGTTGCGCGCGCTGCGGTCGCCGGCGCGGCGCTCGTTGAAAATGTGTTCGGCACGGGTCATGTCGTCTTCGTGAACCAGCAGGCTGTAATGCTGCCCCAGCAAATCCTCGCTGCGGTAACCGAGCAGGCTTTCGACGCGATCGTTGACGAAGGTGAAGCGGCCTTCGATGTCCAGCGTGTAAATAAAATCAGGCGAGCTGTTGACCAGAAAGCGATGCCATTTTTCCGACTGTTGCAGGCGCTGCAGGATATGGTTGTTTTCCCGTTCCAGCCGGCGTTGCGTGAGCGTGTTGTCAATGCGCCGCAGCAGTTCTTCGGGTTCGTAGGGCTTGCGTACGAAATCGGTTGCGCCGCCGCGCAGCGCGCGGATCGCGGCGTCGATTGCGCTTTCGCCCGAGACCACGATCACCGGCGTGTCGATGGCGCGGTCGGTAATGAAGCGCAACACTTCGTTGCCGTTGAGGTCCGGCATGCCGAGATCGAGCAGGATGACATCGAACTGCTGTTTGCTGATGGCGAGCAGGGCGGCGCGTCCGCCATCCGCTGTTTCCACGTCGTAATTACGAGCGGTCAGCAGGCGTGACAGCCCTTCAAGGATCAGCGGTTCGTCGTCGACCAGCAACAAGCGCGAGCGCACCGGAAAAGTGCTGACCGAGCGGGGGTGTGGCGCGGAATCGATGGGGCTGCTGGACATGTTTGAAGTTCTCCTGAGCGCGGGTTACATCGACCCGTAGCGCGTTGTGGTGAGGGTGGTCTGGCCGTTTTGCAGGGTGGGCAGACGGATGAAAAAATGCGTGCCTTGCGGGTCGCTCTCGCATCGGAGCTGGCCGCTCATGCGTTCGATCAGGCTGTGGCTGATGTTCAGGCCGAGGCCTGCATGGTCGCCGCCTTTTTCGCTGACCAGGGGCTCGAACAGGTGGGCGGCGACAGCGGCGGGCAAGCCCGGGCCGGTGTCGGCGATTTCGATTTCGATTTCACGCTGGCCGTTAGCGTCGATCAGGCGGGTGGAGAATTTCAGATGCCCACCCGCAGACATGGCTTCCACCGCATTTTTCGCCAGGTTGAACAGCACCTGCTTCAGCGAATCCTTTTGCAGCGGCAGCGGCGGCACTTCCGGATTGAGGTCGATCTGCACACTGACATTGTTCGGTGTGAACAGGGTGCCAAGCGACATCCGTACCAGTTCGGAAACGATGCTGTTGACCGAGACCAGCTCAAGCCCGGCGGTAGACATGGGAGCCGGAGTTTCTTCGGCGGCGGTGATGCCGCGAACAATACGTGCAACGCGCTCGATTTCGTCGCCGATTATGCTGAGATCGCGCTGCACGGACGAGTCCGCGCCCAACTTGTCAGACAGCAGGTTGACGTAGTTGCGCATGATGGTGAGCGGATTGGCGACTTCGTGTACGGCGCGGCGTGCACGGTCGCGGGGGATGGCGTCGCTCGCCACAGGTGGGGTAACCGGCAGGGGGGGAATGACCACCTCGACGGCGGGTGCAGCCATGCGGTATATTCAGCCACGGTAAAGCGCCACAGCGTGGACATGCCCAGCTCGGGATTCGCGTCGCCTGCTACCAGCACGCCCGTCTGGCCATCGCTCAGCGTCAGCGGCTGGCAGAGCAGTCGCGACACGCCAAGCAGGCGTGCAATCTGTTCATCGACCAGGGCACCATCCGTCGCGCCGCATTCAAATTGTTGCGGCGCGCTGCGAACCAGTGAGCGGGGCAGCGCCGAATGCCCATCGTCGAGCGGAATGGCCAATGCATTCAAGCCGGGCGCAGTCGGGAGCATTGCGCTGGCCCGCAAATGACCGTCGGCAGCGGGAATAAACAGGCAGATGCGCTCGATCCCGAACAAGGCTTGCAGCGTGTCCTGCAACAGGGAAAATGGCAGCGCGTCGCGGTTGGCGGAGCGGAAGTGGCTGTTGATCGCCGACTGGGCGGCCTGCCCGGCATACAGCCGCGCCAGCCGGTCAAACCCCGCGCTCTGGCTGGATGCAGTCGCATCGAGCAGGCCAAAGCGCAAGGCCAGCTGGCGGGTCTGCATCTGGGTATCGGCCAGCAACTGGGCGGCTTCGCCGGCCCCCATCTGCAATGCAGCGAGCGCCGCGCGCACATCCACGCTGTCCACTGCATCGGCGCGCGCCACCAGTTGATATGCCAGCTGAACGACGCGCACCAGCGGATGCGCCGCCCGCCCGCGCGCCAGGGGCTCGGCATGAAAGCGTGCAGCATCGCCCAGCCAGCCGTTGGGGTCGATTTCAGCGAGATAGTCGCTTGGGTGCGTGCGCGTGAGTGGGGTGATCCCGGCGGTTCCGGGTTCAAGGTAACGGGCGAGATTGTGGGCAAGTCCCGCCGTCCAGGCTGCATCGGCATCGGCGATGGCAGCACGCAGGGCGAGCGCTTGTGCCAGATGGGCAACACTGATCGATTGTCGCCAATGTGCTGAATAGGCCACCTGTGCCGCGCCAGTCGCAACGGGCGCGGCGAGCAGCAGCGCCCGCAGCAAATCCGGCTGGGCGGTCATATCGGCAGGCAGCAGCCGCAAGCGTAGCGCAAGCACGGGATCGCAGCGTACGCAGGCGGCAAACTCGGTCTGTGCAATGTCCCCGCGCATCAAGTGCTCCAAGGCTTCGGCAACAATGCCGGGGGCACAAAGACAGACCGTTAGCTCCGATTTTTTTAGTAACTTATCCGGAAGTTCTCGCATGTGATTGCTTTATATATTGATTTTTGCTACACCGTCAATCTGTAGCCACGGATTTTTAAGTCCGACTCGGGAACTGTTGTTTTCAAGTTCTGGACAGAGTGTCCGTATTAGTGCCATGGCGTGGCATCCCACGTCGCATCCTATTAAAGTGAATGCATATGAAAATTGTTCTGGCCGGATTGATTTTGTTGGGCGCAACTACCGGTGCCGCCGCATTCGATGGACAGGCTTCGCTGCAATGGAGCCATCCGGGCGCGCCGGGCGTGTCTGTTCAGCCTGCTGAACCCGCTTACCTCACCGCCATGCCGGAACTCTCGGCGCAATCGGTGCTGGTGTTTGACCAGGCCAGCGGCCAGCCCCTGCTGGCGAAAAACGCCAGCATGCAGACGCCGATCGCCTCGATTACCAAGCTGATGACGGCGATGCTGGTGCTCAATGCCGGGTTGCCGATGGAGGAAACCATCACCCTGACCGATGAGGATCGTGACACGCTCAAGGGCACCGGTTCGCGTCTGGCCGTGGGTTCGAGCTACACCCGGGGTCAATTGCTGCATCTGGCGCTGATTGCGTCGGACAATCGCGCCGCGCATGCGCTGGGACGTTCCTATCCCGGCGGTCTGGAGCGATTTGTCGGCACCATGAACCGCACGGCACGCATGCTGGGGATGAAGGACACGGTGTATGTTGAACCTACGGGCCTGTCGAGCGAGAATCGTTCGACTGCGATGGATCTCGCCAAGCTCGCCGATTACGCGCACCAGAATTTTCCCGAAATCCGTCATATCAGTACCTCGGGCCATTACAGCCTCGACGGCCAGCGCGTGGTGGTGCAGAAAAAGCGCCAGCAACCGCAGGTGAGCTATCGCACGGTGGGGTTCAACAACACCAACCGGCTGACGCGGATGGACGACTGGAATATCGGGCTGTCCAAAACCGGCTTTATCAACGAAGCGGGACATTGTCTGGTGATGCAGGCGCAGGTGGCGCAGCGCGATGTCATCATCGTGTTGCTGGATGCGACGGGTTCCAACCGTCGTGCAGGTGATGCGGCACGCATTAAGCACTGGCTGGAGTCCAACAGCCCGGCGCATCGTGCGGATAACCGTCACCCAGCTGCTTCGCGTACCTGAACTGTTCCCAGCCTGGCTGCGGCGCTCGTCCGCAGCCAGCAGGCGGCGTTATGATGAATCTCTCCGCTCCCGCCTGTTTCCCGCATGTCCCCCGAACTCGCGCAGCAACTGCTGCTTAAAACCCTGCTGCCGCTGGCTTTGCTGATCGCGGCAGGCGGCATCTGGCCGCGCTGGCAAAGCGGCATTTCCATCGTCGGTCTGCGTGGGGAAATCAACCGGCTGGTGCTGAACTTTTTCGCGCCGATGCTGTTTTTTGCAGCGGGCGCGGCCGCCACCGTCGATTTGAGCTTGCTGCAGGTGCCGCTGATTCTGGGTGTGGCTACGCTGGCTGGCTTGGGTCTGGCTGCGCTGGCGCTGTTCGCCACCCCGCTCGGGCGCGGCCTGTCTAGCCCCGCACGCGGCACCATCATGCTGACCGCCGGGTTCGGCAACGTGCTGTTCTTCGGCTACCCGTTGCTTACCACGGTGTTTGGCGAGCCCGGCGCGCGTTACCCCTTTTTCGCCGATATGCTGGCCGCCACGCCGCTGGTGTGGTCGATCGGCGTGTGGATCGCCTTTCGCTGTGGCAAGCACACTGAACACGCCTCGTTCCTATCGATGTGGCTCAAACTGCCGCCGGTGTGGGGCTTTGCCGCCGGGCTGGCGGTCAATCTGTCCGGCCTGCCGCTGACCCCGCTGATCGAGGCCGCGCGCTGGGCCGGTAGCCCGACCATTCCGCTGATGCTGTTCGTGTTGGGGCTGACCATTCCGTGGCACGACCTGCGCCCGCAAAAAGCGGTGTTTGTCGCGCTGGCCATCAAGCTTGCGCTGATGCCGCTGCTGGCGCTGGGCATTGCATTGGCGTGGCCGGGCCCGCTCACCGAACCTGGCGAAGCGGGCGTGCTGGAAGCCGCCATGCCGACCATGGTGATGGTCATTGCGCTGGCCGACCGCTTCGGATTGGACACCCGCCTGGCCGGACTCATCATGGGCTGGTCAACGCTGGCGGGATTGGTTACGCTGCCATTCTGGTTGGTCGTCGTGAAAGGGCTTGCATCATGAAAATCGGATTTATCGGCAGTGGCATCATGGGGCGTCCGATGGCGGAAAACCTGTTGCGTGCGGGACATCAATTGTTCGTCTACGGCCGCCGCTTCGATCGTTTAGAACCGATGCTGGTCGCCGGCGCCCTGGGCAAGGGCACGCCGGCCGAAGTTGCCGCCGAGGCCGACATCAGTTTTACCGTCGTCTCCGATACCACTGACGTCGAGCAGATCATTTTTGGC
>MGZO01000057.1:20783-24314 GCA_001802655.1 Hydrogenophilales bacterium RIFOXYD1_FULL_62_11
CGCCAAGCCCGGCCACACCATCGTTGACATGAGCACCGTGGCGCCCGCTGCTACCCGCCGTATCGCCGCCACCCTGGCCGAGCGCGGCGTGCACATGCTCGACGCACCGGTGTCGGGTGGTGAAATTGCCGCGCGCGAGGGCACGCTTTCCATCATGGTTGGGGGCGAAGCGCCCATCTTCGAGAAGGTGCGCCCGCTGTTCGAAGTGCTCGGCAAGAATATCGTCCACGTCGGCGGCCACGGCGCCGGCCAGGTCGTCAAGTGCTGCAACCAGATCGTCGTCGGCCTCACCTTTGAAGGCGTCGCCGAAGCCATTTTGCTGGCACGGCGCAACGGCGTCGACCCGGTCAAGATGCGCGAAGCCCTGCTGGGCGGGTTCGCCGGCAGCCGCATCCTCGAAGTCCACGGCCAGCGCATGCTCGACTCCAACTACAAGCCCGGCTTCAAGGTCAAGCTGCACCACAAGGACATGGCCATCGTCATGGACAACGCGCAGGAAACCGCCACTCCGCTGCCGGGCGCCGCATTGATTGCACAGCAGATGAACGCGCTGATGGGCGCCGGCGACAGCGAGCTCGATTCGTCGGCCATCATGCGCGCGTTGGAGCGGCTGGTGGGCGAGGAGAAATGAGCGCCAAGGAGCGCGTCGCCTTTCTCGATTGTGCCGCGTTTACTGCGGATGATTTGCCGATCCCGAATTTCGAGCACAACTGGAGCGAGTATCCGTTTACCGAAACGGCCGACATCGTGCCGCGCCTGTTCTGGGCCACCACCGTCATCACTCATGCGTGTCCGATCGATGCAGAAACGATTGGGCAGTTGCACAAGCTCGTCCGCATTGTTGTCACTGGTCCTGCTGCGGTCGATGTCGATGCGTGCGCAGCGCGGGGGATTGTGGTGCGGAATTTGCCTGTGAGCGATACGCCGGGGCAGGCGCTGATCGGGTTGCTCGAAATGCTGGTCGACGAAGTCAGACTTGGCGCTTGATGCGCAGAACCCGGTATCCGCGCGCTTGCGCTGACGTTGTGCCCAGTGCGGCAAAAAGTGCGAGTAACAGCAATTGTTTATTCAGTTCAATCTCCTTTGAAAAAGTTGTTCGAACCCTTGCGCAGAAATTTTTCTGCTGACCTACTATAGGCAGCAGAGATGGGCAATTTATTTGCCTGTAGCCAGTCCGCAACACCGGCAAGCCACTCCTCATCGTTCGCTGAATGGGCACAGCATGCTTTCCGGATACACGGTTGAGCTTGTGTGTGTTCAACAAGCTGACAAGCAGGGCGTCCTGTGATTCTTGCCAGTCCTTCGCATGAAGTAAAAGCCATGTTGCAAGTCTGCCAACTGATGGTTTTCCTCGTTGCGCTGTCAAGCAGCGCCCCGGCCTGGCCTGAGAGCTATCGGCTCGATCCCGGCCATACCTTCCCGCAATTTGAAATCGCTCATCTCTGGTTGTTTGCCGAGCGTGGCCAGTTCGACCGCGCCCACGGCACCCTTGAATTCGACATCGAGCAACAGACTGGAAGCCTTGAGGTCATCATCGATACGAGCTCGCTTGATACGGGAAACGATGAGCGCAATGCCGTTCTCAAGGGGGCAGGCTGGTTCGATGTCAGCCGTTACCCCAGCATCACCTTCCGAAGCCAGCGTTTCTTGTTCGAGCAGGATCGTCTGATGGCGATAGAGGGCAAATTGACCATGCTTGGCGTTGCGCAGCCGATGCGGCTGGAGATCGCCTGGATCAAGTGCGGATTGAATCCGGTTTCCAGAAAGTGGCGTTGCGGGGCCGATGCAAGCGGTATGCTCCAGCGTTCGCGCTTTGGTATGCGCACCGCCCTGCCCTTCGTTGGCGATGACGTCAGGCTGCGTATCCGGGTGGAGGCGTATCGGGAAAACTGAATATCAAAAGCAGAACGGCAGGTGAGTGCGGACAAGGCACACTAATCACCCCGTCTTGCGCCCAACATAAGGGAAGCGACTTATCGTGAAACTCACTGACCCCACCTTGTTCAGGCAGCAGACGCTGATCGGCGGCGAATGGCGGGATGCCGCCGACGGCGCATGCTTCGCCGTTCATAACCCGGCCAACGCGGAAATCGTCGGTCACGCGCCGCGCTGCACCATACGTGACACCGAACGCGCCATCGAGGCCGCGTACGCCGCCTTTCCCGCCTGGCGCGATCAAACAGCCAAAATGCGTGCGCAGATCCTGCGCCGCTGGTTCGACCTGGTCCTCGTCCACCGCGACGATCTCGCCGCGATCATGGTGAGCGAGCAGGGCAAACCCTATGGCGAAGCGCGCGGCGAGATCGACTACGCGGCGAGTTTCATCGAATGGTTCGCCGAAGAGGCGCGGCGTGTCTACGGTGACGTGGTGCCGTCGCCGTGGGCGGACCGGCGCCTGTTCACCTTGCGCCAGCCGGTGGGGGTGGCGGCGCTGATCACACCGTGGAATTTCCCCGCCGCGATGCTGACGCGCAAGGCGGGCGCGGCGCTCGCCGCTGGCTGCACGGTGGTGGCCAAGCCGGCATCGCAAACGCCGTTTACCGCGCTGGCGTTGGCTGAACTGGCGCTGCGCGCGGGACTGCCGGCCGGTGTTTTAAATGTGGTCACAGGGGATGCGGCGACTCTTGGCGGCGTACTGACCGCGCACCCGCTGGTGCGCAAGCTGTCGTTCACCGGCTCGACGGCAGTGGGCAAGCAGTTGCTCGCGCAGGGTGCTGCCACGCTCAAGCACGTCTCGCTCGAACTCGGGGGCAACGCGCCCTTCATTGTGTTCGATGACGCTGATCTCGACGCAGCGGTGGCCGGCGCGCTCGCCAGCAAATACCGCAACAGCGGGCAGACCTGCGTGTGCGCCAATCGCGTGTTCGTGCAGGACACAATCTATGACGCCTTCGCCGAAAAATTCACCGCAGTGGTGGCGCAACTGAAAGTGGGCGAGGGCTTTACGCCCGGCGTGGAAACCGGCCCGCTGATCAATTCCGCCGCGCTGGAAAAAATCGAGGCCCACATTGCCGATGCCCTCGCGCACGGTGCGACGCTACTGACTGGCGGCACGCGCCATACGCTCGGCGGGCAGTTTTTCCAGCCGACGGTGCTGAGCGATTGCACCGCCGACATGCAGATCTGCCGTGACGAGACCTTCGGCCCGGTGGCCCCGCTGATTCGTTTTTCCGCTGAAGCGGAAGCAATCCGCATGGCCAACGACACCGAATTCGGCCTCGCAGCCTACGCTTATACTCGTGATCTTGGCCGCGCCTGGCGTCTGGCGGAGCAACTCGATTACGGCATGGTGGGTATCAACGCCGGGGTGATTTCCACCGCCGAGGCAGCGTTTGGCGGCGTCAAGCAATCGGGGCTGGGGCGCGAAGGCGGGCGCAGCGGCATCGACGAATATCTGGAAACCAAGTACGTGAATCTGGGCGGGCTGGGATAAGCCGCAACGGCTTCCAGGCAAACAGCATGACGTCCGTCTCCCTTCCCCGCAACATCATCGTCATCGGCGCTGCCAGCGGGGCTGGCGCGCCCGATCCC
>MGZO01000057.1:24345-32500 GCA_001802655.1 Hydrogenophilales bacterium RIFOXYD1_FULL_62_11
TCGGCACCCGGCTCTCCGCCGAAGTGGAAGCGGTGCTGCAGGCGGGGCATTTCCCGCTGGTGGTGGGCGGCGACCATTCCTGCGCCATCGGCACCTGGAGCGGCGTGCATCGTGCGCTGGCTGACAAGGGGCCGCTCGGCCTGATCTGGATCGATGCCCACATGGACAGCCACACTTTTGCCACCACACCGAGCGGCCAGATCCACGGCATGCCGCTGGCCTGCCTGCTCGGTCACGGCGAAGCGGCGCTCACCACAATCGACGGCCCGGAAGCCAAGCTGCATCCCGGGCATGTGTGCCTGATCGGCGTGCGCAGTTACGAGGCGGGCGAAGCGGCGTTGCTGCAGCAGCTGGGGGTGCGAGTGTTCGACATGGGTGAAGTCCGCCGGCGCGGTTTGGCCGCAGTGTTCGACGAGGCACTCGCCATGGTGCGGCACGGCACGGCGGGCTTCGGCGTGAGCGTGGATCTTGATGCGCTCGATCCCGATGAGGAGCCGGGCGTTGGCACGCCGGTGCCCGGTGGCCTGTATCGTGCCGAGCTTGTTGCTGCGTTGTCGCATTTGCGCGGCGACCCGGAATTTGTGGCAATGGAAATCGTCGAGTACAACCCGCGGCGCGATCGCAAACATGCCACCGCCGACGCCGCAGGCGCCCTGGTTGACGCAATCACGCCGAAGCAATAATCAATTAAAACAGCGCCCTATTGAGATGGACAATGAACCTGTCTGTCCCGAAAGCCTTTGCAAACCCATACGGTTTCAAACTTTTTCGTGCCGCCTCAATAGCCCAGACTCCAGCCCTGCGTGCCCCAGCTCGCACCGTGTTTCTGACAGCACGCCGTTGTCGCCAAGCCCAACAGCTTGAGTTGGCTGCTGCAGCCAGCGTGAGGCCGAAAAAAACCCCGGTGCCGCAAGGCCCGGGGTTATTGTTTTCCAGCATGCTCCTGATCAACCGCGCCGCATCGAGTCGAAGAAATCAGCATTGTTTTTAGCCGCGCGGATCTTGTCGATGAGGAATTCCATCGCTTCCATGTCGTCCATCGGGTAAAGCAGCTTGCGCAACACCCAGACCTTTTGCAGCAACTCCGGCGGGATCAGCAGCTCTTCACGGCGGGTGCCGGAGCGGTTGACGTTGATCGCCGGGTAGAGGCGACGCTCGGACATTTTGCGATCGAGGTGAATTTCCAGATTGCCGGTGCCTTTGAACTCTTCGTAGATCACGTCATCCATGCGGCTACCGGTTTCAACCAGCGCAGTGGCGATGATGGTGAGGCTGCCGCCTTCTTCGATGTTGCGTGCCGCGCCAAAGAAGCGCTTGGGTTTTTGCAGCGCATTGGCATCGACACCGCCAGTGAGGACCTTGCCTGAAGCGGGCTGCACCGTGTTGTAGGCGCGCGCAAGACGGGTAATGGAATCGAGCAGAATGACGACGTCTTTTTTGTGCTCAACCAGACGCTTGGCGCGTTCGATCACCATTTCTGCAACCTGCACGTGGCGGCTGGCGGGTTCGTCGAAGGTCGAGGCAATCACTTCGCCGCGCACGGTGCGGCTCATTTCGGTGACTTCTTCCGGGCGCTCGTCGATCAGCAGCACAAACAGCACGACGTCGGGATGGTTGGAGCTGATGGCGTGGGCGATCTGCTGCAGCATCACGGTTTTGCCCGACTTCGGCGGTGCGACCAGCAGGCCGCGCTGGCCCTTTCCGATCGGCGCCACGATGTCGATGACGCGGCTGGTGAGGTTTTCCTCGGCCTTGATGTCGCGTTCCAGCTTGAGCGGTTCGTCCGGGTGCAGCGGAGTCAGGTTCTCGAACAGGATCTTGTTCTTGCTCGCCTCGGGCGGCTCGCCGTTGATCTTGTCGAGCTTGGTCATCGCCGAATAGCGCTCGCCGTCCTTGGGGGTGCGAATTTCGCCTTCGATCTTGTCGCCGGTGTGCAGGTTGAAGCGGCGGATCTGCGACGGCGACACGTAGATGTCGTCGGTGTTGGCCAGGTAAGAGGTTTCCGGCGAGCGTAAAAATCCGAATCCGTCCGGCAGCACTTCCAGCACGCCGTCACCAAAAATCGTATCGCCGCGCTTGGCCACCGCTTTCAGGATGGCGAAAATCAATTCCTGTTTACGGAATCGGTTGGCGTTATCGATATTGAAAGTGGCGGCAAGCTCGAGGAGCTCGGTGATCGGTTTTAGCTTGAGTTCGGAAAGATACATGGACGGGGCCTGGAGGGGCTCGCTTGAAAGAGCCGGATGGGAGAGTGGGGTACCGGATGGGATTGTGCCAAGGTCGCCTTCAGGACAGGCGACCGGAAGGGCATCGATGACAGGTTGCGTGGCCCTGGGCTTTGCCTTTGCCTTTGCAGGGGCGGCGGGTTCGAATGGCGCACTGGGCGCGCCGCCCAGTAAAAGCGCCTTTTTAGATGTTGCTGTCAACGAAAGCGGTGAGCTGTGACTTGGACAGCGCGCCGACCTTGGTAGCTTCGACGTTGCCGTTCTTGAACAGCATCAGGGTGGGGATGCCACGAATGCCGAACTTGGGCGGGGTAGCCTGGTTTTCGTCGATATTGAGTTTGCAGACCTTGAGCTTGCCGGCGTATTCCTTGGCAACTTCGTCAAGGATAGGTGAAATCATTTTGCAGGGGCCGCACCAGTCGGCCCAGTAATCCACCAGCACGGGGACGCCGGCTTGCAGGACTTCCTGTTCGAAAGAATCGTCGGATATGTAATGAACATGTTCGCTCATTGGTGAAGCTCCTAAATTAAAGAGTGGGGATGGCCGGGCTCGGCCTGAAGATGCAGAAGGTAATGCTGGAAAATTCGGAATTGTGCCGATATGCTACATCAAAATGGCCGCCTGCAAGCATCCGGGCGTTTCCCCCCGATCCCGTTATCAACCCATACCCGGTAAATACGAATGACCTATGTTGTAGCCGAAGCCTGTGTGAAGTGCAAATACACCGATTGTGTCGATGTGTGTCCGGTGGACTGCTTCCACGAAGGCCCCAATTTTCTCGTGATCGATCCTGAAGAGTGCATCGATTGCACCTTGTGCGTGGCCGAGTGTCCGGTCGAGGCCATTTATGCTGAAGACGACGTGCCGGACGACCAGCGTGGCTTCATTGCGCTGAACGCCGAACTCGCCAAAGAGTGGAAGGTCATCATCGAACGCAAGGATGCGCTGCCCGATGCCGACGAGTGGGCCGGCGTGAAAGACAAGCTGCAATATCTGGAGCGTTGAACACAATGGGAATCGCCACGATTCCCCTCAAGGACGCTGCTCCACTACGTGCTGAAGTCCCGCAACGCGGGATGGAATCGCATGCCTTAAGCGGCGCGTCGCTGCCATCCGCCGTTGCCCGTTACCTGCTCGATCAACACGCTGACCATCTGCCCGATTTATCCGGACTGACGGTGCTCGTTCCCAATCATCGTGCGGGACAGGATTTTGCCCGGGCGCTGGCGCAGGTAGCGGGTCTGCCGGCGTTGATCCCGCCGCACATCGTTCCACTCAAGACCTGGGCCGAGTCGCTGTCGGATGGCCGTGGCGAACCGCAGGCGCGGCGTCTGGCGCGGCTGCATGGTGTACTGCGGCGCGTCGACTGGCTGGGGAATATCGACAAGTGGACGCTGGCAAACGAACTCCTCGCGCTGGCAGATGAGCTGTCTGCGGCGCGACTCGGCGGCGATATCGGCTCACAGGTCCGTGCCTTGCATGCCAATACGCTCGATCGCGAGACGGCGCTGATCGAAGCGGTATGGCAGGCGCTCAACACCGGCGGCCATGACCCGCAAGCGCGTTACGCGGCGGCGCTCGAGCGCTTGCTGGCGCAACTCACCGTCATCCCGCGCCCGGTTTATGGCTATGCATTGGGCATGCTGACTGCGGTCGAACAGCAGTTTCTTGATCGCTGCGCCGGGCTCACAACGATCACGCTGTTCGAGTTGGCCGGCGTGCCAGCCAGTCCCGCTGCGGCCGTGACGCATATCCTGCATCAAGCTTGGCAATCTACTGAGCCCCCTCTTGTGGAGCGCGCCTCAGCATTGGCATGTGCTTACCCCGCCATGCCGCTGGCAGCGCGCCTCAGCCTCAATCCCGCGCCGCATCTCGAGGCCGAAGCGCGCACGATCGCCGCCTGGGTGGCGGCACAGCTTGAGGACGGAAAACGCGATCTGGCGCTGATCGCACTGGATCGCGAGACCGCGCGCCGCGTGCGTGCCTTGCTCGAGCGCATGGACGTACTGGTGGCCGATGAAACCGGCTGGACGCTGTCGACCACTGCCGCTGCGGCCGTCGTCGATCGCTGGCTGGAATGCGTGGCAAGCGATTTTCCGCACATTGAATTGCTCGATTTATTGAAATCACCCTTCGTGCTGGGCGATCTGGCGGCACGGCAGGATCAGGTGTTGCAACTCGAACTCGCGCTGCGACGACAGGGGGTAGCGCAGGGCATGGCCGATATCCTGCGGGTTGCGCACAGCCAGTTCGGGTCGCTGCCTCATTGGATGGCTGCCTTGTTTGGTGCCCGTCAGGGCTTTTCCCAGACGCGTGCGCCGCTGGCCATCTGGCTCACCCGGCTGCTGGAGAGCCTTGCCCTGCTCGATGTCACCTTGCAGGCCGATGCTGCAGGTGCCCGGGTGATCGAAACGCTGGAGTCCCTGCGTCACGAGCTGGGCGACGACAGCGAAAAATACAGCTTCGGCGAATGGCGGCGCTGGCTCAATCTGGCGCTGGAATCGGCGAATTTCATCGATGCCAGCGTGGCCAGTCCGATTGTGCTGACCTCGCTGCCCGCCGCGCGCGGGCGCGTGTTCGAAGCCGTCGCCCTCATCGGTGCCGATGCGCGGCACCTGCCGGTGTATCCGGCGCCGGGGCTGTTCAGCCAGTCCACCCGTGCACAGCTCGGCCTCCCCACCGCTGCCGATGAAGCCGCCGCGGCCACCACCGACCTGATCCAGTTGTTGAGCCAGGGCAGTGCGTTATTGAGCTGGCAAGCCTGGCATAACGACGAGCCCAATCCGGCCTCGCCGCTGGTCTTGCGTTTGCAGGCCTTGCACCTGGCAGCCTGGGGCCAGCCGCTACCGGAACAGGCGGGCGCCGAGCCGCCAGCTTGTTCCAGCCTGCTGCCTGCTGCCTGTGTGCGGGCTGCGCCGAGCGTATTGGCCGCGCAGCTGCCGCAGCGTTATTCGCCGACCGCGTATCAAACCCTGATCGACTGCCCGTACCGGTTTTTTGTCAAAAGTGTGCTCGGCATCCATGCGCTCGATGAGGCCGACGATGCGCTCGACAAGAGCGATTACGGCAACACCTTGCACCGCATCCTCAAAATCTTTCATGACAGCCAGCCGCCCGCCGAGCGTGCAGCTGCATTGACAAGCCTGTCCGAACTATCCGCGATCGAGTTTGCGGCGCTGCCGGCGTATACCGCAACGGTGTGGGCGCAGCGCTGGGAATGTATTCAGCCCGCCTACATCGATGCCTGGCTGGCGAGCGTGGCCCAGGGCTGGCGCTATCTGTCGGGTGAAACCGCGTTCGACTTGCCTTACGTGGTGGCAGGTCTTGGCGAAATCACCCTGCATGGTCGCATCGACCGCGTCGATATGCGCATCGATGCAAACGGGGGTGAAGCGTTGACGGTCATCGATTACAAAACCGGCGCGGCGCAAGGCCTTAAAACCCGGCTTAAAAATCCCGCCGAAGCGGTGCAATTGCCGTTTTATGCCTGGCTTGCCGAAGCCGCCGCCGCTTATCTGCCAATTAACGAGACGCCGGTTGTGCCGCTTGAGCTCAACGGCGAAACCGATATTGATGTGATTTGTCGCCGCTTGCCGGAACTGCTGGAGGCCATTGCTGCCGGTGCAGCGCTGCCCGCAGGCGGCGTCGATGGCGTGTGCAGGCATTGCGAGGCGCGCGGGCTGTGCCGCAAAGGGATGTGGGACGAGGCTGCGCCGGATTCCCGCGCAGCCGGAATGCCGGCTTACTGAGCGCTGGAGACGGTTTCCAGCGTCACCCATTTACCGTCTTTCACCTGATACAGGGTTACTGCGCCTCCGGTGACGTCGCCCTTGGCATCAAACCGCACCCGTCCGGTCACACCCTGGTAATCCGTCTTGGGCAGCTCGGCCAGATACTTGGCCGGGTCGCTGGAGTCGGCGCGCTTCATCGCTTCGGTCAGTACATACATGGCGTCGTAAGCATAGGGCGCATAGTTCTGGATCTTGCCGTATTTGGCTTCGAACTTGCTCTTGAACGCCGCGCCGCCGGGCATCACGTCGAGCGGCAGACCAGGATTGGAGGCGATGGTGCCTTCTGCATCGGCACCGGCCAGTTCGATGAATTTGGGCGTTTGCGCGCCGTCGCCGCCGAGAAACCTGGCGCGCATGCCGAGTTGTTTCATCTGCTTGGCCATCGGTGCAGCCTGCGGGTCCATGCCGCCGAAGAACACCAGGTCGGGCGCCTTACCCTTGATCGACGTCAAAATTGCCATGAAATCAGTCGCGCGGTCGGAGGTATATTCGCGCGCCACCACTTCGCCGCCTGCGGCCTTGGCGGCCTTTTCAACCTCGTCGGCCAGACCCTGACCGTAAGCGGTGCGGTCGTCGATGATGGCGATTTTCTTTGCGCCGAGTTTGGTCACCGCAAAATGGCCCAGCACGCTGCCCTGCTGGGCGTCGTTGGTCATCACGCGGTAGGCGGTTTTGTAGCCTGAAGCGGTGTAGGCGATGGCGGTGGCGGAAGGCGAAATTTGCGGAATGCCGGCGTCGGCATAAATCCTCGAGGCCGGGATGGTGGAACCCGAGTTGAGGTGGCCGATCATGCCGACCACGCCTTCATCCACCAGCTTTTGCGCCACGGTCGTGGCGGTTTTGGGGTCGGCGGCATCGTCTTCGCTTTTCATTTCGAGGACGACTTTTTTGCCGCCCAGGGTGAATCCGGCCGCGTTGATTTCATCCAGCGCCAGGCGCGCGCCGTTCTCGTTGTCCTTGCCCAGATGCGCCTGCGGACCCGTGAGCGGGGAGGCCTGACCGATCAGCACCACGGGATCGCCGTTTTGTTGGGGTTTGTCGCCGCATCCGGCAATCAGGGCTGCAACGGCCAATGCCGTTAAACGTAAAGTCTGGCGTGTCATCGTGGTTTTTCCGCAATCGCAATGTGAACGCAGAATTTATACCACAAGCCTGTCTTGGCCTGCCTTGCGCAAGGCTGCCGCGCAGAAACAACAAGGCCGACGCGAGGTCGGCCTTGTGCGGAACCGCTCAAGTGCGAATTACTTCAGCGACAAAACCCAGGCAACAATCGTGTTTGTGTCGGCCGGGCTGACCTGCGGGTTCGGCGGCATGGGAATCTCGCCCCACACGCCTTTGCCGCCCGCCTTCACTTTGGCCGCCAACCTGGCTTGCGCGCCCTTGTCGGCGGCATATTTCTTGGCGACATCCTTGAACGCCGGGCCGACGATTTTCTTGTCGACGCCGTGGCAGGACATGCAGGCATTTTTTTGCGCCAGCGCCATGCCGTCAACCGCAGAGGCCATGCCGGACATCAGTAACAGGGCAGCCGATGCTGCGGTCAGGGTAAGTGTTTTCATCATGTGCAATCTCCGTAGAAATCTGGTTGAGGCATTTTAATTACTGCTTTCCGACTATTAAGGAAAAGAGTCCGCGGCGCAAGCCGGGCGTCTGGTATTTACCGCCTAAACGCATAAAACGTTGTTATATCGTCTCACCCCATTTGTGATGAAAGGAGTGGTCGCCCAATCAGGCCAGAACGGCCGATAGGTCGGACACGGCAGGCTGGCACGCCGTGCCGCTGCACACCCAGGCAAGCGGCTGGGGCGACTCGGATTTTGCCAGCGCCGCTGGCACCCGCAAGCCATTGGGTAGCGCCAGCAGGAGATCGTGCGGGCCGAGTTGCGGTTGCAATGCGGCGAACCATTTCTGCAGGTCCGCCGCCGGACCGCGCAGCAGGACGATGCGTGGGGGGACCAGCGCTTCATCCAGCACTGCCAGCAGCGTGGGATAGGCAATTGGTTGCTGGGTGAACTGCGACTGGAACAGACGCAGGCACCGTGTGCTGGCGTCCAGATAACGCGTCTCGCCCAGCAAGTGCCCCAGCCGCTGCAGGGCGAACGCGGCGATGCCGTTGCCCGACGGGGTGGCGTGATCGT
>MGZO01000058.1:0-4303 GCA_001802655.1 Hydrogenophilales bacterium RIFOXYD1_FULL_62_11
CGTAGGTGACCGGACGGTCGGGCAAAAAGCGGATCGCGGCGACCAGCGCAGCGAGCGCGAGCAGGAGCAGCAGCGCCCACAGGAAGAAGCGGCAGACGGAACAGCGGGCGGCGGACGGGCTCATTGCGCGCGCTCCGCATAGCTGGACGGCGGCAGGCAGGGACGCAGTTGCGCATAAGGCTGGCGCAGCAGGCTGGCCGGGTCCTGGCCGCGCAGGCGGCTGGCGACAAGCCGTTTCAGCACCGCGAGCTCGGGCGATGCTGCCCAGTGCACGGGATCGATGCCGCGGCTGGCGAGCGCTGCGGCCGGCGGCATCGGCGGCTTGCTGTGCGCAGATTCTGGGACGCCCGCCATGCTCAGGCGGACAAACATGCGCGGCGCGCAGTGTTCGAGTTTGGCCTCCACTTCGGCCGGGCTGCCACGCAGGAAGTTGGGCGGATGCGGCAGCGTGGTGTCGTGGCAGCTGGCGCAGTGGGTGCGGAAAGGCGCGACGAGTGGGCCGGCTTCGGCTGTGGCTGATGCTGGTTCCATGCGTGCGGGCGACAGGCTGAGCGGACGGATGCGGCGTGGCGCGCCCAGTTCGGCCAGCAAGGTATCCAGCAGATCGTGGCCGAACGGGCGGGCGGCCAGTGCACCGCGTGTGCGCAGGCGTTCGAGTGGGGCGGACAGGTCGGTCGCTTTCAGCTGCTTCACGGCATGGGCGTCGAGCATGCCGGCCAGCCCGACGACGAAGGCGGTCTTGTCCGGCGCATGCCAGGTGTCGAGCGGCGGGCGCAGCAGCAGCGGGTCGTTGGCCGGGTCCTGCAAAGAGGCGAGCGGATCGCGGTTGGGCAGGTCGGGATTGGGGAGGGCAAGGCCATGCGGCCAGCGGGTTTTCCAGCCAGAATCCAGCGTCGGCAGATCGCCCGGCGCGGGCAGCGTGCCGCTACGCGCATAGTCGAGCGCCGCGGCGAAGACCTGCATGCGGCAGCGGTCGCCAGCTGTGCCCTGGCCGCAGCCTGACTGCCACAGCGTCTGCCAGACCGAAAACAGATTGGCTCGATCGGTCGCGGTATCGATGAAATACGCGATGTCGGTGCCCGTCAGCTTGACCTGATAGAAATCGCTTCGCGCGGCGCGCAGGCGGGCGGCAATCGCCGGGTTGGCCGGCGTTTCGTCCCACAGCGGGCGGGCAAAGATGGGTGCGGCATTCTGATGACAGGCGAGGCACAGGCTGCGCCGCGCGTAAAAAACCTGCGGCGTTTTGCCGGCCCGGTAATCGCGCACCACCTGGAATTCGAAGCGGCCGGCGGTGTCGTTGTAGCTGATGACTTCGATCACCTCGCCTTTTTCGTGGAAGCCAAGGAACAGCCGGTCTTTCAGGGGCGGGATGCCGGGCTTGCTGATGCCGTCGGCGGCGGCGACCACGCGCGGAAAATGGAAGTAATCCGGTGCCCCAGCCTCACGCTGCAGCGAGCGGCCGAGCGGGATCAGTGTGAGCTTGAGCGGTGGCAGGCCGCTGGCGTCGGTCTGCATCTGGCGGTTGATCAGATTTACCAGCCGGGGAAATGGATACGGTACCGGAGTGTTGCCGACCAGCAGGTCGAAGCGCGAACGCCCGACCGGCGGCAGATCCGCCTGCGCCTGCCCGGAGAGGCTCGGGAGCGGGGACATCATCAGGCACATGGCGAGCACCGTCTGCAGGGGCAGGATGCGCGGCGCATGGTGCATCAGTCTGCCGGCCCGTACACCGCACAGCCTGCGGCAGGCAAGGCAAGCCACACGGCATGCCAGTCGGGATGCGGTGACGCGACTTCCAGCCTGCTGCCAATCCGGGCCGGATCACTGCAATACAGGCAGACCAGGGAGTGGCCGAGCGGACTCAGGTCGTGGTCCAGCCCCACCCAGGCGGCCTGTTCGCTGGTGTCGTCGGTGTTGATCGCACACAGCCATTCGCGGTCGGTGAACAGCCGCGACCACGCCACCACCGAGCGCAGTTCGCCGCCGATCATGCACGGCTCGCCAAAATCGTGGCCGTTGCCGGAAATCGCGCGCAGATACTGGCGGCCGCGGCGCAGCGCCAGGTACTGCCTGCGCACGGCGAGCAGGCGCGCAAGCGCGACATAGATCGGGTGGTTTTCATCAAAGCAGTGACGGCCGCGCGAACGGAAGGCGCCAAAGTCGCCACCGAACATCGCCTCGCGGAGGTAGCGGTCGTTGCCGCCTTCACCGTCGAGCCCCTGTTCCGAACCATAGTAAATACAGGGAATGCCGAGCGTCAGTGCGTTCAGCGCCAGCGCGTTGGCGGCGAGGAGCGTTCCACCGCCGGCGCAAAAACGTGCCTTGTTGTCACCCTTGCGCACCTGGTCGTGATCGTCGTAGAGCGTGACGACCTTGTCGCGGAACCAGGTGTGCGAATCCTTGCCGATATCGAACGAATTGCGGAACAGGTCGAAGTATTCCGCTGGGTTGCGCCGCCCCTTGACCAGGTATTCGAGCTTGTCCGGGATGTCGTCGATGCCGAGCGCGGCGTCGAGTCCGGTGGTTTCGCGCAGGGCGAAGGCGTTGCCGCGGCCGCCGGTGATTTCGCCGATCAGGGTGAACTGCTCCTTGCCGATCGATTGCGCGAACTCGTGAATGCAGGCGGTGAAATAGCGCGTCGCGCCGGGATCCATGTGCTTGACCGTATCGACCCGGAAGCCGTCGAGGTCGGCATAGGCGATCCAGTACTGATAGGCGCGGGTGAGCGTTTTCAGCGCGGGCGAGACGCGGTAATGGTCGACCACGCCGTCACCGAGCCGGATCTCTTTCAGGTCGAGGAAATCGCCTTCGATGAATTCCGGGTACCAGTCCCAGTTGTTGATGCGGCCGAGCCGGGAAAAACTGTTGGCGGCTTGCAGTTCACGCGGCCATACAGCAGCGTCAGGGTCGCTCACCGGCTGGCCGTACGGCAGGCTGGGCTGGCCGGTGGCGTCGTTCCAGCCTGCGGCCGGGTAGGGGCGGCCGTCCCAGCGCGGGTCCATGCCGTGCTCGGTCGGGTAGCGGTCGGCGGCGTAGGTGAACACCGGTCCGGCATGGTTGAGGATCACGTCGAGGATCACATGGATGCCCTGCGCATGCGCCGTGGCGACCAGTTCGCGCAGGTCTTCGCGGCTGCCGAAACGCGGGTCGATGGCGAGGAAATCCTGCACCCCGTAGCCGTGGTAGGCGTCGCTCCAGGGAGGCTGCTTGAACACCGGGCTGACCCACAGCGCAGTGACACCGAGCCGCTTCAGGTAGCCGATCTTGCTCATCGCGCCGCGCAGGGTGCCGCCGACAAAACGTGCGCCCGCATCGCGCCAGCTCGCCGCGTCGGCTTCGGCGCCGAGCGCGTTGCCGTGGTCGGCGGCTTGCAGCAAGGGCGTGGAGCCGCCCACCGCCAGATGGCCCGAGTTGTCGCGATACCCCGCCTCGTTGCCGTCGGAAAAGCGATCCAGCAGAAAAAAATAAAACACCTGGTCTTCCCAGGCTGCCGGGGAGGGATGGAATGGCCGCTGGGTGAGCGAGACAAAGTCGATGTCGGCAAGCGTTTGCATGCAGTGTCCTCAGCGACTGGCGACCACACGCTTCTGCGTGCCGCTCCAGCAATCGTCCTTGATCTGACCGATCTCGAACTCGGCGCGGCCTGCGTGGTCGAGGTCCTTGCTGTAGAGCACGAAGTTGAGAATGAAGGCGTGATCCATGTAGGCACGGCCGAGATAGAGGCCGGGCCGCACCATGCGGATTTCGTCGCGCACCTTGAGTCCGCGCCGGCCGGCGAGAAAGTCGGGGTTCTCGCGGTAGCCATGCAGTTCGTCGGTGAAGGCGTAGTCGATGATGATGGATTCGCGGCGCGAGTCGATCAGGCTCTGTCCGCAGTAGAGCTTGGCGGGGAACAGCAGCCAGGCGTCCTTGCCGTCAACGTCGATCTTGGGAATGTCGCCGGGGCCAATCACCGGGCGCAGCGCGGCAAGGTCCTGGATGCGGTTGCGCAGCACTTTTTGATCGCGGTAGAACACCTTGCCTTTCCACAGGGTTTCGCCTGCGGTCTCGAGCATTTTTCCCTTGAAGTTCACCCCCAGTCCCTTGAGCCCGCCGATGATTTCTGCGGCGCGCAGCTTGCCGGAGCTGCCGCGCGGGAACACGATTTCGCCGTCAAACGCGCCGTTGGGGATCGGTCCGGAACCGAGGCGCGCATACAGCTGGTCGAGTTCTTCCTGATTGAGCCCGGCCAGGTATTTGGGGGTGACCTTGACGAGTTCCTGCCGCGGGATGGGGTATGCGTATTCGACCTGCGCGAAATCGG
>MGZO01000058.1:4384-9408 GCA_001802655.1 Hydrogenophilales bacterium RIFOXYD1_FULL_62_11
CTGACAGGCTCAGGACTGCCGGCAGCAGAAGCAGCACGACGATGGCCAGGCGCAGCACATCATTCCCTTTTTGAATTCGGCGCGGCCCGAGGCCGCAGCCGCAGCACATGGGATCGGGTGTGTGTTTTTCTCGAAGTGGAGCATTCATGGCGATCTCCCTTACAGCGTCGCCAAAAAGGCGATCAGTGCGTTCTTGTCGGCATCGCTGAGGTCCTCGCCGAAGCGATGACCGTCGTTCTCGATCTCTGCGCTGCAGGACGAATAGACCTGCCACAGTGCCGGGGTGCGGGCGCGTGCCTCTTTCACCACGTCGACCAGGCGGTCAGGGTCGGAGACGATGGCCTTGCCGATTGCCTGCATCTCGGCCGCGAGCTTTTTGGCGTCACTTGCAGGCAGCACCGTGGCGAGCCGCGCTTCGAGCTCCTTCGGCTTCAATTTCGCGTGCACCAGATCGACGATGAAATCCTTGTGGCGGAAGTTGCCGACGTTGCCAGCGGTGGCGCCGGCCGGCACCCGCACGGTGAAGCCGGCCAGGCGTTTTTCCTGCTTGCCGTCGAAGATGCGCGGGCCGATGTCGAGCACGATGTCCTGGTCGACCTTGGTCGCCTTGGGGATGCGCTTGGCCGGGTTCAGCAGGTCCTGCATCGAGGCGACGTAGAGCTTGAAGCGGCCGTCGACCGAGGGGTCGTAAGCCCAGCACGCCGGCTGTTTGTCCTGCGCCAGCGGTGGGTTGCCGGGCTGGCTGGTGTCAACATAGCTGGAGCGGTAGAGCTCGTAGGGATTCGCCTTGTCACCGCCCCAGCCGCACAGTTCGGGGCCAACCGAGTTGTTGTGCAGGAAGGGCGCGTGCGCCCACAGATTGACCAGCGAGACGTTGCGGTAATAGCCGCGTCCGCCGTCGTGCGGTTCGAGGATGCCGGCGACGGCCTTGCGCGCGTGGTAATCCTCGTTGGCGAACTGCTCCCAGACGTGACCGCGCAGATGGTTGGAATGCAGCGAGCGGCAGCGGTAGGTGCCGATTTCGGTGACCGGCGTCGGCACGTCGTTGCCCAGCCAGTCGGCGCGCAGACCGCTTTTGCTGTCGATGGCGCGGAAATCCACCGTCTCGAACGGCGGCTTGCCGCTGGAATGGCAGCGCGCGCAGTTGGCGACGAACACCTGCTGGCCGCGTGAGACCGCATCCTTGCCGAAATTGCCTTCGAGGTCGCGCACCAGTTCTGCTTGAGCGTAAGGCGTGTCCCGCTGGTTGGCGCGCGCCTCGATCAGGTCGATGGCATGGCCTTCGGGTGCGGTCAGGAAGAAGTCGAGGATGTTCGGCAGGCGGTCCTCGATGGCGCGGAAGTTGGGACAATCGCGCCGGCACTGGCCGATGTCGAACGGCGTCTGGCCGAAGTTGCGCGCCTGCGGGTCGAGCTGGCGCAGGTCGGTGAGGTGGTTGACCCAGCACTGCTCGGCGCACGAACCGATGTTGAAGTAGACGCGCTGGATTGCGCCGAGCGCGCCGATCGAATCGCCGCCGCCCTTGAGGATGTGGTGCACCGTTTCGGCTTTCACGCTTTTTTCCCAGCACTTGCCGGGCTTGCCGGGTTCGCACCAGCAGGCCGCGCTAGCCGATTGATCCGGGCCCTTCGCGCCGGCCGGGCACGCCGCCACCTTGCGCCAGCGATTGACCTTCTCGCCGGCAAAAGTCGGGCGCTGCGCGGTGTTGATCAGCGCGTTGATGGTGCCGGCGTTGTTGACCTGGTCGTTGGGGATCGCCGAGGTGTCGGAGGTGCCGGGGCGCGCGTGGGCGAAGATCTGCCACAGCAGGTCGTCGTGCGGCATGCCGGAAATGAGGATTTCGGACACGCGGATGTACTGGTTGCCGACCAGGCCGGAGAGGTTTTCCCATTTCGGGTGTTCGGGGTCCGCCGGCGGCTTGGCTGGGTTGAAGGCGACGTGGCACGAGGCGCAGGCGGTGCCGATCAGGAAGGGTGGTTCGACCGAGGCGTCGGCCAGTTTGCGCATTTTGAAATCAGCGCGGGCAGGGTCGTTCGACAGCTTGCGGTTGTAGCCTTCCCAGGTGCCGAGGCGGCCGTTGACCTGCTTCCACACCGCCGCATCGAAACGCGGATTGGGGAATTTGCGGAAGCCGAGCGCGCCGGTGGAGGTGCCGAACGCGAGGTTGCAGCTGTCCTCGCGGCCGGTTTGATGGCCATCGGGATCGCTGGCGGCGGCGCTGGCGTCCTTGAAGTCGCACGCCGGGTCGCGGTAGCCGGGCTTGCCGACGAATTTCAGCAGGGTCTCATCGCCCGGGCACCAGTCGAAGCCGTAGGTTTCCTCGACGCTCTTGGCCGGGCATCCGTCTGAGCCCGGTTTGCAGCAGCCGGGATCATTGATCAGGCCCCAGGTCTTGAAGCGGGTGTCGCGGGCGTCGCCACGCAGCACGCCGAACCAGTCGATCAAGGCGGTGATGCGCTGCTGGAAGGTATAGGTGTGGAAGCGTGCGTTGCCGGCAGTGGCCTTGAACCAGATTTCGCGCCCGGAACGGGCGGACGGCGACAGGCCCGCCTCGGCTTCGTGGAAACCGGCGTCATCATACGGCGTTGCCGCATCCGGCATGGCGGGTGAGAGCGGGTCGGTTTCGGTGGCAGCAGGTGTGCTTTGCACTATGCCGGATGTGGGCGGCAGGATGGCACGCGCGGTTTCGGGCTGCTGGGTGAGCCAGGCGAACAGGGCAAGGAAGGAAACACTGAAAATGCCAAGCCAGATCGATTTTTTCATGCTGTTCTCCCGTGCGCAGGACAAACTGCCCTGAACCTTAGTCAAGGATGCGGTGCTTTCAAGCCGGCTCATCGCGCCGCTCGCGCAGGATTTCGCAGATCCACGGCAGGACCGGCCCGCTGTCGCCGGCCATGTCCTGACGCTGCGTGGCCTCGATCAGCGCCGCCTCGAACACGGCCTTGCCGATGTGGTGTCCCAGCTTGCGGTAGCTCTCGAACTGCGATTCGTCGAACCACTGGTCGGCCGTGGATTCGTGCGGAAACCCGGGATGGGTGCACTTGTAGTTCAGCAGGTCGGCGGGCTCGCTGCCACTGAGGGTGGGCTTGATGTAGATCAAACACCCTTCGGAGGGCTGTTCCGGGCTGCCTTCGCGAGCGGGGTAGAACACCCGGCCGACCGCGGAATAGCCGTTCTCCAGGTCCTCGGCATGGATGTCGATGACCACGCCGAAGTCGGCGTAGCACTTGCGGATGGTGTTGCCGAGATCCTCAAAATGGCTGTTGCCGTCCTCGCCGGCATCAATGGCAACAATGCAGCTGCAACGCCGCCGCACCAGTTCGTAGATGCCGAGGTTTTCGAAATGGCCGCCGTCGGACAGGTAGACGAACGGCGAACTGTGCTGGGTGCGGCCGAACAGCTCGCTCAGCAGGTAGATGCCGCCGAACGGCGGATCATGTTGCGTCCAGTGGTTTTCGTTGGCCGGGTTGGGACTCCAGTGACCGAGACGAACGTTGAACACGGTCATCAGGAAGGTCAGCGCGGGTGAACTGTGATAACCCATGTTGGGGCAGGCGGCCGCGCCCGAGATCGCCATCGCCGAGCCCATCCACACGCCTTCCATGTACTGCGCGGTCGGGCGGTAATGGCTCAGCAGCTGACCCTTCTCGTCGGGCAGGGTAAAGCTGTAGCCGGAGGCCATGGGGGTGAAGGCGAACGCGGCGGCGCGTCGTTCCTGCCACGCGAGCTGCTTGCCGGCGACCAGGTTCATCGCGGTGTTGTGGATGGGATAGGGGCGCTGGCATTGCGGCTTGCCCAGCGGCATGCTGCAGAGATTTGACAGCTTGAGGTCGTCGCGCGGGTCGAAGCCAGTGAACGGATGCGGCACGCGCAGCTTGCAGCGCGAGGCGCCGAGGTAGCAGCGCACCAGGCGCTGGCGGTAGAAGTGATAGATCGAGAACAGGTTGACGTCGATGCGCCACGCCAGCGCGGCGGCCGCCGCGAGACTGCCGAAACACAGGATCGCCACCCAGACAATATCGGCGCGCTGGAAATTGTCTGACTCCTGGTAGAGCACGGACATGAACTGGTTGGAGGTCCGGGCATGGTCTTCGCACCCGTTGCAGAACACCGGCAGCATCAACAGCTGGTGCAGGCCGAATGAAAGCAGGCCCAGCAAGCCGATGATGAAGACATAGGGCATCGCCTGGGCGGCACGATCGCGCCAGGTGTTGCGGGTGTCGCCCGCTGTTTTTTTTCCGCGCCCGAGGAGCACGCCGGTGATCGTCGACAGCACCCAGGTCAGTCCGCCCGCGGCGACGAAGGCCTCCGGGGCCCAGCGGAAGAAGGCCGGTGCGATGAAGACAATGCTGAACAGGGCCGCCCACACCAGCGAAGCCAGCAGCACCCAGCCGCCCAGGCGTGACCACCATTCGCGCGAGTCATGCGAGAAATATCGCCCCATCAGCCCGATATGACCCACCACGGTGAGCGAATAGAATTTCAGCAGCAGGGCGGTGGCCAGCGCCGAGGCGATCCACGATCCGCTGTAGCCCTTGCCCACCTGCCGGAACCATTGCGTCACTTCGGCAAACGCCGCGAACAGCAGGCCGCCCAGTGCGCCCGCCAGCAGGGCGTAGCCGGCCATGGCAACGATGCGGCCGGGAGAGAACTGCGGCTGATCGAACATGCGGCGGCCGAGAAACCGGCCCAGCGCCCAGCCCACCAGCCAGGGCGGCACATAGACCAGCATGCCCCACAGCACCCAGCCGCCGAGCGAAATCCGGTCCAGACGTTCTGCGCCGGCATAGAAGCCATAGGCAATCAGCCAGGCTGACAGCAACGCGGGGATCACCACCAGGGTCAGCACGCCGGCCTGGCGGGTGTAGAACGGCCTGCTTTTGAACGCGCCGCGGCTGCCCAGGTTGAGGCCGATGAACAGCATGGCCATGACGATGAACAGGATGCCGCCCCCAAACAGCGGCAGCAGCCTGGCGTCGGCAGCGGCGTGAATCCCTTCCCAGCCGGTGAGCCAGCGGGCAAAC
>MGZO01000058.1:9442-11733 GCA_001802655.1 Hydrogenophilales bacterium RIFOXYD1_FULL_62_11
GTAGGTGGCCACCGCGGTCAGCGTGTCGGCGGAAAGAAAGCTGGCTTGCGGCGTGAGGTAATTGCTGTAGCTGCGCAGGAAACGGATTGCGGAATGTTCGTTGCCACCGGCCTGCAGCAGCGGCTCGGCGTCCTCGACGCGGCCGTTGCACTTCAGGTGGATGAAGGCCGACAGCCAGCCGCCGATGTAACCGCCGCCCGATACGCACGACAGGTAATCGAACTGGCGCAGCAGCCTGAGCTCGGCCAGCGCCTGGGTGACGCCCAGATTGAACGTGGCGCTGCGGATGCCGCCGCCGGAAAACGCCAGCCCCGTCAACGGGCGATCGGGGCCGTCGTGGTGGCCATCGGGCTCGCGGATGGCCGCGCGCTCCTGCGCGTGGACATGTTCCCAGTCGAGCGAGGTCGGCGCGTCAGCCACGGACCGCTTCCAGATATTTGCTGTGGCACCAGCCGACGATGTCCATCACGCCGTTGACTTCGCCGATGACGTCGACCTCCCACCACAGGCCCCGTTTTGCCAGCACCTCGACCTCGGTGCGGGGCGGCAGCGGCGTCCCTGGCAGCGCAGCGAACTGCGGACCCGCGCCGCTTCTCACATACAGCCGGGCGGTGGTGCGATAGCGTTCGGGATGGTCGTCGCCCCGTCCCAGCAGGCGCGCGCGCACCGATTCGAGCGGGAAATCCGGCCCCGGGTCGCGCTTGCGCCCGGGCGCGATGTCGTCGTGCCCCAGCACGTCGTCCAGGCCGTAATGCGTGACCAGCGCCATGCCGCATTCGAGCGTGGCTTCGATCTGTTTGGGGGTGTAGGCATGCCAGCCGCAGGGCAGGGTGCCGGGCGGATCGTTCTTGTGGCAGGCGACCGTGACGTCGCGCTCGGAATAACTGCGGCGGGTGAGCGGGGAGACCCATTTGCCACCGCTGTTGATCAGGCAGCCGGCATTGTCGAGTTCGATGCCGATGCTGTGGTGGTTGAGCCCGGACAGGTTGCCCCAGCGCGACTGGCCGGCATGCCAGGCTTCCCGATTGAACGGCACCATCTGGGTGATGGTGCCGTCGCGTGCGATGACCAGATGGGCGGAAACGCGCGACGCCGGGCTGCAGAACCAGGAAACCGTTCCGGCCGCGCTGCTGCCAGCCGTGTAATGCAGGACCAGAAAACGGGGCGAAATGCTGCGGCCCGAATGCGGGCTGGCAAGATAGGCCAATGCAGATCCATCGTCCTGTGCCAGACGGTGATTGCGTATTTTCATTGTGTGCTCCCCCCGGTGTGGGGTCGCCGCAGCGCGGGACGGGGCAAGCAAGGCCGTTGTTCTGTGCGGTACGGTGACTCACCCCACCATAGAACACAGGTTCAACGATTGATATACAACTTTAGTCGTATGCTGCTGGCTTCTCCCCCTGTGGGGCATGCAATGGCGGGTTGGCAGCAAAACACTGCGGGCCGTTGCGCGCCAGCAGGGCGCAACCATAGGCGGCCTCGGTGTGGGCGGCGCGCCTCACCGGCACGCCGAGCAGGCGCTGGCGGATGCGCATCCAGACCGGGTTGCGGGCACCGCCGCCGGCGGTTTCAACCTGCTTTAACTGACTGGCGCCCAGTTCGGCCAGCAGGCCGTAGCCGCGCGCTTCGATGCGGGCCAGGCTTTCCAGCAGACCGTGCAGGAACTCGGCATCGTCGGCCGGGCGCGGCGCCAGGCGCGGCACCAGCGCGGGGTCGTTGAGCGGAAACCGCTCGCCGGCTTTCGGCAAGGGCATGTAGTCGAGCGGGCTGGCCACATTTGGGTCGATCTGTTCGGAGAGCGCCGCCAGCATGCGGTCGTCGAAAAACTGCCGCAGCACCGCGCCGCCGGCGTTGCTGGCGCCACCCGCCAGCCAGCGCTCGCCGAACCAGTGGCTGTAAACGCCGTGCTCGGTGGATTCCACCCGGGTATCGGACAAGAGTTTCAGCACCAGTGTGCTGCCGAGCGAGGTCACTGCCTCGCCGCTCTGGCTGACGCCGGCCGCCAGAAACGCGGCGATGGAATCGGTGGTGCCGGCGTGCACCATGCAACCGGGGTTGACGCCGAGGTAGCGCGCACGCGGGCGCGATACCGTGGCGAGTGGCGAACCGGGGGCGACCGGCACCGGCAGGTAGTCGATGTCGGCCAGGTATTCCACCCAGGCCGGCCATTGCAGCGTGTCGAGGTCGAGGCCCATTTTCAGGGCATTGTGGTAATCGGTCATGCCGACGCGGCCGGTCAGCAGGCCGGACAGCCAGTCGGCCTGATTCACATACAGCCGCGCGCCGGTCAG
>MGZO01000058.1:11808-14477 GCA_001802655.1 Hydrogenophilales bacterium RIFOXYD1_FULL_62_11
GGTTTTGGCGATCAGCGCGGCTTCCTCCACCGCGCGGTCGTCGTTGTAGAGCAGCGGCGGCGCGCGGGGATCGAGCGCTTCGTCGCAGGCGATGACCGTGCCCGAAGTACCGTCGAGCGCGATGTCCGACAACTGCGTGCGGATCGCCGGCGGCAGGGACGCCACCAGATCCCACAGCGCCTCGCGCCAGATGCCGGCGCGCTCGTATTCTTCCAGCTTGCCGAAGTCGCGGCTGTCCTCGGCAATGAGCGTGCCATCGGCATTGATCACGCAACTGCGCGCGCCCGATGTCCCGAAGTCAATCCCCAGAAAATACAATGGATTATCCGCGTGTGTTCGAGTTGTGGTCGAACTGCATGAGGTCGACGCGCGGCGCCGGTTGCCAGCCCTTCTTGCGGTGTTCGGCCACCACATTGGTGAAGATGCCGCCACGCACATAGAACTTGGCGGTGAGCCGCATGAAGCGCGGCTTGGTCGCCTTCACCAGATCGTCGAGCACCCGGTTGGTGACGTCTTCGTGAAAGTGGCCTTCCTCGCGGAAGCTCCACATGTAGAGCTTCAGGCTCTTGAGCTCGACGCAGGTCTTGTCGGGGATGTAGTCGAGGATCAGCGTGGCGAAATCCGGCTGTCCGGTCTTGGGGCAAAGACACGTAAATTCAGGGACTTCCATATGAATATGAAAATCGCGCTCAGGTTTGGGATTGGGGAAGGTTTCCAGGGTTTTGACGGGTGTGGAGGGCATAAAAGGGCTCGGTGTAGAATGGCGGTCAAAAATCGCGCCCAATAATCAGGCGCTTACCGACCCCATTATAAAACCCAAGGTTCAACTGTCTTGCGTTTAACCCACATCAAACTGGCTGGTTTCAAGAGTTTCGTCGATCCCACCGTGATTCCCGTTCCCGCCCAGCTCACCGGCGTGGTGGGGCCGAACGGCTGCGGCAAGTCGAACGTGATCGACGCCGTGCGCTGGGTGCTCGGTGAATCGTCGGCCAAAAACCTGCGCGGCGGCTCGATGCAGGATGTCATTTTCAACGGCTCGGCGTCGCGCAAGCCGGCCTCGCGCGCCTCGGTCGAGCTGGCGTTCAACAACGAACTCGGACGCGCCGCCGGACAGTGGTCGCAGTACGCCGAGATCGCGGTCAAGCGCGTGCTCGAGCGCAGCGGCGATTCCATTTTCTACATCAACAACCTGCGGGTGCGCCGCCGCGACGTCGCCGACCTGTTCCTCGGCACCGGCGTCGGCGCGCGCGCCTACGCCATCATCGAGCAGGGCATGATCTCGCGGCTGATCGAGGCCAAGCCCGAAGAGCTGCGCGGCTATCTGGAAGAAGCGGCCGGCGTGTCCAAATACAAGGAACGCCGCAAGGAAACCGAATCCCGCCTGAAGGATGCGCGTGACAACATGAATCGCGTCGAGGACATCCAGCGCGAACTCAAGCACCAGGTCGAAAAACTCACCGCGCAGGCCGAAGTGGCCAAGCACTACAAACAGCTGCAGGCCGACCTGACGTTTTCCCAGCATCGCCTGTGGTACGCCAGAAAGCACGACGCCTCGCAGCAGCGCGCGCGCATCGACAAGGACCTGAGTGCCGCAGAAACCAAACTCGAAGCCGAAACCGCGCGCCTGCGCCACATCGAATCGGAACTGGAAACCGCGCGCCAGACCCAGTTCGCCGGGCAGGACGCGCTGAACACCCGGCAGGCGGCGTATTACCAGGCGCAGGCCGAGGTCGCGCGCATCGAACAGAGCATGGCGCACCAGAATGCCACCCGCGAGCGGCTGGTGCGGCAGGTGCAGGAAGGCAGCGCCCGGCTGGAGGCGCAGCAGGCGCGCCGCACCGCCACCGCCGACGCGCTGCACGACGTCACCGCGCAGCAGCCCGATCTGGAAGCCGCGCATGCCGAAGCCGAAGCCGCCGCCCGCCAGGCCACCGACAGCACGCTGCCGCAAAAGGAAGCCGCCTTGCGTGACGCGCAGCAGGGCGTGGGCGAAGCGCAGCGCGCAGTGTCGCAGTCCGAGCAGGCGCGTCAGGTCGACGAAAACAGCCTCGGCCACACCAAACGCCAACTCGAGCAACTCGACACGCGCCAGCGCCGCCTCGCACAGGAGCAGGCGCAACTGCCGCGTGCGGATGCCGCCGGGCTGGCGCACAAGCAGGTCGAACTGGAGGCGCTGGCGCAGACCCTGGCCACCGCGCAGGACGGACTCAAGGCCGCCGAAACCGCGCTGCCCGAACTCGACGCCGCGCGCGCCCAGTACCTGCGCGAGCTCGAAGCGGCGCGCAAGGCGCTGCACCAGACCGAAGCCGAGCTCGCCGCGCTGAAGAAATTGCAGGAAAGCCTGAAGGCCGACGAAAAGCTCGTGGCCTGGCTGCGGAGTCGCGGCCTCGATCGCGCGCCGCGCCTGTGGGAAAGCCTGCGCGTCACCCCAGGCTGGGAGGCCGCGGTGGAAGCCGTGCTGCGTGAACGCCTGCAGGCGGTGGCCGCCGCCACGCAGCCCGACTGGTTCAGCGATGCGCCGCCGGCGCGCTTGACGGTGTGGGCCGGGGACGGGGGGTCTGCGCCCGCCGCGCCGGACTGCTTGTCCAGCAAAATCGCCAGCGACGATGCCGCCGCCTACGCCGCGCTGGTGGACTGGCTCGCGGGCGTCTACTGGGCGGACGACGTCG
>MGZO01000058.1:14483-14633 GCA_001802655.1 Hydrogenophilales bacterium RIFOXYD1_FULL_62_11
CACCCAAGGGGCGGCTCGGCGTGTTCGCCACCACGACCTGGGTGTTTTTTCTGGCCGAGATGGGCGACAAGACGCAGATCGCCACCGTCGCGCTGGGGGCCCAGTACGCGCCGCTGGTGGCCGTGGTCGCTGGCACCACCCTGGGCATGA
>MGZO01000058.1:14818-17039 GCA_001802655.1 Hydrogenophilales bacterium RIFOXYD1_FULL_62_11
ACGCTGCCGCTTCGTTGAGCGCGGCTGGCGAGCGGTCGTGCAGCACGCAGGGCAGCGCCTGGCCGTATTGGCTGAAATTGCGTGAGATGGACTGGGCGTAGGTCGGGTCGTAGTGCAGTTTCAGCAGCTCCAGCACCACCGCCGGTGTCTGACCCGCCTGCACCTGGGCGATCCAGCCTTCCACCACGGCCTTGCCGCGCAACTCGGTCAGCGCTTCCAGCCGCTGGCAGAAATGAGCGCTGTCCTGGACGAAAAAATCGTAGTCCTCCAGCAGCAGCGCCACACGCTCCCCGTCCGACAGCTGCAGGTCGATGCAGGGGCTCGCGCGCATGGCGTCGATCAGTGCATCGGGCACGCGCACATTGCCCACCTTCTTGCTCTCGCTTTCGATGTAGACCGGCCGCGCCGGGTCGAAGCGGCGCAGGGCGTCCCAGATCAGGCTGTCAAAACGTTTCTGACTCGGTTGCGGCACACCCGGAATGTGGCCCAGCACCGAACTGCGGTGGTTGGCCAGGGCTTCCAGGTCCAGCACCTGCGCGCCCTGGTCAGCGAGCGCCTGCAGCAGCCGTGTCTTGCCGCTGCCGGTGGGGCCGCAGACCACCCGGTAGTGCAGGCGGTTGGCCAGTCCGGGCAGGGACTCGACCAGCGCCGCGCGCCAGGCCTTGTAGCCGCCTTCGATCAGCGTGACCTGAAAGCCGATCGCGCCGAGGATGGTGGCCAGCGCACCGCTGCGGTTGCCGCCGCGCCAGCAATACACCACCGGCTTCCAGTCCCTGGGCTTGTCGAGCACGTCGCGTTCGATGTGGGCCGCGATGTTGCGCGCGGACAGCGCGGCGCCGCGTTTCTTGGCCTCGAACGCGTTGACCTGCTTGTACATCGTGCCGATGGTGATGCGCTCGGCGTTGTTGAGCGTGGGCCAGTTGAGCGCGCCGGGCACGTGGTCGAGCGCGTGTTCGTCTTCGGTGCGGGCGTCGATGATGGCGTCAAAACGGTCGATCTGGCTCAGCGCTTCGCTGGCGGGCAGGGTGTGAACGGGCATGCAGGATTATCGTTTCACGAGCAGCGCGCGCAGCGCGGGCCACACGTTGGCGGCCAGCGTGGGTTGTGCCATTTCGTTCGGGTGGATGCGGTCGCTCTGGAACAGCGTGGCGGTCGCATCGGGCAGATCGGCCACACCCGCCAGCAGAAAGGGCACCAGACCGATCTTCTCGGCCTGCGCCACGGTCTTGAACACCTGGCGGAACTCCTGCGTGTACTTCGCGCCGTAGTTGGGCGGCACCTCCATGCCCACCAGCAGCACGCGGGCACCGGCCTCGCGGGAAAGCCGGGCCATGGAAGCCAGGTTGTCGTGCGTCATGCTGAGCGGCATGCCGCGCAGGGCATCGTTGCCGCCGAGTTCGATGATCACCACGGCGGGTTTGTGCTGGCGCAGCAGGGCCGGCAGGCGCGAGCGGCCACCCGACGTGGTGTCGGCGCTGATGCCAGCGTTCACCATGCGGCCCGGGACTTTTTCGCTGTCCAGCCGCTGCTGCAGCAGCGCCACCCAGCCGCTGCCGCGCCGGAGGCCGTATTCGGCGGTCAGCGAGTCACCCACCACCAGCACCGTGGGCACTGTGGCCGCCGAGGCGGTCTGTGCCATCGCCGCACCGATAGACCCCAGGCAGGCTGCCCCAACGAGCAGGGCGTTAAAGTGACGTCGTTTCAACCTGAGGCCTTTCCATGTCCGATGTGATGATTGCCGTGCAGCATGTGTTCAAGTCGGTGACCGACTCCACGGGCACCCTGACCATTTTGCGCGATATCGATTTCTCACTGAACAAAGGGGAGACTGCGGCGATCGTGGGCGCCTCGGGTTCGGGCAAGAGCACCCTGCTGTCGATCGTGGCCGGGCTGGACACGCCCACCAGCGGCACCGTGCTGGTTGACGGCGTGGACCTGTTTGTGATCAACGAGGACCAGCGGGCCGCACTGCGCGCCCAGAAGGTCGGCTTCGTGTTCCAGAGCTTTCAGCTGCTGGGCAACCTGAACGCGCTGGAAAACGTGATGCTGCCGCTGGAGCTGTCCGGCCGGCGCGATGCGCGGGCGACCGCCACGCGCATGCTGCACCGTGTGGGCCTGGGCGAACGACTGGGCCACTACCCCAAGGTGCTTTCGGGCGGTGAGCAGCAGCGCGTGGCGCTGGCGCGCGCGTTTGTGGTGCAGCCTGCCGTGTTGCTGGCCG
>MGZO01000059.1:0-5817 GCA_001802655.1 Hydrogenophilales bacterium RIFOXYD1_FULL_62_11
AGGGTGCCTTCATCGGCAATACTGACAACGGTTTGCATGGCTTTGAGTTTGTCCATGCGCCAGATTATTCCACTTAATGGATCAGTCTTGTGTAAAACGCGCCATTTATCCATCAAGCAATGGTGATCACACTGCGCACAGTCACTTCCCCCCTGTCAATAAGGAGTTCATTGTGAATACCGCTGCCGCCTTACCCGCCCAACCCATCAAGCTGTACCGTTTCTTCCTTTCCGGCCACAGCCATCGGGTCGAGTTGTTTCTGTCGCTGCTCGGGGTGCCTTTTGAGCGAGTAGACGTGAACCTTGCCGTCGGCGAACACAAGCAGCCCGCGTTTCTGGCAATGAATTCGTTTGGCCAGGTGCCAGTGATTCAGGATGACGACATTACGCTGGCCGATTCAAATGCGATCCTGGTGTATCTGGCGAGCAAGTATGACGTCGGCCAATGGCTCCCGCGTGACCCGGTCGCTGCCGCTACCGTGCAGCGCTGGCTGTCGGTAGCGGCCGGGCCAGTCGCGTTTGGCCCAGCGAAGGCCCGACGGGCAGTCCTGTTCAAGGCGCCCATCGATACGGAAACAGCCATTGCGCAAGCCCATGAGCTGTTTGTCCTGATGGAAACCGAATTAACAAACAAATCCTTCCTGACAGGCAACAACCCGACCATTGCGGACCTCGCCAACTACGCCTACATTGCCCACGCGCCCGAAGGCAATGTCTCGCTCGATCCGTATCCGCACCTGCGCAACTGGTTGCAACGCATCGAGGCATTGCCGGGCTTTGTGCCCATGGTGAAATCCGCGGTTGGGTTGGGCTGCCTGACATGAACGCGCCGGATGGTCTGGAGGTGTTTCACGAAGGCGAACGGCTGATGCAGGTGCGAGTGGGTATGCGTGAACGCATGGCTGCACTCGGAACTCACGTGATCCGGCCCTTCATGACCGAACAGCACCAGGCATTTTTTACCCAACTGCCGTTTGTCATCGTGGGCAGCGTGGATGCCGAGGGACAAGCCTGGGCCTCCATCCTGGTCGGCTCCCCTGGGTTTATCGGCAGCCCCGATGCTCACCATCTGCTGATTCGTGCCGCCCCACGGCCGACGATCCACTGCACCCGACCCTGATTGTCGGCGCCAGCATCGCCCTGCTGGGGATCGAGCCGCATACGCGCCGCCGCAATCGCATGAACGGCATCGTCAAGCACATCGACGACGACGGCCTGCTGGTCGGCGTCCAGCAAAGCTTTGGAAACTGCCCCAAATATATCCAGGCGCGCCAAGCCGAATATGCGAAGCGCGTAGGTTCCGGGGCCGTTCATACCGCCGTCGCGCTGACTGGACGATCCCGGCCCATCATCGCGCGCGCAGACACGCTGTTTATCGCCACCGCCCACCCCGGCGCCAATCATGCAACCACTCAGTCTCACGGCGTGGACGTATCGCACCGCGGCGGCAAGCCCGGCTTTGTGCGCATAGATGACGACCGCACCCTGACCCTCCCCGATTTTTCCGGCAACCGCTTCTTCAACACCCTCGGCAATATCGTGCTGAATCCACGCGCGGGCCTGCTCTTCATCGACTTTGAAAGCGGCGACGTGCTCCACATCGCAGCCGATGCCGAAATCATTTTCGACGGCCCCGAACTGAATGCGTTTGCCGGTGCAGAACGCCTGCTGCGATTAACGATACGGCACGTCACGCATGTTGTTGCCTCACTGCCCCTGCGCTGGAAGGGCGAACCCCAGCTGTCGCCTTATCTGGCAAACACAGGCAGTTGGACGACAACCTGTTCACCCCGACCCACCACAAGGAGTAAAGCATGAACACCCAACAGGAAGTCCGCCCTCCCATTCCGCCGTTCACACGTGAGACGGCAATCCAGAAAGTGCGCATGGCCGAAGACGGATGGAACAGCCGCGATCCCACACGCGTATCAATGGCCTATACGCCCGACAGCCAGTGGCGCAACCGCGCGGAGTTTCCACGTGGCCGGGCAGAAATCGTCCAGTTCCTTACCCGCAAATGGGAAAAGGAAATCGAGTACCGTTTGATCAAAGAACTATGGTCTTTTGAAGACAAGCGCATCGCCGTCCGCTTCGCCTATGAATGGCGTGACCACGCAGACAATTGGTTTCGTTCCTACGGCAACGAAAATTGGGAGTTCAATGACAATGGGCTGATGCAACGTCGCTTTGCCAGCATCAATGACCTACCGATCAAGGAGGCGGAACGGAAATTCCATTGGCCGCAGGGGCGGCGCCCTGACGATCATCCTGGACTTAGCGAACTGGGGCTATAAGGGGATGGGTGATTTAACTTGTCGCGCCCGACATGAGCTTTGCAACTGCGACCTCAGTTTGGTTGCTTGACTGACTCAGCTTTTCAACAACACTCCACTGGTCTTCAGGTGAACGGTTTTGGCTGAGTTTGAACTTGCCTTGAATATCCGTGAGTTCGATTTCAAAGCCCACAATCATGTTGAGAAGTTTTGAACGGCGTTCACCCGTAAGGTTGGGTTTCCATGGATTTGGCAAGTGAGATTCATGAACATGGGTTAGTTGTTCAACCAAGGCCTCAAGCTCGGACTCACCTTCAATGAGCCGGGGTATCCCGCGTAGCTGAACCACCGCGTAATTCCACGTTGGGACACCAGGCGATGAATACCACGAAGGTGAAACGTAAGCATGTGGTCCTTAAAATACGACCAAAACCTCACTGCTCACTGCAAAATGCTGCCACTGAGGGTTCGCCCGCGCCATGTGGCCGAGCAACCTGCCTTGTGAATCTGCGGAGCGCTCAAAGATGAAGGGCAAGTGACTGACAAAGGGCACGCCCCCAGGAGCCGTGACCAGCATTCCAAAAGAGTGCCTTTTGGGTCCGGACCGAGTACAAGGTCAAGCGCATCGCAAACCGTGTTCTTACCAACGTTTTTTCCGCCGACCAGAAGCGTGTGGCCGCCGAACGTCAGATCAGCGTTCTTAATGCCTCTGAAGTTTTCGATTTTTATCTGCAGGACGCGCAACGTTATCTCCTTGTAATTTGGCTGGCATGGCTCGCGTTATCTGACTCATTCATCATGCTGTCCACCGAGATGAGTTTCGTCAGGCTCCCCAAGTGCACGGGGTCTCCCTTACCGGCTCAATAGGCCGGGATATTTCTTTGCGCGCAGTTCTTCGAGCGCTTTGTCGGTCAGCTTCCACGCATCACCTTTGATACGGGTGATCAGTTCCGTCCAGACGCGCTCGAAAGCCTGTACCGCATCATCGTCGTTGAAGCGGACGCCGGCCGGCAGTAATGGCGCGATGTCCTCGATCAGGCTACGTGTGAGCTTTTCAAGCATTCGCTGCTCGGCGACGGCGCGCGTGATGGGTTTGCCTTCAAGCGCCAGGTAGTGGTCGAAGCAGGCGATGAGCTTGTCCCGATCCATGGCGAGCTGGTCGAGTCCGTGGTGCAGATCGAAGAGGTCGCGGTTCTTGCGCCGCTGCAGTAATGCGCGCAGTTTGGTGCCGAACAGTTCCTCTGGCTCGAAGGACGCGATCTCGGTCTCGCCTTGGTACCAGTCGCTTTCCACCGCGAAGGGATACGACTTGATGCCGAGCAGATGCTCATGCTCGCGTGTATTGATCTCAACCTTGAGCTTCAGCGTCGCCTGCGGATCAGCTTCGGGCGTGAATTTGAACACCAGGTGCATCGAATGCCCCGCCTGCTCGCGATTGCACTTGCCGAGCCATGACAGGGCTTCGCGGATCGCATCGACCGTCGTGCCGATGGGCTCAGTCTGCGTCTGCACCAGATCGATGTCTTCCGAATAGCGCAGTGGCTGCTTGAACAGCAGTTTGTTGATCGCGGTGCCACCGCGGAAAGCGATCTTGTCTTTCAGCATCGGCGCGTTGAACAGGTCGCACAACGCGCGGCTGATGATCAGGTCCTGCTCAATCTGCCGCGCGTCGGGCCAAGGGGCTTTCGTGCTCCAGGCCTGGATGTAGGAACTCGGAATCAAAAGTCGATCTCCACAGGTTCATTGATCACGAGCTTCCACCGGGCGTCTTTCTCCTGAAGCTCGGGGAGGGATTCAATGAGGGGCTTGACGGAAGGATCCAGCAGCACCGCTGTCTTGGCCTTCTTGACGAAGGGTTCCAGCGCGTTGGCTTGTCGCGTGTGCCCTGCCCGTTCGAGCAGGTACCCCAGCCGGCGCACAGACGAGTTTTCATAGGCAGCGGCCGCTTTGGCAAGCACACGCGGCTCGGCCTTGGCTCCAATGTCCTTGGCGATCTGCGCAACCCCATTGATGCCGGCGGCCTTGTGGAAGTAACGTGCGCAATCCAGCAACGTCAGCTCGACGCCAGCCACTTGGGCAAAACCTGCATCACTCTTCATCCGATCGAGCTGATCGGGTTGATTGAGCTTTGCGAAGGCCTTGGGCGTCTGATAGAGAAACTGGAGGCGATGGCGTCCGATCTCGAAGTCCCTCAACTGCTTGGGCACAACTACCTGAAAGACCATGGCGGCCTGGTGCGATGAACCGTGGAAGGCCGCAGCACGCAACAGCGAGATGCGATAGTCGAGACCCTGGTACTTCATCAAGGGATCGATCCAACGCACGGGATCGGGAGCGCCGGTCATCTGATCCTCGGGACGCAGGATCAGATAGAAGCCATGGCGAGGGTTGGCCAGCCGCTGTTTTTTCACCAGCCGTGTGATCGCGGCGGTCAGGCCATCAGGATTCAGGTCGACCGCAGCCAGCGCCTCTTCGCGGTTGAAGTGCGCACGGCCATGGAGAAGCCGGTCATCAACGAATTTATCAAGGGAAGCCATTCCCGAATCATATGCAAAAACCGACAAAAACCCAAGGTTTTTGCGTATGAGTTGGGATGACTGTGAAGGCTGTATTCCGGGACTGCACAAATCGATACCCCAGACGGATGCTAACCGCACTTCGTTTGTCCGAAAAATGTGGTGTTATTTCGGACAAAACATCCAAAGCAAAATGGCATTCCGGCACATCGTGCCGTCGGGCTCGCGGGCGTTGCCCCGCGCCTCGTGCCGAGTCGCGGCCATGCGGCTTTGATCCCTGACGCCTCCGGCCCCTTCGGGCCTGCGCGCTACGCTTGCCATGTTGCAGTGGAGTGTGGGGGGCGGCCTTGCTGTTCCCTTCAACGTACCACGTCGTTCTCGCCGTCAAGGGCTGCGCGTGCTTAGCACGCTGGCGTCCATGCGGCCGTCTGCGACCCCTGACTGCTGCGCTGCGCCGTGTTCCTCCGGTTCCGGGCAATTCCGCCCGATTCGGACTGGAGCACGATCATGTCGCAACTTTCTCTTTCTCTCGATTCTTCCCTTCTCGTTCGCGATGTCGCGGGCGACTACCGTCCGGCCAATGCCGACGAGGTGTTGCAGGCTGCGCGGCGTGTGCTCGCAGGACAGATGCGCGGCTGCGAAGCGCTGACCTCGCCGCAGGTGGTGCGCGACTTCCTGCGGGTCAAGCTGGGGACGCTGGAGCACGAGGTGTTCGCCGTCATCCACCTGGACGCACAGAACCGGGTCATCGACTACGTCGAGATGTTTCGCGGCACGGTGAGCCAGACATCGGTGTATCCGCGCGAGGTGGTCAAGGAGGCCCTGGCCAGGAACAGCGCTGCGCTGCTGCTGGTGCATAACCACCCGTCGGGTGTGGCGGAACCCTCACGGGCCGACGAGACGCTGACGCAGACGCTGAAGTCGGCACTGGCGCTGGTAGACGTGCGGGTGCTGGATCACCTGATCGTCGCTGGTAGCGCCATCCAGTCGTTTGCAGAACGCGGGCTGCTGTAGCTCTGGGGGGCATCG
>MGZO01000059.1:5879-9299 GCA_001802655.1 Hydrogenophilales bacterium RIFOXYD1_FULL_62_11
GCGGCTGACGCCCACCCCGCCGCGCAGGCTTGGCGCCCCGCAAGACCGCCTAACAGTCTAGCCTGATCGGCCTGCGCACGGCACAGATGTCGCGCTACACGCTTTGCTCACCTTCAGCCAGGCGTACTTACTGAACCGCCCCGGGAATCGTGGAGGCTATTTGGTTTAAGTCAGGCTGTTGTCTCGGCCTGGTTGGCAAGTTGCCGATAGTAGTTTGCCTCAGCTTCTGCAGGCGGGATATACCCAAGCGGTTCGAGCAACCGCCTGTGGTGGTTGAACCAGCACACCCATTCGAGCGTGGCCAGCTCCAGCGCCTCACGGGTCTTCCAGGGCGCTCTGCGGTGGATCAGCTCAGCCTTGTTCAGCCCGTTGATCGTCTCGGCCATGCCCTCGCTGGCTCGGTTGTTCGCGGGATCAGGGATGAACTCAGGAAAGACGGCGGCAACGGCGACCAGCCCAGGTAACTGCGCCGAACAAACCAAAGCCAACACCGGGCTCCGAATCTTGGAATCCGGTCAGTTTTGAAAACCACAGGTGCGCTCCACTCGTTAACAATGGTCCGATGTTGATGCACTTGTTGCTGTGCGGCAAGATGCACAAATGAGACTTTTTATACAGCTTCATTAGGCAAAAAACAGGAGTCATTTATGCAAACTGTAGCGAAGACACACGCGCCTCCATACTATGCGGTCATTTTTACCTCTGTCCGTACTGACGGCGACAACAGTTATGCTCACGCAGCAAAACGAATGCTAGAGCTTGCCTCAAAACAGCCCGGATTTCTCGGCTTCGAAACCGCCCGGCAAGAAATTGGGATTTCCGTTTCGTATTGGTCAAGTCTTGAGGCAATAAAGGCGTGGAAGGAAAATGCTGAGCATCGCGAGACCCAGGAGAAAGCAAAAGATTGGTATAGCAGTTTCCGCGTTCGTGTTTGCCGGGTGGAAAGAGAATATGGCTTTTAGTGTTCCGCCTCTCAAGTAACGTCCCCTAACTGATTTATTTTCAATAAACTATTTTGAGGGACTTTCGGGTGATTTTGGCCTTGGCCCGTTACCTCGCTAACCCGACGCTCAAGCAGGACGGTAACCTTCCCCCGAAATAGTTGACACCTCCATCTAACCGATTGGAGGTGCAACATGGCCAAATCCGGCCCCAGAAAAACCAACCGCTACAGCGAAGAATTCAAGGCGACGGCGGTTCGATTAAGCGACCTTCCCGATGTCCTCATACAGGATGTTGCAGACGCGCTGGACATTCACCCCTTCATGCTGTCACGCTGGCGCAAGCAAGCCAGGGAGGGATTGATCGTGACCAAAGGCGTCAAGCTGGATCTGGAAGCCGCTTCTGAACTGAAGCGGCTGCGGGATCTGGAGAAGAAGTACAAGGTGCTCCAGAAGGAGCACGACCTCCTAAAAAAAGCCATCCGGTTTGCTTCCGATCAAAAACGGAAATCTTCGAGTTCATCGAAGCAAACCGGGAAACCCACCAAGTCGCAGTGATGTGCCGTATGTATGGGGTGACCCGGGCCGGGTTCTATGCCTGGCGAAGCCGAGGACTCAGTCCACGGGCGCAGGAGAACGCTGCCCTGATGCAGCAGATCACCCGGATCCATCAGGCCAGTCGTTGCCTCTATGGAAGTCCGCGCATCCATCATGAATTGAAAACAAGCGGTGTTTGCGTTGGTGAAAACCGGGTGGCCCGATTGATGCGAGACCACGGCATCCGCGCCCGCGTTGCCACCCTTCGTTACACCGTACCCAATATGAAGCGCTTCTTTGGCAGCCTGCCCAATCGCCAATTTGAACACTCGGCTGCCGAGCCCAATCAGGTTTGGGTGGGCGATATTACCTATCTGAAGGTGGGGTCGATCTACCGTTATCTGGCGGTGGTGATGGACCGGTGTTCACGCCGCATTGTGGGCTGGGCATTCGGGCGACAGAAGAATGTGGTGCTGACGTTGCGGGCGCTTAATCATGCAGTAGGAAACCGCCGTCCGCCGCCGGGGCTGATCTTCCACACGGATCGCGGCATCGAGTACGCTGCCAATGCGTTCGGGGCGCGCCTGGCTGAATTGAACATCACGCAAAGCATGAATCGTCCAGGCAAGGTCACCGACAATGCCTTCATGGAATCCTTCTTCCATTCGATGAAGTCGGAGACGATTCACGGCTGTACCTTCTCTGAGGATAACCAGATGCTGTCGGTGCTGCGCAGCTATATCCCTTTCTACAACCGCAGTAGAATCCATTCGTCCCTGAACTACGTGTCGCCTGCAACGTATGAAAGACTGTTGGCTCAATAACCCGGTGTCAATTAAATCGGGGGAAGATTCCGCGCCAAAAGCGGCGCGCCCCTCAACTTAACGTTGGGCGCTACAAACACCTACATGAATACTGCCCTGCCGTTTCCTCCCTCACCGAAGGCTCGCGCTGATCTGAAGCCCGGCACGCTATACGCTATCGACGGTGACGACTCATATCTCTACTACGGCCAAGTTGCACCCAACAAACAAATCGGGTTCTTCAGGTTTCGGAGTCGAGAAGTCCTGATTGAGGAGGCTTTGGCGGCCGCGCTCATGTCAAGATTCGGCGTCATCTACCCCTCAATTGGTGTGGCCCTTCGGACAGGGAAGTGGCTCCATCTGGGGCGTCACGAGGTTCGGCCTGAATTGCTTGAAGAACCTGTCCTGGTTCAGTGGCCCGTTGGTACTCTTACCGTAACCCTTTGGAAGGGCCGGAACATCCTAAGAAACACCCTAGTGCATGACCCTGAGATTCAAGACTTGGAGATCATCGCTGCCTACGACGCCACCTATCATGTACCTCCGAGGCTACGTGCCGACTTCAGCGAAACAGCCGATGCATGGGCGGTAGGAGGCAGCATCAGGCGTGAACGGCTCAAGAAGCAGGATATGGCGGCGCGGTTTCCTCATCAGCCATGGCATCAACTGCCAACCGATTGGGTACCCGTGCAGTGACGCCCAACATGGCGCTCAACCTCGCTCCCTTCGGTCGCTGGACGGCGCTAAAGCGCCGCCGGTTAGCTCTACGTTGGGCGTCGTAGAGCCATGCGCACTGATCTTCACTCATTCGCAACTGAATTGGGTATTTCTGTCGAATCAATCGAAGGTCGCGGCTTACGCGAATGTGAAGAGGCAACCGAGCTCGAAATTGTTGAAGTCGGAGAAGATGGAAGAGAGCATTTCTTGGTTCCTGCAGCCGCACAGGCATGGCGCTCGATGAAGGCCGCTGCAAATACCGAGAACATTCAACTTCTCATCGTGTCTGCGTTTCGCAGTGTCGAAAGGCAGGCCGAAATTGTCCGCCGAAAGCTCGCGGCCGGCGGACGCATCGAAGAAATCCTTACTGTTTGCGCCCCTCCTGGCTTCAGCGAACACCACACCGGGCGCGCCGTGGATTT
>MGZO01000059.1:9369-12698 GCA_001802655.1 Hydrogenophilales bacterium RIFOXYD1_FULL_62_11
TTTGAGCAAACGGCGGCCTTCGCTTGGCTCACACGCCACGCCATCAACTTCAGCTTCCATTTGTCCTTTCCCGCAGGCAATGCACAGGGGTATCTCTATGAGCCTTGGCATTGGTGCTTCCACGACGCCCAACCCTGCGGTCAACCGGACCGATTGCAAGCTGCGCTTGCAGGTTCCCTCCGGCCTTCGGCCTCCGGCGGCCGGTTACCTTGAACGTTGGGCAGCATGAACGAAGAAGATCGAACATCGGCGATCGGCCTCGCGCGTTTCGCCCGTGAGTACTACGACGCGGCAATTGCTGCAGACGACGTAATTGGCAATCGAAAAGGCTACGAGATCGTCGCCCCCGCGCCGGTCATGTTTTTAATCGCTCATGCGACCGAATTGGCGTTGAAGGCGTATCTAAGGTGGAAAGGTGTAGATCTAGAGGGCTTGAAAAAGGTGGGACACAATCTAGAAGCCTGCTGGGCGACGGCTTGCAAACATGGCGTTACTGAGCATGTGTCTCTCTCGGATGAAGAGCTTGGCATCCTACGCCTAATCAGTGATCTACATAGCTCGACAGAGCTCAGATACATCCAAACTGGCTACAAGCAATTTCCCGTTTTCGGACCGTTGCAGGAGATGTCGGCCAAAGTGCTCAACACCGTCTGCCCGTTGGTGGGGTTCAAATAGTGCTGCCCAACCTTTCAGTCAAGCGGGACTGCGCAAAAGCGCGCAGCCCCTTACTTTTACGTTAGGCCCCAAGTCAGTGGAACAATGAATAGCCCAACACTGAGTCTCGTTGTCCTCCGCTTCGCAGACCTCGATCTGGCTGGAAGGTTCTATGCAGCCCTCGGCCTCCGCCTTACAAAGGAGAAGCATGGCTCTGGCCCGGACCACTACTCCTGTCAGCTGGGCTCCGTTGTGCTTGAGCTTTATCCTGCAGGCAAGCTTGCTGCCGTGCCCGGTACCGCAATTTTCGGCCTCAGCGTTAGCTCAATGGAGCTAGCTATTCGCGCTGTCGAGGGCAATGGTGGCTCAGTCGTTCAGCCGCCCATCTCTTCTGAGCGCGGCATTCGTTCTGTAGTCTCAGATCCCGGTGGCCACAAGCTCGAGCTGGTAGAGCCTAACAACTCGCTCAACACAGCGCCACTACGTGGCGCTCGGACTGGCCGCCTGGACTGGTAGCGGCGTAAAGCCAACTACCCGGAGTTTTAGTTACGTCCAGCCAAGACCCCGCCGTCGACATCCCAAATTGCACCGGTCACCCAGCTGGCATCGTCACTGAGGAGAAAGGCAATGGTTTTAGCAACGTCCTCTGGTGTGCCAATCCGACCAATCGGATGAAAGCCGTTGAATGTAGCAAGTGTTTCGTCGATTTTACTTGGGTCAATGAATGACTCATAAATAGGTGTTTTAACCACGGCCGGTGAAACTGCGTTTACCCGAATATTGTGGTCAGCCAGCTCCATCGCCATGTGTTGCGTGAGTGCGTGCAATCCTGACTTCGCCATCGAATAGGCAGAGGAAGGCGTCGCTTTAATAGCTTGTTTTGCCCACATCGACCCAATATGCACAATCGAGCCGCCACCGTTCGCCGCCATGTTCTTAGCTACTGCCTGTGAAATGAAAAAGGAGGCTCGGTTCAAATCCAGGTAGGTGTCATAGTCCTTGTGGGTGTGTTCAAGGAATGTCGTGGGCTTGAAGTAGCCTGCCGCATTCACCATGTATTTGATGTGGCGGCCGTGGTTCTCGGCAAAAGCAACAACGCGCTGCACATCGTTCGGCTCGTATAAATTGGCTTGGAAAGCCTCAATATTGCCAAATGCGGAAAGTTCGCGCTTTGCCGTCTCCAGCTTTTTCAGTACGTTTCCCACAATCACAGTGTGTATGTCACGTTCCAACAAAAGCTTTGCGACTGCAAAGCCCATTCCGCTGGATCCACCTACTATCAGGGCTAAGGGTTGAGTTACGTTTTCCATCAGATGGCATCCAAAGTAGTTGCAGGAGCGGGTAGCTTATGGAACTCTGTTGCCTGCTGAGAAGTAGGTACAAATTGGTACGGTAGTCACTTATTGGTGCATATTAATGAGCAGCCAAGATAAAACTTTTTCCAGAAAATCCGCCCATGTACGGAGTGCGCGCATGGTGGAGGCCATCTATGGCTGCAAATGGTCACTTACCGTCTATCAGCTCTTGGCAAATGGCATCAATCGGCCAGGGAAAATGGTTCGCAATGTTGAGGGCTTAACTACAAAAGTGCTTAACGAGTGTCTGCGCAAAAACATGGAATTTGGCATCATTGAGCGCGTTGCTCACAGCGAAGTCCCTCCGCGCGTGGAATATACGGTTACACCATTTGGTGAAAAATTCATCCGAATTCTAGATGAGCTGGAAAAACTTCAGCGTGAGATTGCAAGTGAAACTTAACGACTTCTGCATAACACTGATTCCCACGCCCGATCTTGAAATAACGAGCACATCGACGAATCGGGAGAGATATCTATCATGCTGGCCGCGCACAACCGCAGAAATCCTTTGGTGACGAGGCGCTCGACACCTTCGCGCTTCTCAGCCTGGACTTCCGGCAGTTACGGTAGCCCCAAAACTCCTTGACGACTGGAAGCAATAGCCCCGACAATCCTCGCATGACTTTCGTCTTTGCCTCCCTTGCTGTGATCCGCCGACTGCCACTGAATATGTGGCTGCGCGTCATCGCGTCCGGGGCAGGAGGAAGATCAGTCTAGTTGTAGCTATTCGATTTCCCTGAAAAGGCCGCGGACCCAAAAGGTGCGCGGCCTTTTTTGTTTTTCATCGTCCGAAAAGGAGTGGCTCATGGCAAACGTAGTGGAGTGTGATTCTCTTGAAATGGTGCGCGGTCAGATCGACCGCATCGATAGGCAGATGTTGGCCCTGCTGGCTGAACGCGGTGCTTACGTAAAACAGGCCGCGCGTTTCAAGAGCAATACCACTGAAATCCCGGCGCCGCAACGCGTCGAGCAGGTCATTGCCAAGGTAACCGGCTTTGCCCGCGAACTGGGTGCCGACCCCGTCGTGGCCGAGGCCACCTGGCGCGCGATGATCGCTTCTTTCATCCAGAGCGAACTGGCCGAACACGCCAGCTTGCATCCCCCTTCGACGTAACGCAGGAGCCATGACATGTCCATACCGGCCGCCTATCTCACGGTCATTCTGATCTGGGCCACCACGCCGCTCGCCATCAAGTGGAGCGCCCAAGGCGTGGGGTTTTCCTTCGCCGTTGCCTCGCGCATGGCCATCGGCCTTGTCGTCGCAGGCCTCATTATCGCGATCTGGCGGGTTGGCTTGCCACTGCACCGACGCGCCCG
>MGZO01000059.1:12726-20579 GCA_001802655.1 Hydrogenophilales bacterium RIFOXYD1_FULL_62_11
GATCTCGGTGTTGTTCGGCCTATCCCCGCTGGTGACGGGTGTGCTGGCCTTGTTGTGGCTGAAGGAAGAAGCATTAACTCCGAAAAAACTGCTCGGCATGCTGCTTGGGCTGGTCGGGCTGGCGGTGATTTTCGGCGACACGCATGAAATGGGTGGCTCGCACGCCGTTGCCGGGGTCACGGCATTGTTGGCGGCGGTGCTGGTCTATTCCTCCGGCATGGTGTGGATCAAGCGTATCGGCGACGACAGTCCGCCACTAGCGACTACTGCCGGCGCGTTGGCGGTGTCGCTACCGTTGTTCGGCATGGTGTGGTGGCTGATGGATGGCCATATCCCGGCCGCCATTCCGGCACGCGCCGAGGCCGCCATCGTCTATCTCGGCGTATTCGGCTCGGTGCTTGGCTTCGCGCTCTACTACTACGTCATCAAGCACATGGAAACTGGCAAGGTATCGCTCATCACCTTGGTCACGCCCGTGATCGCATTGCTGCTCGGCAGCCTGCTTAACGGCGAGGATGTCAGCATGCGAGTCTGGATTGGCGTGATCTGTATCGTACTCGGCCTAGCCATCCACCAATGGCAAAGCCTGGTGGCGCTGGCGATTTCAACGCAAGAAGGAGACTGACATGTATCTGCCAGAGCATTTTCGTGAACACTGCGTAGAGGCCTTGCATGCCTTGATGAGAGCCTACCCTCTAGCCACGCTGGTGACTCCAAGGGAGGGTGAACCGACGCTCAACCACCTCCCGCTGCGGCTCAGCCATGAAACGGATGGACTGCATCTGCATGGACACATCGCGCGAGCCAATCCGCTTGGCAACCAAATTGGCGGCAAGGTTAAGGTCATTTTTCATGGCCCGGAGGCTTATGTCTCGCCGGCCTGGTACCCGAGCAAGGCCGAACACGGTCAGGTGGTTCCCACCTGGAATTACGCCGTGGTCCATGCGCATGCCGTGCTGCGTCTCATCGACGACGCGGCATGGCTGCTGCGTCACATCGAGACCCTGACCGACGAACATGAGGCTATCAACGCCACACCCTGGCAGGTCTCTGACGCGCCGCCTGAGTTTATTGCCAGGCTCAGTTCCACCATTGTCGGCATCGATCTGCGCGTAGAGCTGCTGGAGGGCAAGTTCAAGCTCAGCCAGAATCGCGTTCAAGCTGACCGCGATGGTGTGATGGCTGGCTTGCGAAAGCAGGGCAAGGACGCGTTGGCGTCTTGGATGGAGGCTTGGGGAGTATGAGCATCCACGACCACGCGACGCGATCTCTTGGCCCGTCCTATTGGCCGCGCCGCCGCTGTTACCGTTGAGCCCATGAACCAACAGCAGACCCGCTTCGTCTCCCTTTGTGCTCAATTCCTAAGCCTGAGTCCGCTGCTGCGCCCCGCGCGCATCTAACTTTTTTTGTTCCCTCTGTTGTACCCAGGAGCAGGTGGCGATCGTCCGGTGATCCCTGCTCTACCGCCGTAATTGGTTCGACCAGATCGGCCCCTTCTTCGTCCGACCGGCTGACACGACGACTCACCCGCCAAGCCTGCATCACATCGGCCGCGAGCTACGTTCGCCCTGACTAGTGCGCTCTGCCCCCGCAATCGCCACCAACAAACGCCCCGCTTTCGGGAGTGTTGCAGGTGGCGTTTCAGGAAGTCTGCCCAGACGCCGCCGCACCGGTGGTGCGCCGAGTACGCCTGGTCCTGCTGCGCAGGGTTGTGCAATGTCACGCCATCCCCGACGCTGACGGGCAGGTCGCCGCAAACGACGGCTGCTCACCGACAGACCGTCCACCATGCCCAGACCCAACCACGCCGCGAACGATCAAGCCTGCGTCAATGCACAAGGGGCGTTCATCCTTGCTGATTCGGAACTGACCTTAATTGCGAAAGGGCGCGTGCCAGCAAAGCCCCTGTGCGGAGATGCCAGAGCCATGATGCCTTTCGGGTGGAATCGCACCCAACGGCGGCCTTGGCTTGTCGTGAATCCTGGCGAGGCAGCGGCTGCGCCTCGGGCTTCATGGCTGCAACCGTCCGGCGCAACGATTTTCCCCGGCACTACGTGCCCTCCTCGCGCAACAAAATCGCCGCGCCTCCCGGTCCTCCACTACGTTGCGGCCGCTTTGCGATGCAGCCCGCCCGTACCTCGCCCTTCGGATCACCGACAAGGCCGCGATGGGCGCGATCTTGCACCACCAAAAGGAGATTCATCATGGCAAACATCGGCACCTTCACCGCACAAAACGACAACTTCACCGGCACGGTTCGCACCCTGACGCTCAACGTCAAGGTCAAATTCATTCCGAACGCCAAGGAAAGCGAGAACGCCCCGGACTACCGCATCGTCGCTGGCAACTTCGAGATCGGCGCGGCGTGGAAGAAGGTCAGCAAGGCGGAACGGCCTTACCTGTCGGCAACCCTGGATGACCCGTCGTTCCCTGCGACCATCTACGCCCGCCTGGTCGAGGGAGAGGATGGCGTGCACAACCTGATCTGGACACGCAGCAAGGGCGATTGATCATCGCCCTCGGCGCCCTGCCCTCGCGGTGGGGCATCTTTTTGTTCTTGACCCTATATGTTGAAATCAGCCGCGCGCGGCCGAAAATGTCACGAGCCCAAGGCCGAACGTGCTGCTAACTGACGCACAGCAAGGCTCATCCGGTCCGGCTGAACAAGCGTGATAAGTGCAAAACTCACTCATTCGGAGAGTCCAGAATTCTGGTTTTATCCATCATTGAAAAAGGACATGGCTGCCGTAATTTTTTTTTATGACAAAACGAGCAGATCGTTTTTCATGACGCGTGACTTGCGGACGACCCAATGATCCGGATGCTTGAATATCCAAATTAACTACATATACTGTTTATTCTGTTTATGTGAAAAAGGAGATTTTCCATGGCCGATGACACCAACAGCCCCGCTGACACCGTAGCTGTAAAACCAGCGGCAAGCACTCTTATTACTGCTGCCAGCGCCAAGTCATCAGCAGCCAAGCCAGCCACTCGTCCAAGGGTAACTAAAACTGCTGCGACTGCGGCCACAAAGCCTGCCAGAAAGCGGGCTCCGGCTACCGCCAAGGCCACGATGCCTGCGGCAAAGAAAACCGTTGCTCGCCCAGTGGTAAGGAAGTCCCCACCAGCGAAGAAGGCCGCACACGCGCCGGAACCTTTTGTTGCCAAGGAAAAGGAAGGTAAACCCGTCAAGGCGAAAAAAGCCAAACTGATTCGCGACAGCTTTACCATGCCGGAGGGTGAATACGCCCTGATTTCCGCCCTTAAAAAGCGTTGTCTGAATGTGGGCGTATCTGCGAAAAAAAGCGAGATCCTGCGTGCGGCCGTTACAAACTTGTCGAAACTCAGTGATGCCTCGGTGGTAGCCGCGGTTCGCCGTCTTGAAGTTATCAAAACAGGGCGGCCAGCCAAGGGGTCGAAGTAAACTTAACTTAACCGCAGGGAAGGACAAACACAGATGTATCGCCACATAGAGTGCCTGTCCGGACTTGAGGCGCCTTCCTTTTCTTCAGATTGCCCCTTGCTTGAATTGCACCAACTTATAGACGTATCTGAACAACCGCATTTTGCAAAATGCGAAAGTCATCACTGAATCGGTTACAACCTCAATCCACTACCCTGTTTCATCACCCCGGGTGCGCCAGAAATGATGAAACAGGCATTCGCACGAATCAAAATGAATTATCCACAAATACTGTGGATAACTATGGTTAAAATAGGTTTGGCTATAAACAATATATACGGTTTATCGTGTTGCCTAAATTGTGGGCGTGATTGTCAGATTTTCAGGACTGGACGGACACTTGTGACACCGCTATTGGGTCGGTTTCGGACGGTGGATCCGGCAATGCCGTAACCCGTCACAACGGTCGGATTTAGCAAGGGGTTGGAAGCCCCATGAATCCATAAAAAGGCGGCTGCTCTTTCGAGCGCCGCCTTCGACATTCAACTATGGACACACCCAGAAAATACCCTTATTTTTCAGCTTTTAATTGGCCCTAACAAACTGTAGTTAAAGCCAACTTTCAATTTGCGAGAACATCCGACCCGGCATGCCCGGCATGCTTGCCGGGTTAATTGCAGGCCGCAACTTGCTGGATGCGATCTTGCGGGCCTGGCGCAACGCCGCCCGGATTAGCCTGGAAATAAGACTCCAGCGCGTCTAGATCCACGTCACCGCCCAACTGGTCGGTGCCGAGGTTGAATACGGTGAAGTTATCGCCCCCGCTGGCCAGGAAGGAGTTCATGGTCACCCGGTAGCTGGCGGCCTTGTCCACCGGCACCCCGTTGACCTTCACCGAACCGTCGCACACATACAGCCCTCCCAGCGGGCTCAATTTGGACACGAAGGTGTGCTGGTAGGTGAAGCCGTTGGACACTTGCAAGGTGCGTCCACCATCGGCGTACTGATTGGCTGCCCACTGCTGGTTGAGCAGGTCGTAGATCTGCTGGCCGGTAAGCGTTTTCACCACCAGGCTGTTGCCGAAGGGCTGTACGGTGAAGGACTCGCCGTAAGTAACGTTGCCGTTGCCTTCACCGGCTGTGCTGCCGGCGTAGGTGAAGTTGGCACGAATGCCTCCGCTGTTCATGAAGGCGATGACCGCGCCACCTTTGTCTGCGGATGCGGTGGCGCCGAGTTGGGCGTCGGCCACCACGTCGCCCAGAGCGGACTCGCCCGCGACATTCCGGGTTGTGGTGAGGTCTGCCGTGATGCTGCCGATGATCCGGTTGGCGATGGGGGAAGTGATGGCGTTGTAGTTGGCAACGATATTGCTGATCTCGGCAACCGGGACGATGGGCTCGACTGCGCCCAATACGTTGTTACGGTCCACCAGCTTGTTATCGGCACTGACGGCAATCACGTCCTTGGTTTGGGTGTCCAGCGTGAGGTCAATGCTGGTCATGATGCGACTGAACGCACCCGCGCTGGTCACCGCGATGCTGCGGCCCTTGCTGTTCGGCAGGCTGCAGTTGTAGGCCTGATGGGTGTGGCCGGAAACCACCAGATCCACTGCGTCATCCAGACGGCTGACTATGTCTACGATAGGACCCGAGACACCGGAGCAGCCATTGATGCTGCCGGGGGCGAAACCGCCTTCGTGCAGCAGCACGACTACCGCGTCGACTCCACGGCGCTTGAGCTTGCGCACCAGTTTGTTGACGGTGTCGGCCTCGTCGTTGAATTCCAGCCCGGCGATGCCGGCGGGGGTGACGATGCTGGGCGTACCTTTCAGGGTCATGCCGATGAACGCCACCCGGTTGCCTTTGAAGTTCTTCACCCCATAGGCGGGAAACAGGGTTTTGCCGCTGGCGGTATCCACCACGTTGGCGGCCAGGAAGTTGAACTTGGCGCCTTCAAACGGATAGGGGGTGCCGACGCTCTCGCCCTGACAGCTGTTGGCGTCGGTTGGATGGCAACCACCGTTCTGCATGCGCAGTAACTCGTCGCGGCCTTCGTCGAACTCATGGTTACCCACGGCATTGAACTCAAGACCCAGGCGATTCATGGTTTCGATGCTGGGCTCGTCGTGGAACAGAGCGGAATTCAAGGGGCTGGCGCCAATCAGATCGCCGGCAGAAACCACTACGCTGTTGGGCGTGGCCGCCTTCAGCTGCTTCACCAAGCCGGCCATGTAGTCGACACCACCGGCGGGGGTGCGGGCAGGAATGCCATCCACGGTGCTGGTGAAGTTCAGGTTGGCGCCGTCGATGTTGCCGTGAAAATCGTTGAAGGCGATGACACGTACCTTCATGGTTTTGCCCACGTCGGATTTCGCTCCAGCCACCAGCATATTGGCAGCTTCACGCGGGCTGATCTCATGCTTCTTGGCCCAAGCGGCGACTTGCTTCGCCAGGTTGGCGATGAACTCGCCATGGCTGCCGTAGTTGGCGCCATCTGCGGCGGTATCGATGATCAGGTCGTTCAGGCAGGTGCTGCCAACGGCCTTGTTGGCTACCGTGGTGGCGATCTGGGAGGCGCCCTCACCAATGGTGACGTTGCCGACGCAATCGGCCAGGACGGGGCCGGCCAGGGTCAGGCATACCAGTGCGGCGAGGGGTTTAAGCATGGGTTGCATGGGTCAGTCTCCATAGGGAGGGGGATGGGACTGAGAACATCACATAACTGTGTGGCGGTGTAATTACAAACCCTCCCCTCCCCTGCTTGGGCACTACGAGGCTGCTTGCCCATGCAGGCTAAAGGGGGTCGCCGCCCGGTCCGAGTCGATCAAACAGGATGGGGCGGCTACGCAGACCGGCAACCCAATTGGCAGCCTCGCCGCATAGGGCCGCCTCCCGTTCTCGCTGCCATACCCATGCACGCGTACCTACCGGGATGCGCAGAAGATGAAAGAAGCGCCGAGCGGCTTCCGGCTGGGCTTCCGGATCATCGTCATGATTGTGGGATTCAACAAGGCTCGCGATATCAGGTTTGAGCAGACCCTGGACGACCAGCAGGGCCGGCTCGCCAGGTTCGGCACGGAGCACCAGACGAAACTCCAGACCTTCGGACAGCGTCTCCGCACCCACCAAGGAGCCTGAATCTCTAATCTGGGCGGCAAGGCACGCCGCAAGACCAGTGAGTTCGGGAGAGGCATTCAGCAAAGCCGTCCGGGTCGGGGCCGCTAATCCAGGCGGGGCCGTCGAGCACAGTGCGATCAACGCAAAAGCGTACCACGCCGGTCTGGGAGAGCGAAAAACCAGGCAGACCCAAGAATACAACCCAAACATTATGTGTCCCCTGTGGTTGTTCTGCCGGGTGGTTTACACCCAAGTTAGATGCACAGCCTAGATCAAAATGTTTGTAAAAGAATTACAGATTATTTTCATCTGAATTTAAAAACGTGTTTGTTCACTGGATATTTTTTGTCTGCTTAGCGCCATTTTGGCCCCATGACCCTGGCTGAGATAGCGCGCCAATCAGGTAAGGATGTAGCATTAAAAAACTGCGATTTTCTACAACCAAGGATGTGTTGCGATGATGAAGACACTCGTTGAAGCGTACCTCAACAAGGCCAAGCTTTTGCCTGAAAAGGAAATTGAACGTTTGTTGTCGAGAATGCGGGGGAAGTTAATGCGCAGACTAGAAGATACAAAGCTTGGAGAATTAGAGGTTGCGGCGTTTCAGCTTGCGATAGAGGCTGAAGCGCTAAATGAGTGGCGGGAAAAAATGGCTGAAATAAGGGAAAAAACGAAGGCTGAATAGTCAGGTTTTTGCTTGCTTGGGTTACTCAACCCAAGTCCTTTGAACCATTTGACGAGCACATACCGCAAGGATCGGGCGGAGCTGCCGGTGATGATGCTGGCAAAGCGTGTGATCGATTCACCTGCGCTGCTGCGAAAACTCAGGGACCCGTGGCCTTGCCGTCATGTGCTGCGACAGATTAGTGCCGCAATCAATCGCGCTATGGCCGCATGATTTGATTCGTGGAGAAACCTCAGTGTTTGACCCTGGACTGCCTTACGGCCGCTCCAGGAAAGGCGAGAGCTGCGCCGGCCCCCAGCGCAACGGCAGAGAGGCTTCCACGTGCCGAACCGCGCCCACGCGGAAGCGAAGCAGGCGTTGCGCGCCCTCGAATGCATTGAGCTGTTCGCCTTCCCAGATGATTTCGGCATCAACGGCCAGATACAGCAGGTCGCCGGTTTCGAAATCGATGAAGAGCAGACCGGCGCGCGGATTAACGAGAAGATTACCTATCGTGTTGAAAAACAGGTTGCCGGCGTAATCGGGGACGGTCAAGGTGCAGTCATCGTCCATGCGCACAAAGCCGGGCTTGCCGCCGCGATGCGAGACATCCACGCCATGCGCGGCGGCGGTGGCGTCACGTTTGTCGGCAGGATAAGCGGTGGCA
>MGZO01000060.1:0-8756 GCA_001802655.1 Hydrogenophilales bacterium RIFOXYD1_FULL_62_11
TGCCCCCATCATCAATCGGCCGTTTGAGGAAGCGGCCTGGATCGAGGCGGTCGCCTACCCTTTCCAGCCGCCGAACTGGTCACGCAGCCGCTTTTCGGACAGCACCTTCGGCATCTGGTATGGCGCGGACACCATCGAAACCACGGTCCACGAGACCGTCTGGCACTGGCGCAACGGCTTGCTGGCCGATGCCGGCTTTGACCGTGAGGGCGTGCGCATTGAGCGCAAGGTGGTCTGGGTGCGGGGGGATGCTGCGCTGGTGGATTTTCGGCCGGAGCTGAAACGTATCCCCGATCTTGTTCATCCAGCGAGCTACGATGCCACCCAGACTATTGGCAAGCGGCTGCACCGGGAAGGGTTTCCAGGGCTGGTGTCGAGATCGGCACGTTGCAACGGCGACATCTTCGGCATCCTCAATCCGGCCGTGCTATCGAATCCGGTTCAGGCCTGCTCACTAAGTTACCGAATTGAAGCTGGCCACGTCGCAGTCGAAAAAGAAATGGGTGTGGACTGGCTGATGATTTGATGCGCATGCCGCAGAACGGCACGGCAGGCAGGCCATTCAGCGACGCTTTTTCCAGCTCGCGCGGCACGCACCGTGCAAGTACGCAAGTGCGCGTTCCATATACGCATCCGGCCAGTTGGGATCGGTGTCGGCGAGGCGCTCTTCCGCTTCGCGCCGGATGTCGTCCGACCAGGCCCGGCGCAGATCGGCGCGCTGCGATTCGGGCGCATGCTGGTCGACAAAACCGAGCACGGCCTGCGAATCAAACCCGCTGCTGCGGAAGATGCGGGTGACTTCCTTGGCGTCTTTCAGCAGCATCGAGGCCTTGGGCGGCAGCCCCGTCGCCAGCAGCAGAAAGACGGTGGCCAGCACCTGAGGGTCGTCCGACTCGCCGCGCGTCACGCGCTGCCATTCCTTGGCCACCAGACGGTCATATTCGCTGACGTCTTCGTCCAGGCTTTCGCCGACAAAGTAAGGCTGGGCGGTATCCCCGTACAGCAGCTTGTCCGCCGTGGTGTCGTCCGCGCGAATCTGCGGCAGGTCCTGTTCGACAAAGCGTGCCATCGCGCGCTGGGCTAGCTGCTGGAACACGGCCGGGGCATCAGCGAAAAACGCCTGGAAACGCACCGCGTCGAGCTTGGCCTGGGGGCGTTTGGCGGCCTTGACCAGATGCACGAAACCGCTGCGCGTCGGTAGCGTCAACGCAGCCTTGTCGACAAACAGCACCAGCATGGCGCTGCGGATCAACGCCTCGGCATCGTCATAATCGCCGCGCGCGACACCCATTTTTCTGGCCAGCCACAGCGAAAAATCAATCGTATCCTGGCTGACCTGCCGCACCGCGCGTTCAGCCCGGTATTCGGCAAGCGTGAGGGTATGGGCTGCGGTCCTGTCGTCCAGATAGGCGCGCTGGCTCTCGGGCGACACGATATTCCCGATCATCAGGCTGCTGTCCGGCATCGCCTGCAGCCGCTTCAGCATGTCCGACCCGCCTTTGGAATGCGATAGCAGGGTTTTGTCGCGCAAGGATGCGGCGGCAACGGCCACCGCCCCTCCTGACACGTCTTCCAGATACAGACTCATCAGATAGACCATGCGGCGGACCGCCTGCTCAAGTTCGGGGCGCAGATACGCGGTGCCAAAATAATTGGCGATCTGCACGATGCCCTTCGCAAAGTCCGCCTCAATGGCGCGCAGGCGCTCGGGCGAAATGATTCCCTGCTTCACGCCGTGATGCAGCGCCTTGTCAAAAAAAGGCCGGCTGTCGAACGCGGCCAGTCCGGTCAAGCCCGTTGCCATCGCTTCACCCATCATCAAATGGCGGACTCTTCTTCGTCGCCGCTGGGTTCGCCTGCCTCGGCGGCCAGCAGCATGGCGTTGAGCGCTTCCACATGCTTGGCTACGCGCGCGCGCAGCACACCCATCAATTCCTCGAACGCATCGGGAAACTCGTAGCGCAGCAGCCAGGCGGTTTCCATCCAGTCGCCATCGGCCACTTCGGCACGCTGCAGCAGCGGCCGCGAATCCTCGATGTGGTTGCCGAAACCCAGGCTTTCGTCCAGTTCCTCCAATTTTTCCATCAGCCAGGTGGTGTGCACCTGTATCCCGGCATCCTGCTCGTATTCTGGCGCAAAGCGCCCGCTGGTGGCAAAGCTCAGCACTTCGTCATATCGGTCTTCGAAGTAATCGGCCAGCGTGTTGATGCCGCCTTCCGTATTGACGAGCACGTCGAGGTACTCGCCGACCGTGTTCTCGTCGCGGTGGATGACGGCGTTCATCATGGCGCGCAGGCGCTCGCTGGTGCGCTCGCCGTACTGCCGTTCCAGCACGATGGAATGGGCAAACTGCTCCGGCGTCACCAGCATGTTGACGATGGACTCCTTGGACGAATCGAACTCGCGCATGATGGCGAGTAGATCCTTGGGGGGCAAATCGTCCATCAGGCTGACCAGCGCGTGGTCGCCATGCTGATCGGCCACGGCCACGAGCGTGCGCTCGGCGCCCACGATGTCGCCCGACAAAATCAACTGCGAAGATTTCAAAACTACCGGGTGCATGCTGCGTCCTTCTTCAGTGTTGTCTGCTTGATGGTCACTCATCACGGTTATCGAATCCCTGCTCCGACAGCCAGTCCGAACCGGCTTCGCCGAGATCGTCTGCCTCGTCATCGTCGCCCTCGTCGTCTTCACCGTGCTCGCTTTCATCCTCCTGCCTGGACGCCGGCGCGGCAAACGCATCCTTGTTGCGCAAGAACTCCAGCGCGGCGGTAGTCACCAGAAACGCATCGCCCCCCTGAACGTTCAGTGTCACGGCGATCAATGGCTCGGCCCAGGGGGCAACCGTCAGACTTTTCTCAAGCTCGGACCAGGCAAGAAAACCAGCATGTTCGGGTTCGTTCAACACCAGCTTGTGCATCACATCGGCAGACGGAAAACCAAAGGCATCATAGAAAACCACCGCCACCATTTCAGGGCTGTAGTCGATCATCGCCAGAATGGCATCCATCTCCTGACGCTTGTCCTTCAACCGCCGTTGCAGCACCGACTTGCCTTCGGAATCGGTCACCAGGTCATCGATTTCATCGAGATAGCTTCTGAGCAGGTTCGTAAAGTAATGTGATTTTTTCAATTGAGAATTCCCTGGATGTATTTGGCCGCCATTTCCTGCGCAACCGCGACCGGGTCGTCGATCAGGCTGCGCTGCCGGTATTCGTCGTACGTTTTTTTCCGCTCGGGATCGGACAGCACTTCATACGCATCCTGGACTTCGCGAAAACGCAGTGCCGAATCCTCGGCCGAATTCTTGTCCGGATGGTAAAACGCAGCTTTTTTGCGGTACGCGAGCTTGATTGATTCGGGGGTAGCTGAAGGCGGAACGCCCAGCTTTTCATAGTGATCCTGCATTCAATTCCTTGTCATGACCGTGTAGCCACACGTTCCAGAGTGGCGCGAATTATAGGGTTATTCACCCCCGTCAGTCGTTATTTGATTGATTAAACAATGCGTTAAGGCGAGGGCTAGGGGATAATCCCGCTTTTACCCCATTCCCCCACCCCCATGGCGATCCAGTGGTTCCCCGGTCATATGACCACCGCGCGCAAAAAAGCGGCTGAAACAATGGCGCTGGTCGATGTCGTCGTCGAGGTGCTCGACGCGCGGCTGCCCGAAGCCGGCAGCAACCCGATGATTCACGAGCTGCGCGCGCATCGCCAGCGTCCCTGCCTCAAACTGCTCAACAAGGTTGACCTGGCCGATCCCGAAGCCACCCGCGCCTGGATCGACTATTACAACAGCTTGCCAAATGTGAAGGCGGTGGCGATTTCCGCCAAGAAACCCGGCGATGTCGCCAAGCTGGCGGCGCTGGCGCAAAAGCTGGCCCCGCATCGCAACGATCCGATCAAGCCGCTGCGGCTGATGATCATGGGCATCCCCAACGTCGGCAAGTCCACCCTGATGAACACCTGGGTCAAGCGCCGGGTCGCAGCAGTGGGTGACGAACCCGCCGTGACCAAATCGCAGCAGCGCATCAACATCTCGCCGCTGCTGTCGCTGGTCGACACGCCGGGGATGACCTGGCCAAGAATCGAACATGATTCCGACGGCTTCATGCTTGCTGCCAGCCACGCCATTGGCCGCAACGCCGTCATCGACGAACAGGTGGCGGTATTTTTGGCGGACATCCTGCTTGAACGCTATCCGGCTTTGCTGACAGCGCGCTATGGCTTTTCGCTCGACGGCCTCGATGCCACCGGCGTGCTGGAAGCCGTCGCCAAGCGGCGCGCGTGCGTCATCAAGGGGCGCGGCGGCGAACTCGATCTGGAAAAGGCAGCAATGATTTTTCTGACTGATTACCGCTCCGGCGCCCTCGGTCGCATCAGCCTGGAAACCCCGGCAACCCGCCAGGCGATGCTGGATGCGGCTCGCAGCAAGGCCAAGCTGGAAGCCGCACGCAAAAAAGCCGAACTGGATGCGGTCCGCAACCAGGCAGCGCTGGATGCCGAACATCACAAAGCGACACCCGCCATCAACGACGATCCCGAAGCAATGGAGTGATTGCAGCTCGCTCTATTGTGGCGGCCAGATTGGAAAAAGGCTTCGGCCTGGCCCCCCTTTTTATCTGGCAGCCCCTACTTCGCTCACTTCACTGCGCCAAACACCTGCCGCAATAAATCACTGCCAGCCTGCATCGGGTTGGCACGGATGGCCTGTTCTTTCTCGCCGATCAGGCGATACAGGCGATCCAGTGATTCCCGCGTCACATACTGCTCGACGCTGGCCTGGTTTTGATCGACCAGATTGAACTGCGCCGCTTGCCCTGCATAGCGGTTGTATTGCTGCGCAAGGCTCGTTTTGTCGGTAATGCCCTTGACGATGGGGCCGAAGCGTTCGGTGAGCTGCGCTTCGGTTTTGGCGCGGAAAAAGTCGGTGGCCGAGGTTGAGCCGCCGGTCAGAATGCCCCGCGCATCTTCCACTGACATGCTTTTCACTGCGTCAACCAGCAGGGTCTTGGCCTGGGGCACGGCAGCCTCGGCGGCGCGGTTCATCGCCAGGACCAGTTCATCGGCCTGCTTGCCCATGCCAAACATGCGCATGGCCTTGTCGATTTTTTGCAGGCTTTGCGGCAGCGGAATTTTGAGCGCGGGATTGCCGTAAAAACCATCCTTGACACCCAGTTGCGCGACGGCCGAGTCTGCGCCGCGCGTCAGCGCCTCTTTCAAGCCTGCGTTGATGTCGGCATTGGACAGGGCATCCACGCCCGATGAGGCCGGGGTCCCTGCGGGCTGCCCTGTGGCTTTGCCCATCGCCTCTTTCAGCGCGCCGCTCCAGTCGAAAGCCATGGCAGGTGGAGTAAGGATCAATCCGGCGACGAATAAAATGGCTCCGTTTTTCATGGTGCGCTCCTGTGTTGAATCAATAGGTGGCATTTAACGACGCTTGATCTTCGGCTTTTCCAGACGCTTGCTATGCCGGTTCAGACTACTGGAAAGCTGGGTAATGATTTCTGACGAGGCCCGGATGATCTGGCTGGTGCTGAATCCGGTGGTGGTCATTTCACGAAAAAACGACTTGGCCAGAATCCGCGCAAGCTGATCCGGATTTTCCACGGCCTTTTCCAGTGCCACGCCCAGATTGGCCTTGGCTTCACGCACCAGGGCCAATTGCGCAAAGCGGGAGGACAGAACGTTTTGCAGCTGCACCACCTGCATGGATTTGCCGACCAGCATGCCGATCATACCTAGCCACTCGAGATCACGCTGGTCCAGCGGGCGCCCCGACTTGTGCCCGCTGGCGCTGATGAGGCCGACGATCCTGCTGTTGATATGAATCGGCGCGGCAATCAGGCTATTGAAACGATCCGGCTGCGGGTGCCTGAGGTTCGCAAAATCGGCCTCCTCCAGTTTTCCGATCAGTTCCGGCGCATCTGCTGCAACCACCCGGTCGAACACGATCGCATGCCGGCTCTGCGGATCGTTGCTGATGCGGATGACCTGATCTGCGCCGATGGCGAATACCTTGAGCATGGCGATCTCTTCGCCCGCCTCGGCCTCGCCGAACAACAGGATGACGCTGCCGTGGACATCCAGCAGCTCGGCCGCCATCTTCACGCATTGCCGCAGGCTGTCCTCCAAGTTGGTGGCGAGTTCGGGCTGGGCAGCAAGGTGCTGCAAACGGCTCAAGAGAGTGTCCATGGCTCGGTTCCTGTTTGGTTAAAGCCAGCTTATCCAATTGCCCAGTTGTCCCAGACCCCGGTTAACGCCCTGCGCGATCAAGGGCACCGCCCAGATCCAGGCAGCCATCAGGCCGAGCGAGGCAATGCCCAACCCCACCGAAAACATGTCCAGTCCGGGCGTGGTGCGCGCGACGATGCCAAAAGCCAGCTGGATCAGCAGCGCCAGCGCCAGCAGCGGCAAGGCCAGTTGTACGCCGGTGGCGAACAGCCAGCTGGCGGCCTCAGCCAGCTGGCGCAAGTCGGCTGCGGCGGGCAGCACCGCAACCGGCATCGCGGTAAAGCTGTCACGCAAGGCATCGACCACCAGCAGATGGCCGCTGCCCCCCAAAAATGCCAGCGCGGCCAGCCAGCCAGCCAGCGCACGCCAGGCGGCGTCGGCCGGCGCGGCCTGTTCGGCGGTCAGGTTCAGCAGGCCGCCGCTGGCAGTGTGGCCGGTCCACAGCAGCGCGGCGCTCATCGCTGCAAACACCAGCCACACGCACAACGCCAGTGCCGCGCCCCAGGCGACTTCCAGGCTTAAGCCTAGAACACCTTGCACGCTAAACGGGTCGATGGCCTGGAAGGTGAGGCCCGGGGTCAGCACGGCGGCCAGCACGGCTGCGATCAGCAGGCGCAGCGACAGCGGCAGACGTCCGGTCAGCGGATCGAACAGCGTCCACCCGGCGAGACGGGCAAAAGCAAACAGCCAGGCGCTCAGGCTCGCTTCGGCCAGGGGCACGGCTTCACTCAATCAGGCCAGGAAAGTCGGTCAGCATGCTGCGCGCAAACTCGACCAGTTGACCGCCCATCCAGCTGCCTAACAGGGCCAGCACGAGCAGCATGACGATGAGTTTGGGAACGAAGGACAGAGTCGGTTCGAGAATTTTGGTGGCGGCCTGAAACACGCTGATGGCGAAAGCGGTGAACAGGCCCGCCAGCAAGATGGGCGCGGCCAGCAAGGCCACCAGCCAGAGCGCGTCGCGGGCAAGGCCTTCCATCAAAAGCTTCCGATCAGCGAGCCGACCAGCAGATGCCAGCCGTCCACCGTAACGAACAGCAGCAGCTTGAGCGGCAACGACACCAGTTGCGGCGGCAGCATGATCATGCCGAGTGCAGTCAGCACGGCGGCGACCACCAGGTCAATGACCAGAAACGGCAGGATCACCATGAAGCCGATCTGAAATGCGGTCTTGAGTTCGCTGGTGAGGAAGGCCGGCGCCAGTGCGGCGAGTGGCACGCTGTCTGCCCGTTCGGGATCGATGGTGGCGGGGTCGAGGGTGGGATCGTTTTCGGTGAACAGGCTGAGGTCTTCGGCGCGGGTTTGCCGCAACATGAAGCTTTTGAGCGGCGTGACGGCCTGCTCTGCAGCGGCGTTGAAGCTGAGCGACCCGGCAAGATAGGGCTGATACGCCTCAGCATTGATGGTTTTGAGCGCGGGCGACATGACAAAGATCGTCAGCAAAACCGCCAGCCCCATCAGCACCAGATTCGGCGGCGCGGTCTGGCTGCCCAAGCCCTGTCGCAGCAGAAACAACACCACGGCAATGCGGGTAAACGCAGTAAAGGCCAGCAACAGGGCGGGCAAAAACGGGAACAGCAGCAGCCACGGCAGGCTGGTTCCCGGCACCCCGATAACCTGCCCGCCCGCGCCGGGGGTCACGCTCAACAGCGGCACGCTGGTTTCTGCGGCGAACGCCGGCAGGCTCAAGCCCAGCGCCAGCAGGTTCAAACCCACGGCAAGCCATACGCCGGTTGTTTTCATAAACGGTGCTCCGTAGACGCGGGAACCTGATCGGGCTTGGGCAGGGTATGCAGCAGCCGCACATTGCCGCCCCCGACGCCCAGCAGCAGCCAGGTGTGCTCGACTTCGATCACCACCACCCGCTCGCGGCTGCCGACTGCAGTGCTGGACACGACCTTGACCGCGCCTTGCGTGCCCATGCCGGGCAGATAGCGCCGGGCAAACCAGGCCACGGCGACAAAGCCGCCCAGAATCAGGCCGAGGCTGAGCAACACGGTCAACAGGCTGCCCGCCGTGTCAGGCGCGGCCCACGCCCATCCCGGGATCAGCAGCAACCCCATCGCTGACATGCGGGGGATCAGCCTGCTGGTTGAGTTTGAATGCGCGGGTTTAACGAACATGCTGGATCACCTCGCGCGCCCAGCGCGTCATATCGGTTGGTTGGAGCGGCAACTGCAGGGCAAGACTGGCTGTGCCGAGCGGGGTCGCAATCTGCCACGCCAGGGCAGTCGGCAACGCGGTCATGGGCGTATCGAGCCAGCATTCCGCCAGCGCCGCATTCAGCGTCAGCAGCAAACTCCTGGGCACAAACGACGCAGCGCCGCTTACGCGTTGTCCGCCGAGCCGGCGCACCAGCCACAAGGTGGAAAGTGCGATATCGGGCTGCCAGCCGGGCAGGCCAGACGCCGAAACAGGCTGGGGCGTTACGACTTGCATGGAGGCCTTGACCGGTACGCGCAGGCTTGCCGTCAGCGTGGCCGCAAGTTTTTGGCTGAAACGCGCGTGCAGGCTGTCCGGCGT
>MGZO01000060.1:8789-15403 GCA_001802655.1 Hydrogenophilales bacterium RIFOXYD1_FULL_62_11
CGCCTTGACGCGTTGATCCAGCTTGATCCATTCGGCCAGGTGGGCCTGCCAGTCACGATGAGCGGCATCGATGCTGGCCTGCGCGGCCTGCATTTCGGCCGCCTGCGCAGTTTGCAGCCGGTTTTTTTCCTGCAGCTGCGCAGCCGGAATGCCATCGCGCAGCTCAACCGCCAGTTGCGCGATATGGGCGTCACGCAGGGCGGTCAATTGCACCAGCCTGCCGCGCGCGCGCAGCCAGATGCCATGCGCCAGCTTGACCGTGCGCGCCTGTGTTTCGCTGCGTCCCAGCGCCAGTTGCAGCACCCGTGCCAGCGCAAACGGCTTCATCCTGGAAACCTCGGTTGACCGCTCATCGGCTTCAACAATCTGTCATGAATGCAGGCTTCCCTGCCTTCGTTCACATTCTTCATATGCTTGAATACGCTACGTACTCGCTGACACGTCCGTGCGTGCGCCTGCCATTGTCGCGCCTTGTTGCAGGCCGCGGCCTGCCGCCTCGTTGCTTCGCGGCCGGCCCCCGCCCAAACGCACCATCGAGCACGTCCAACCAAGGTTTCCAGGATCATCCAACCACCTCTTCGAGACCGCTGCGGGCAGCATCCATCGACGCGCGTTCGCGCATGCCCTGCATGAGGTAGCCCTGCATGCGGGGATACAGCCGCACGCCTTCGTCCAGCACCACATCGGCACCCGGCACGTAGGCACCGACTGCCAGCAGGTCGCGGCTGCGCATATAGCGTGAGTAGAGGTATTTGAACCGGCGCGTCCGCTCCAGCCCCTCGTCGCTCAGCAGATCGGGCTGCACCCGGCTGATCGAGGCTTCGATATCGATCGCGGGGTAATGCCCGGCATCGGCCAGGTCCCGGCTCAACACGATATGGCCGTCGAGAATCGCGCGCGCGGCATCGGCAATCGGGTCCTGCTGGTCGTCGCCTTCCATCAGCACGGTAAAAAATGCGGTGATCGAACCGCTGCCGTTGCGGCCATTTCCCGCGCGTTCGGCCAGTTGCGGCAACTTGGCGAACACCGACGGTGGATAGCCCTTGGTGGCGGGCGGTTCGCCAATCGCCAGCGCCACCTCGCGCTGCGCCATCGCATAGCGGGTGAGCGAATCCATGATGAGCAACACATGCTTGCCCTGATCGCGAAAATATTCGGCAATCGACATCGCATACGCCGCGCCATTGAGCCGCATCAGCGGCGGATGGTCGGCAGGGGCGGCGACCACCACCGCGCGCGCCATGCCTTCGGCGCCGAGGATGGTGTCGATGAATTCCTTGACCTCGCGGCCGCGTTCGCCGATCAGGCCCACCACCACCACGTCGGCCTCGGTGTAGCGCGCCATCATGCCGAGCAGCACGCTCTTGCCGACGCCGCTGCCTGCGAACAGGCCGAGCCGCTGGCCGCGTCCCACTGTCAGCAGACCGTTGATCGCGCGCACGCCGACGTCCAGCGTCTGCCGGATCGGCGCGCGCTCAAGCGGATTGATCGGACGGCTGTACAGCGGCACCCGCCGCTCCAGCAACAAGGAGCCGAGGCCATCGAGCGGTCGTCCGGCGCCGTCGAGCACGCGGCCCAGCAAATGCTCACCCACCGGCACCTGGCGCACCCGGTCCTGTGCACGGCGGCGCAGGATGTAGCGCACGCCCAAACGCGGCGGCTGTGCCGCCATCGGGTTTTCGGGAACGACCCGCGCGCCCGGCATCACGCCGTAAATATCGGAGGCCGGCATAATGAACAGATGGTCGCCGGAAAAACCCGCCACTTCGGCCTCAATGTTCTGGCCGCCCGGAATCTGGATTTGGCACTGGCTGCCCACCGGCAAACGCAGTCCCACGGCTTCCATCACCAGACCGGATACGCGGGTGAGGCGCCCGCTGCCCGAAATCGGCGTGGCGCCGCTGACGGCGCGCCGGCACGCCGCCAGGTATTCACGTAATCGGACGGTGCGATCCATGGCCTATTCAAGCCAGTTCTGGTTGGAGCCTAAAACCTGCACCACCTGGCGCCAGCGCGACGGCAGGGTGGCATCGAGGTCGCCCTGCGGGGTTTCGATCAGACAGCCGCCCCGCACGATACGGATATCCTCAACAATGCGCAGCCGGTTTTTATCGAGCACCTGATCCAGATACGGCCGCACCAGGGCAGCATCCTCCGGATTCAGCAACAAACGCGCGCCACGGCTCGATTCGGCCATCAGTTTGAGCGCTTGGTTCACCACGTCGAGGAGGTGTTGCGGGCGCACCGCCAGCTCACCCGCCACCACCTGACGCGCCACATCCAGCGCCAGTTCGAGCACCATGTCGGCGATATGAAAATCGAGGTTGTCCAGCGTGTTGTCGAAGCTTTCGGCCAGCTGTTTCATCTGCCCGCATGCCTGCTCGGCCTTTGCGCGCCCGGCAGCCAGGCCCTCGGCGTAACCTTCGGCGTGCGCGGCCTCACGCAGCTGGGCCAGCTCAGCCTCGTGATGATCGGCTGCGGCCGCATTCGCCGGCGCGACCAGTTCCACCACCTCCCACTGCTCGAATGCGGTGGCTTCCTTCACCTCACTTGCCCTTGGCCCGCTTTCCGTCAAGCCGCTGTCGTCCCGTGTGCTCATGCAGCCTCCTCTTCCGGGAACAGAATCGCTCCCTCCGCCGCCAACCGCCGCAGGGTTGCACTGGCTTCCTCCTGCGCCGTCTGAATCGCCGTAACCGGCACCGCGCCGAGCGTATCCAGATCATCGCGCATGCGCTGCGCGGCTGTCTGGCTCATCACGGCGGTAAGCGCATCCAGCACCCGGCCGTCGCTACCCTTCAACGCCAGCAAAAGCGTGCGCGCACCGACATTGCGCATAAAGGTTTTGCGGCTGGCCTCGGGCAAGCGGGCCAGATCTTCAAACGCGAGATGACGCACGCGCAATCGCGCAGCCAGTTCAGCGTCGTTGTGATCGATCTGGCTCAAGGCAGCCGCTGCGCTGCCCTCGCTCATCTGTCCCAGCAGGCTGGCGACGGCCGCTTCGCCCTGCGACGAATCAGCCGCATCGAAGCTGGCCAGCCACTCGTCCAGCTCGACCAGCATGTCGGAATGCGGCACATCGCTGTGCGCCAGACTCAGCAGGGTCTCAGCGCGTATGCTGCCCGGCAGCACATCGAGCACAGCAGCAGCGACATCGCGCGGCAACTGCAGCAGCACCATAGCAATCAGTTGCGGCGGCTGTTCTTCCAACAGGCCGGCGATTTCCGCCGGTTCGCGCCCCGCCAGCCTGCCCTGCGCCTGAACACCCGCTGCACCCAGCCGGTGCAGCATCGCCTGCGCGCGCTCGGGACTCCAGGCCAGCTTGAGGCTGTCATCGAGAAAACGCCCGGCATCGGTGGCAAACCCGGTCTGCTCGGCCGCTTCGGCCGCGTAATCGCGCAGAATGAGCCGCACCCGCTCGCGCGGCAGCACGCCCATCTCGCGCATGGCGGCGCCCAGGCGGCTGACTTCCAGCGGACTCAGATAACGGAACACCGCAGCGGTCGCCTCTTCGCCGAGTGCCAGCAGCAAGGCAGCAGACTTTTCGATTCCGGCCTGGCTCATGCGCGCATCCACAATTTGATGACATCGGCTGTTACGCGGGGATCACCCACCACCTGATTGCGCACCGCGTCGAGCTCGCCGTCAAAATCGTCGACCGGCAGTTCGACCGGCTGGGGGCGACGCCCCATCCACCAGCCGATTACGCCCAGCAGCACGATGGCGCCGGCACCGGCCGCCAGCCATCCCGGCGACCAGGGGAATGCGGAGCGGGTCGACGCGGGTGGCACCGGTTGTGGCTGCACCCGCGGGATCGAATCGGGCGGGCTTGAAACGGCCGGCGCAGAGAGTGTCGGCGCACGGGGCAAGGCCACGGCTGACTCCACGGGCTCCGCACCCGTCTTGCGGGGCAAGGCGTAGACCGTCACGCTATCGCCGCGCGCAGGTATCAGCCCCAGCGCCTGGCGGGTCAGTTGACCGGCGCGTTTAAGCTCGGCCGCACTGGCGTCAAAACCCAGAATCACGATGGCGTTGACCCGCTGGATGCGGCCTTCCGGAACCCGCGTGGTGAGCACCGTTTTCTCCTGCGCCCGCCCGCCCGCTCCGGTATTGCGCACGCGCTCGACGGTCTGCCGGGTTTCGCTGTCTTCGAGGAGGGCCGTGATCTGCACGCTGACGCGATCCGGCCCCAGCCACGGCGACAGCACCGCCAGCGCGCGGCGCACCATATCCTGCTCCAGCGCCGCTTGCGGCGACGGCACCCGCTCGGGCGCGCTTGCACCGAGCACCATCCCGTGCTGATCCAGCACCTGCACTTCTGCACGCTTCAAACGCGGCACGCTGGCCGCCACCATCGTCTGAATGCTGCCCACCTGCGCAGCCGACAGCCGGGCACCGGGCCGCAGGCGCAGCAGCACGGCGGCGGTGGCAGGCGGTGCATTGCGCAAAAACGGCGACACTTTGGGCAAGGCAAGATGCACCCGCGCAAGCTCGATGGTTTGCAGTTTCTGGATCGAACGCGCCAGATCAATCTCAAGCGCGTGCTGATAGCGTTGCTGCTCCTGCAGGGACGACGCGCCGAAGCTGGGCGCGCGATCGATGGCATCCTCGGCGTCGGCATCGGATTGGGGCAAGCCCAGCGCGGCCAGACGGTAACGCGCCAGATGCAGTTGATCGGCCGCTACTTCAATACGGCCGTTGACGGCAGACAGGCGATAGGGGATGTCGAGTTGTTCGAGCGCCGTGATGACCTCGCCACTCGCGCGGTCGGACAGTTGCGGATACAACACACGGTAAGCCGGCGGGTTCAACCACCAGTAGGCGGTAGACAAGGCGACCAGCGGCACCACCACCAGCAAGGCCAGCATGAACCGGCGCACCGGCGTCGCTTCCACGACCAGATCGCGCAGCGCGCTCAACCAGGCTGACATGGCGTCATCCTCATCGGCATGGCCGGATGCGGCGGGCTGGCCTCGCACGGGAAGGCCTCACACGGGTTGCGTTGAATAATCACATGGCGATTATAACCAGTCAGGCCCGGCCACTGCGCGCAAGACCACCTGCAATTCGCCCGCGCGTTCGCGGCTCACAAACCACCAGATCCCGCCTTTTTTCACCGGCAGATCCCCGGCCTGGTTCGCCAGCAACTGCATCGCCACCTGCCCCAGCGTCGGCTGATGCCCGACGATCAGCACCGGATGAACCGAATCCGGCCAGTCGGCCACGCGCAGCAGATCGGCCGCACTCGCGCCCGGCTCAAGCTCAGGTACCAGTTCGTAATCCCGCCCCAGCGCCTGCGCCGTTTGCCAGGCGCGTGTAGCCGGACTCGCCAGCACCCGGATATCCGGCGGCAAACGCGGGTTGAGCCAATCGGCCATGCGCGATGCCTGTTTGCGTCCCCGCCCTGTCAACTTGCGTTCGAGATCCGGGCTGGTGTCTTCCGCCTCGGCGTGCCGCCACAAAATCAGTTCCATCCTGCATCCTCAAAAAAATTCGGCTTTCCAAAATCCATCCGCCATTGTCCGGCAGCCGTGGTACCGGAATATGACAACCGGGTCCCGACGGCATTGCCCTCGCCGCCGCTACGATTTCACAGCGCGCAGCGCCTGCAGCAAGGCCTGCACAGACTGTTCATTTTCCCTGGGCACAGTTTCAGCCTGCCGCGCTGCCAGCCATCCGCGCACGAACATGGCCACCGGTAGCGCATTGGCCGGCGTTGCGTCCAGCAAGTGGTTCACCACCCGCGCATCATTGCTGCGCCCGAGGCTGTCCTGCGCATTGCGCAAGGCAAGCTGGGCGCGGTCGTTCCGACGCCCGCCGATCAGGCTCTGAAAAAACTCGACGGCATACCGCTCGCGTTTGATGGCAATGCGAAGGCGATGACGCTGCTCCATGTCCATCCCGGCAAAGGCCTCTGCGCCCCGCATCACCCGACGCCGCCCTTTTTTCAATGCCTGACGCGCCCAGGGTGCCAACGGCGACAGCTGCACGAAGCGCTGCGCTTCGGGCGCCGCGCCGCCTGCCGGGCTCAAGCGCCAGCCCCGCTGCAGCAACCAGCGCTGAAACGCCAGCAGCCACGCCCCCGGATGCGCCTGCAACAGCGTGGCCCGCATGTCGGCGCGCGCAGCGGCGCGCTGCGCCTCCCACGCGTCCAAGCCCCGCTGCCAACCCGCCGCATCGGGATAATGCGCGGCGACCGGCGGCACGGTTTCGCTGCACAGCACATCCCAGTCGCGTGCCGGCCCCAAGGCGGCCACCAGTGCGCGCAGGGGCAACTGCAAATCCTGCGGCACCTCGCACACCTGGCGAAACAGGCGCAACCCCGCGCGCAAGCGCCGCAACGCCACCCGCGCCTGATGGACATATTCAATGTCGTCCGAATCCAGCACGCCGGGCAGATTCGCCTGAAACTGCGCCAGGCAGGCCTGGCACACCGCAGCAAACCCCGCTTCCACGCTCAGGGTTTTGTTCAAGGCCAGCGGCAAGGACTTGACCGGCTCCGGGCTGAGGTGATGCGCCAGCCGCACGCCGCGTTCCGCCTTGCTGAGGTCCAGCGGCAGGGCGTCAAGCTGCGCTGCCCAGCCCAGCGCCAGTGCAAACAGCGCATCCGGCTGGCC
>MGZO01000060.1:15433-17902 GCA_001802655.1 Hydrogenophilales bacterium RIFOXYD1_FULL_62_11
CGGCTGGCTTTGCGCGGCGGCGCCTTTGCGCTTCGGGACGCGCACTTCGCCGATGTCCAGCGCCACTTCGATGGTGCTTCCGTGTTCGCCTGCCAGCAGCCACAAGGTGCGCCTGAAGTCGGTTTCGAATACCGGAACCAGCTGCGCGCGCAAGGCTTGCGGCACCCGATCCTGCGCCTCGGCGGGAAAGCGGCTCCAGTCCGGTGTGCGACCGCTGATCGCCACTTCGTATTCGGCACGCCGCGACAGGCCACCGCTGCGTTCCCCTTCGGTTTTCAGGGTTTGCAGCCAGCGGCGGCCGACGCGCCGCACCCGCAGCGCGATCCCCTGCTCGCTCAGGGCAAAATCCGGCGTGTCGAAATAGCGCGTGAGCAAGGCCTGCTCCTCCGCGGGCGGGCGTCGCCGCGCCATCAGTTTGATAAAGCGTGCGGCCTGCTGCGGCGGCAGCGCCAGTTTGAGCTCGACTTCAACGGGGTGGGGTGTGTTCATATAATTGTCACATTTGGGATCGGGCTGCCGTTTATCATGGCAAGTCATTCCGGATACTAGACCATGAATCTTCCCAGTCCCGACACCCTCATCAACCGTGAACTCGGCATTCTTGCCTTTCATCGCCGCGTACTGGCACAGGCTGAGGACCCCGAGGTGCCGCTGCTGGAACGCCTGAAATTCCTCTGCATCGTATCCAGCAACATAGACGAGTTTTTCGAGGTGCGGATGGCTGGGCTCAAGGAGCAGATCCGCGCCGACTCCACCCAGCGCTCGGACGACGGCCTCACGCCGCGCCAGCAATATCGCGCCGTGGCCGACATGGCGCACGAGCTGGTCGCCAGGCAATACGAAGTGCTCAACCACGACGTGATTCCCGCGCTGGCCAAGCGCGACATTCATTTTTTCCGCCGCACCCACTGGACCGAAACCCAGGCGGCGTGGATACGCGATTATTTTCTGCGCGAGTTGATGCCGGTGTTGACGCCGGTGGGGCTCGACCCTTCGCACCCCTTCCCGCTGGTGCTCAACAAGAGTCTGAACTTTGCGGTCGAACTGTCCGGCCGCGACGCCTTTGGCCGCAACTCGGGCGCAGCCGTGGTGCAGGCGCCGCGCGCGCTGCCGCGTTTCATCCGCATGCCCGAAGAAATTGCCGGCTGCGAATACGGCTTTGTGTTCCTGTCCTCGATTCTGCACGCCCACGTCGGCGAACTGTTCGCCGGGATGACGGTGGAAGGCTGCTACCAGTTTCGCGTCACCCGCAATTCCAATCTGTTTGTCGACGACGAAGAAACCAAGAATCTGCGCCAGGCGCTGCAGGGCGAACTGCCGCAACGGCATTACGGCGCGGCCGTACGGCTGGAGGTAGCGGACAACTGCTCGGAATCGATGGCGACGTTTCTGCTCGAACAGTTCGAGCTGGAGCGCGACGATCTCTACCAGGTCAACGGCCCGGTCAACCTGGTGCGCCTGATGCAGGTGCCCGACTGGGTCGATCGCCCCGAACTCAAGTACACCCCGTTCACTCCCGCCCTGCCCGCCCGGCTCGCCAACAAGGAAGACATCTTCGCCCAGATCAAAAAGGGCGACATCCTGTTGCATCACCCGTTTGAATCGTTCCAGCCGGTGATCAATTTCATCGAGCAGGCAGCGCTTGACCCCAACGTGGTCGCGATCCGCCAGACGGTTTACCGCACCGGTACCGATTCCAAACTGATGATGGCGCTGATCCGCGCGGCGCAGTCGGGCAAGGAAGTCACCGTTGTGGTCGAACTGAAGGCGCGCTTCGACGAAGAAGCCAATATCAACTGGGCAGCCAAGCTGGAAGATGTGGGCGCGCACGTCATTTACGGCGTGGTCGGCTATAAAACCCACGCCAAGCTGGCGCTGGTGATCCGCCGCGAAGACGGCGAACTCAAGCGCTATGCGCATCTGGGCACCGGCAACTACCACGCCCGCACCGCCCGCATGTACACCGACTTCGGGTTGATGACCTGCGACGACGCCATGACCGCCGACGCCAACAGCCTATTTACCCAGATCACCGGACTCGGCAAGGCCGGCAAGTTGAAGCGCCTGTGGCAGGCGCCGTTCACCCTGCACAGCGAAGTCATCGCTGCAATCAAGCGCGAGACCGAGCTGGCCGCCGCCGGCAAGCCCGCCGCCATCGTCGCTAAAATGAACGCGCTGCTCGAACCACAGGTCATCGCCGCCCTCTACGCAGCCTCGCAGGCAGGCGTCAAGGTTGACCTCATCATTCGCGGCGTATGCGCGCTGCGCCCCGGCATTGCCGGTCTGTCGGAACACATCCGGGTGCGCTCGATCGTCGGCCGCTTCCTCGAACACACGCGAATTTTTTACTTCAGGAACGAAGGCGATGAACTGGTCTATCTGTCGTCCGCCGACTGGATGGATCGCAACTTCTTCCGCCGCATCGAAACCGGCTTCCCCGTCCTCAACCCCAAGCTCAAAAAGCGCGTC
>MGZO01000060.1:17948-18478 GCA_001802655.1 Hydrogenophilales bacterium RIFOXYD1_FULL_62_11
CTACCGCTGCCGCAAGCCCGGCCGCGCCCAACCCTACCAGGCGCAAAGCGTGCTGCTGGAGCTGATTTCGCGCTGAATCCAATGGCCCCGACAAAGGGCCAGACCGTCAACAAAGCTTCACCCGGCTGCCACGCCGCTGTCATCTGGGCGTGGCCTGATAGCGGCATGTTGAATCGCGTCACGAACCGGCTCCGCGCACGCCCGGATGCCTTGCACCAACAGCCAGCGGGTGTCCCACCCTGGTCTGCCAGCTTCTCCGCTTCCCCGCCTTTCGACCCGCCCGCGGCTGACGTGCCCGCCCGCCACTACCGCACCCTGTGGATTTCAGACATCCACCTCGGCACCGCCGGCTGCCAGGCGCGCTACCTGCTCGATTTTCTCAAGCACAACGAATCCGACACGCTGTATCTGGTGGGCGACATCATCGACGGCTGGCAATTGCGCAAGGGCTGGTACTGGCCGCGCTCGCACAACGACGTGGTGCAAAAACTGCTGCGCAAGGCGCGCAAGGGCACCAAGGTGGTCTACGT
>MGZO01000061.1:0-1004 GCA_001802655.1 Hydrogenophilales bacterium RIFOXYD1_FULL_62_11
CACCGTCCGCGGGTGTGGCAATGCCCAGCCGCTGGATGCGGTAGCGCATCTGGCGCAGGTTCAGACCCAGGCGTGCTGCGGCGGCGGTGCGGTTGAAATCGGTTTCCTTCAGTGCCTTGAGCAGGACCTGGCGCTCCTGGTCGTCCAGGTAGGTCTGCAGGTCGGGCGGTATGCCCGCGGCCGGGTCCGGTGCCGGGGTGGGCACCGCGAACGCGGCTGTCGTTGACGGGCTCTCGGGGCGCATCGCCGTGTCGCTCGTGTCACCGAAATCGTCAGCCTGCAGCACCGCACCGCTGCTGAGTGCGAGCGCGCGTTGCAGCAGGTTTTCCAGTTCACGCACATTGCCGGGCAACTCGCAGGCCTGCAACCAGGCCAGAGCCGTGTCGGACAATTCGGGCACCGGCTGGCCCGATTCGCTGCAGATGCGCTGCAGCAGGGCGTGGGCCAGTTCGGACAGGTCTTCGCGCCGTTCGCGCAGGGCGGGTGTGCGCAGGCTGATCACATTCAGCCGGTAGAACAGGTCTTGCCGGAACTCGCCACTTTTGACGAGTGCGGCCAGATCGCGGTGCGTGGCGCTGACCAGGCGAACGTCCACCGCTTCTTCCTGCACGCCGCCCAGCGGGCGCACGCGGCGCTCCTGGATCACGCGCAGCAGCTTGGCCTGCATCTGGAGCGGCAGGTCGCCGATTTCGTCGAGGAACAGGGTGCCGCCCTTGGCCGCCAGGAAATAGCCTTCGCGGTCCTGGGTGGCGCCCGTGAAGGCGCCCTTGCGGGCACCGAAAAATTCGGCCTCGATCAGGTTTTCAGGGATCGCGCCGCAGTTGACCGCGACGAAGGGGCCACTGGCCCGGTGGCTGCATTCGTGCACCGCGCGCGCGACCAGTTCCTTGCCGGTGCCCGATTCGCCCAGGATGAGCACGGGCGCCATGCTGGTCGCCACTTTTTCAATGCGGTTGCGGATCTGCACCATGCAGCCCGAGGTGCCGACGATGCGCCCCAGGGCC
>MGZO01000061.1:1126-2567 GCA_001802655.1 Hydrogenophilales bacterium RIFOXYD1_FULL_62_11
GCGCTGATCGGCGCCCAGTTCGCGCAGCAATTCCAGGCCCAGCCCGTCGGGCAGTCGCATGTCGGTGATCAGCACGTCAAAGTGGCGTTGCGCCAGCCACTCGCGGGCCTGGGTGAGGTCGGGAGCGGACACCACTTCGTGGCCTTCGCGCAGCAGCGTCAACTCGTAGAGGGTGCGCAGGTCCGGCTCGTCGTCGACGACCAGGATGGACGTGGGAGTGGATGCGGTCATCGATCGGTGGTGGGGGTCACAGTGTGGACAGGGCCGGCGGGTCCGCCTGGGAGGGGCCAGGGCGGGTCAGACCGGGCACCGAGTCTCCCATGGGATAGGCCAGGCTTTGCTGTGCGGGCGGGCTGCCCGCTGTGGCGCCGGACAGAAGCACAAAGAACTCGTTGCCCTCACGCTGGTCGAGCCGGCTGCGCTGGTAGGCGATCTGTGCCCCGTAGCGCTCGCACAGCTCCCGGCAGATGTACAGGCCCAGGCCGCTGGAGCGGCTCTCAGAAGAAAAGAAGGGTTCGAACAGGTGGCGCAACACGCTGGCTTCCAGCGGTGCGCCATCGCTCCAGATCGACAGGCGCACGCGGTCTGTGCCGCCGGGCTGCGTGATGACGCGGATGGAAGAGGGCGTGCCACTGGCGTGGCGCAGGGCGTTGTCCAGCAGGTTGATCAGCAGGCGCCGCAGGTGCTCGGGGTCGAAACTCACATGGGCTTGTGGCGCGTGCAGGTGCACACCCAGAATGCCCTGGAGCTGGTTCTGGCGGTTCCACTCGTGCGTGATCTGGCGCACCGTCGGATCCAGTGGCAGCGCCGCCGCGTACGCCCCGTCCTGGTGGGGTTGGACACGCGCCACATTGAGGATGTCGTCCACGATGCGTGAGAGCCGCTGGGCGTTCTGCTCGATCATGCGTGTGAGCCGCTTTTGCCCGGGTTCCACCACTTCTTCGTCGAGCAGCGCGTTGGCCTGGGTGATGGCCGACAGCGGGTTGCGGATTTCGTGTGCCACGGCCGCCGACATGCGACCCATGGAGGCCAGCTTCTCGGTGCGCACGCGGGCCTCGACTTCACGCAGGTCCTCCAGGAACAGCACGCACAGGGCGGCCTGCGCCTGGCCCTGGGTGCGCGTGAGCCGGGTGCGGGCGAAAAACCGGTGCGAGGTGAATTCGTCGAGGTCGATGCGAACCTCGGACTCCATGGGCTGTCCGAGCGCGAAGCTTTCGTTCACCAGATGGGACAGCCCCTCCCACCCGTGGCGCGCCGACAGCAACAGCTTGGCGGCGTGCGGGTAGTGCTCGCCCATGAGCATGGACTTGGCCGCCGGATTGGCGTTGCGCACCACGCCGTGCGGGTCGACCACCAGCACGCCTTCGCTCAGGCTCTCGATCACCAGTTCGTTGACCTGGGCCTGCGCGCGGGCGGCGGCCTGGCTGCTCTGGGCCAGCAC
>MGZO01000061.1:2577-2783 GCA_001802655.1 Hydrogenophilales bacterium RIFOXYD1_FULL_62_11
GCTGCCGTGGCAAGTGCCAGGGTCATCGACCCCAGGACCGCCGCCAGCAGCACCGGCAAGGCAAACAGGGGCGTGTAGTTGAGGCCGCCCTGCTGGAACATCTGCAACAGGGCGAACACCAGCAGGTCAACGCCGATGGTCAGCGGCCACTGCAGGCCGCCGGCTTTCCCCGGGTTGGCCACCGGCCACCAGAACATCACGGCCAG
>MGZO01000061.1:2841-3527 GCA_001802655.1 Hydrogenophilales bacterium RIFOXYD1_FULL_62_11
TTGAGCAGCTCGAACACCTGCAAGGCCAGCAAGACAGCGGCAATGAAGGCCCTGGCCCGCATGAAGGCGCGCCACAGGCGCTCGAAGGCGTGGCGCCGCTGTTCGCGCCCCAGCGATCCGTGGTCCTCAAAGGTGGAGAACCAGGAGGGCGCGAAACTGGGGTGGTGGTCCTGGGCCATGGGTGTTCTTGCCTGACGCACAGGCCCGGATCAGCTGCCCTGGCGCTCGTGCAGCGCGCGGTGTTCGGCGCAGCAGTAGGCCCCTCGTGGACCTTTGATGGCCTCGTTCTCAGGCAGGTGCGCGCCACACTGCAGGCAGGCGACCATGGCCACGGGCGCGAGGGGTTTTCGGGGCGCCGGGGCTTGGCCACGGTCAAGGTCCTGCGAGCGGTTGTTGCGCCAGACCCAGAACGCCACCAGGACCACCGCCAGTACGAGCAGGAATTTCATGTCAGTTTTTCACGGCGCCGAAGCGCCATCCGCATCGCATGAATCGGTTCAACCCAGAGGCACCGCCGGGCCGGCTTTGCCGGACGGCCAGTGCCGCTCCCCTTGAGGGGGGTGACGCGAAGCGGCGCGGGGGGTGTTTCATCCTAGGCTCTCTGCAGCACGACTTCGAGCACGAAGCGGGAGCCGACGTACCCGAGCAGCAGAAAGCCTGCGCCGACGTAGAGGGTGCGCACCGCG
>MGZO01000061.1:3551-4389 GCA_001802655.1 Hydrogenophilales bacterium RIFOXYD1_FULL_62_11
ATGAGTCCGTAGGAGGCGATGCCCAGTGCCCAGTGCAGTGGCAGCCAGCTCGACCGCAGGGCCGGGTAGGGCGAGCCGGGAAAGACCAGGGCCAGCAGCACCGCCGCCGTGCCCAGCACGGCCAGCGTCCAGCGTGCGCGCATCTGGGGATACAGCCGTGTCTCCACCAGATACACCGTCAGGACCAGCCAGGCGGTGACCGAGAGCGCGGGCGCGAAGCCAAAGCGGGGCGGGTGTTCGAGCAGGCCCGATGCGAGCACGAGCAGGTGCAGCAGCCAGGCAATGGCCAGCACGCCGCGAGTCTGCGCTGCCGTCAGGCGCGGGTGGGCCCAGGCCAGCACGGCGTACGACAGCGCCGCCACCGCGGACAGCAGGGCGGCGGGCGGGTTTGTCGACAGGGTGGGCAACAGGTTCATTGGTTCAGCGCGGTACGCAGCAGGCGCCACAGGGCACGGCTAAAATCATCCGCACAGTTTAACGGTCTTGCCCCGACCGAGTTCGCCGGGCACCGGCCAGTCCATCCGGGACGCGCAGGCCTCCCGTCCGACCCGTCGCCGCCCTTCCCGGCGCCCACCAGCACACCCGAGCACACCATGGCATCAGCCCTCTCAGACCGCCTCTCACGCATCGTCAAGGAAATGCGCGGCCAGGCCCGCATCACCGAAGGCAACGTCGCCGACATGCTGCGCGAGGTGCGCATGGCCCTGCTGGAGGCCGACGTGGCGCTGCCGGTGGTGCGCGACTTCATCGCCCGGGTGAAAGAAAAGGCGCTGGGCCAGGAGGTGATCGGTTCGCTCTCGCCGGGGCAGGCGCTGGTGAGCATCGTCAACCGCGAACT
>MGZO01000061.1:4442-5212 GCA_001802655.1 Hydrogenophilales bacterium RIFOXYD1_FULL_62_11
CGGCGGTGATCCTGATGGCCGGCCTGCAGGGTGCCGGTAAAACGACGACCACCGCCAAGCTGGCCAAACACCTGATCGAGAAGCGCAAGAAGAAGGTGCTCACGGTCTCGGGTGACATCTACCGCCCGGCGGCCATCGAACAGCTGAAGACCGTGACCGCGCAGGCCGGCGCCGAGTGGTTCCCGAGCACGCCCGACCAGAAACCGGTGGACATCGCGCGCGCCGCCATCGACTACGCGCGCCGGCACTACTTTGATGTGCTGCTGGTCGACACGGCCGGCCGCCTGGCGATCGACGAAGCGCTGATGCGCGAGATCCAGGAACTGCACGCGGTGCTCAACCCGGTGGAAACGCTCTTCGTGGTGGACGCCATGCAGGGACAGGACGCGATCAACACCGCCAAGGCCTTCAAGGATGCGCTGCCGCTGACCGGCATCGTCCTCACCAAGCTCGACGGCGATTCGCGCGGCGGCGCGGCGTTGTCGGTGCGCAGCGTCACCGGCGTGCCGATCAAGTTCGCCGGTGTGTCCGAGAAGATCGATGGCCTGGAGGTGTTCGACGCCGAGCGCCACGCCGGCCGCATCCTGGGCATGGGCGACATCCTGGCCCTGGTCGAGCAGGTCACGGCCGGTGTGGACATGGCCGCGGCGCAGAAGCTGGCCGCCAAGGTCAAGAGCGGCGAGGGCTTTGACCTCAACGATTTTCTTGACCAGATCCGCCAGATGAAACAGATGGGCGGGCTTTCCAGTCTGATGGACAAGCTGCCCAGC
>MGZO01000061.1:5320-6183 GCA_001802655.1 Hydrogenophilales bacterium RIFOXYD1_FULL_62_11
CGCGCAAGCGCCGCATTGCCGCCGGTGCCGGCGTGCAGGTGCAGGAAGTCAACCGCCTGCTCAAGGAGTTCGAGCAGATGCAGGGCATGATGAAAAAGATGAAGGGCGGCGGCCTGATGAAGATGATGAAGCGCATGGGTGGCATGAAAGGCATGCCCAAGATGCCCGGTATGGGTTGACCGAAGTCAAGTGAGGGGCATGGTCAGCGGCCCATACTCCCTGCCCATGCTGACTGGTATCGAAATGGCGCTGGCTTTGGCCTGCATGGTGATGGCCTTGTGGTTCCGCCCCTGGCGCATGCTGGCGGGCCCCTTGCTCACGCCCGCGCTGGCTGCGCTCGCCCTGTTGCCCTGGCTCTGGCTGTTGCCTCAGAAGATGCCGCAAGGCCTTCAGGTGCAGCTCTCGGGGGCCTGTCTGCTGGTCCTGATGCTGGGCTGGCCGCTGGCGGTGCTGGTGCTCTCGGGCGTGGTGCTGGCCGTGTGGCTGCTGGGCCACTCGGATCCTGCTGCCGCGCTGTCCCAATGGGTCTGGATCGGTCTGGTGCCAGCCACGCTGGCGCTGGGTATCGGTGCGCTGTTGCGCCGCTGGCTGCCGCCCAATCCTTTTGTCTACACCCTGGGGCGGGGCTTTATCGGCACCGCCGCGGCGGTGTTTCTTTCGGGCGTGTTGCTGGAAGCTGCCCAGCAGTGGGCCGGCGGTGCCCCACACGAGCAGGCGCTGGTGGCGCGCTGGCTCATGGCCTGGGGTGATGCCTTTCTGACGGGCATGTTCAGCGCCATCTTCGTGGCCTTCGCGCCGCAATGGCTGGCAACCTGGTCCGACGAGCGTTATCTCAAATCACCGAAGCCCTGAACGCCGGCCGG
>MGZO01000062.1:0-6551 GCA_001802655.1 Hydrogenophilales bacterium RIFOXYD1_FULL_62_11
ATAAGACAGGTCGATGATGCGCTTTTTATGGAACGGGCCGCGATCGTTGATGCGCACCACCACGGTTTTACCGGTCGCAAGCGAGGTGACCCGCACATAACTCGGGATTGGCAAGGTCGGATGCGCGGCGGTCATGGCATACATGTCGTAGCGTTCGCCCGATGCGGTTTTTCTGCCATGAAAGCGTTTGCCATACCACGATGCCACGCCTTCTTCGCTATGCGCACGGCGCTCGGTCTGCGGCACATAGCTGCTGCCCAGCACGTCGTAGGGGCGGTTGGCGTAACGGTGCAACGGCTCGGCGCGCGGCACCGCGTCGGGAATGGCGTCGAGATTGGGCGGCAGGGTGGCACCGGGACCATCGTCCAGATAATAGCCGCCCCCTTTTGCGTGCTTGGCGGAGACCGCGGGTTTGTCGCTAACGGTCGGACTGCTGCTACACCCGGCCAGAGCCAGGGTGATTGCGACCACACAGGGAATCAGGATCGTTTTCATTTGGCCATTTTACCTCGTCAGGTTTTGTTGAGCTGGCGATGGGTCGCCACGCTCATCATGATGCCCACGCCCAGCAGCAAGGTGATGAGCGCCGTGCCGCCATAACTCATCAGCGGCAGCGGCACGCCGACCACCGGCAAAATGCCCGACACCATGCCAATGTTGACGAATGCATAGGTGAACAGATTGAGACTGAGCGTCGCCGCCATCAAACGTCCGAACAGGGTGGGGGCACGCGCCGCGATCACCAGACCGCGCGCGACGATGGCGAGATACAACCCCACCAGCAGGATCGTGCCGACATAGCCGAACTCCTCACCAAAAACAGCATAGATGAAATCCGTCGTGCGTTCGGGAACGAAATCGAGCTGGTTTTGCGTGCCCTGCATCCATCCCTTGCCGAACAATCCGCCTGAACCGATCGCAATCGTCGACTGGATGATGTGGTAACCATCGCCCAGCGGATCGGACGTCGGATCGAGCAAGGTGAGCACGCGCCGCTGCTGGTAGTCGTGCATCAGGCTCCACACCAGCGGCAGGCTCGCGCCGGCCAGCATGCCGCCGCCAGCAATCACCTTCCACGGCAACCCGGCAAAAAACAGCAGGTAAAAGCCCGATGCGCCAATCATCAGCGCGGTGCCCAGGTCCGGCTGGCGCAGGATCAGCAGGAACGGCAGCAGCAGCAACGCCCCGCCCACCAGAAAATGCTTGCCGCGCAAGCCGCCCTCGTTGCGCTGGAAATACCAGGCCAGCATCAGCGGCAGGGCCAGCTTCAGCAACTCGGAAGGCTGAAACGCAAAGCCAAGGTTCAGCCAGCGCCGCGCGCCGTTACGGATTTCGCCGAACAAGGCCACCCCGATCAGCAAAATCACCCCTGCCACATACAGCGGCGGTCCCACTTTGGACAGGATATGCGGTGGCACATTGGCCATGACCACCATCACCGACAGCGCCAGGCCGATATTGATGAGGTGACCGCTGATGCGCGCCGGGCTTTGCCCCGATGCACTCGCCACCATCGCCAGGCTCACGCCCAGCAGCAACACCACCAGTGTCAGCAGCATGCCGTCCAGATGGCCCAGCCGGCGCAGAATCCAATGACTATTCTGTGGCATCGATTGCTCCCAGATTCATGTTGCCGGGCCGTTTCCCGGTCAGGTAATAATCGAGCACTGCACGGGCCATGGGCGCAGCGGTTGATCCACCATGCTCACCGTTTTCGACCATGACCGCGATGGCAATGGTGGGATTTTCGGCTGGCGCGTAGGCGATGAACAGCGCATGGTCAAGATGTTTGCGCGCCAGACTCCCCGCGTCATAACGCGCACCCTGCTTGATCCCCACCACCTGCGCGGTGCCGGTCTTGCCGGCTATCGTGTAGGGCGCGCCGGCTGCAGCTCTCGAGGCCGTGCCGCCCGGCTGCATCGCGGCCATCATGCCTGCGCGTACCGCTGCCAGATTGTCGGGATCAATTTCCAGTTGCAGCCGGGTTGCAACAGGCTGGGCCTGCCACGCGCGCGTCAGCGGGTCGCGCACCGACTGCACCAGTCTGGGCTCGATACGCTTGCCACCGTTGGCGATCATGGCGGTCGCCACGGCCAGTTGCAGCGGCGTGGTCAGATGAAAGCCCTGGCCAATCCCCGCGATCACCGTTTCGCCGGGATACCAGACCTGCTTGAAGCGCCGCTGCTTCCACTCGCGCGAAGGCAGCAAGCCGGCCGATTCGCCATCCAGATCGATGCCGGTTTTTTCACCCAGACCAAACTGCGCCAGGTAGTCGTGCATGCGATCGATCCCCATGTCCACGGCCAGCCGGTAGTAATACACGTCGCACGATTGCGCGATTGATTTGCCCAGATCGACCGTACCATGGCCCCCCTTTTTCCAGTCACGGTACTGGTGGCTGCTGCGCGGCAGGGTGAAATAGCCGGGGTCGCTGATCGCGTCGGAAGGCTTGCGCAGGCCCAGTTCCAGGCCGGCCAGCGCCATGAAAGGCTTGATCGTAGAACCCGGTGGATAAATCCCGCGCAGCACGCGATTGACCATCGGCCGATCGGGCGATTCGTTGAGTGATTTCCAGGTTTCCGGATCGATGCCGTCGACGAACAGATTGGGGTCGAAGACGGGCTTGCTCACCAGAGCCAGCACCCCGCCGGTATTCGGATCAAGCGCCACCAGGCCGCCCAGATAATTGCCGAACACGTGTTCAGCCACTTCCTGCAGATCACGGTCGAGATACAGGCGCAAATCCTTGCCCGGCACGGGTGGGATGCGTGACAGCACCCGGACTGCGCGACCGCTGGAATCGGTCTCCATCTGGTCAAAACCGGTGCGGCCATGTAGCAGGGTTTCGTAACTCTGCTCCAGCCCGGTCTTGCCGATATGCGCGCCGCCCTGATAGTTTTTTTCACGCCCGGCCTCGCGCAGCCGTTTCAGGTCACGGTCATTGATGCGGCCGATAAAGCCCACTACGTGCGCCATCCCGTGCCCCGCCTGATAGTTGCGAAACAGGCGCGCCTTGACCTCGATCCCGGGCAGGCGATAGCGATTGGCCGCCAGAATCGCGACCTCTTCATCGGTCAATTTGCTTTTCAGCGGCACCGTTTCAAACTCGTGCGACTCACTCAGCAAGCGGCGAAAGCGCCGCAGTTGCCCTGGCGTAATCTCGATCAGTTTGCCTACCTCGATCAGGGTGGCCTCAAGATTGTGGATATGCGAACGGGTAACTTCCAGCGTATAGGCCGAATAGTTTTCCGCCAGCACGCGGCCTTTGCTGTCGAGAATCAGCCCTCGATTGGGCGCAATCGGAACCTGCGAAATGCGATTGTTTTCGGCACGTCCGGTGTAGTAATCGTGCTGCGTGATCTGTAAAAAATAGCCGCGCGCCAACAGCACGCCCGCCAGCAAGGCGACGAAAGCCGCGCCGATTTTCAGCCGTCCATGAAAGCCAGCCAGTTCACGACCCAGGTTTTTGAGCGGAGTGGGCCGCCTCATGCCCGGTCCTGCATGCCCTTGCCATGCCACAGCCGCAGCACGCCCACCAGCGCCAGCCACATCACGGTATTGCTCGCGACCGGCAACATGACACTCAGATCCGAGGGCGGGTGGGCCGCCAGCCAGCCAATCAGCAGCAACAGCAACTGCACCAGCAAAAACAGGGGCAACAGCTGGGCGGCCTGGCGCAGCGGGTCAAACTGCAGCAGCCGCAAGCGCAGAAACAGCACCAGGTAGACGCCAACGACATACGCCATGGCGTGCTGGCCAAGCACGCCGCCATTCTGGAAGTCAGCCAGCAAGCCGGCCAGGAACGCCGAGCCGAAGCTGATGCGCGCAGGCTGATGCAGCGCCCAGAACAGCACCCCGATGAGCAAAAAATCCGGCCGCAGCACCAACGCCCAACCCGACCACGGCAGCTGTTCCAGCAACAACGCCAGGGTCAGACTGCCCAGAATACGGCGCCAGCTGCCGCTCGATTGCGGGGCACTCATGGCTGTTTATCCTTTGGCGGCAACGGCTTTTGGATAGCGGGCGGATCGGCGCGCAACACCAGCACGGCCCGCGAACGATCAAGACCTGCCAGCGGTACGCATGCCACCCGCAGATAGGGACCCGATTGCGAATGCGTCACCCGGGTGACGCGTGCCACCGGTATCCCTGCCGGATAGACGCGGTCGATTCCGGAGGTCAGCAAGCGGTCATTGACCCGCACATCGGTATTGCCCGGCATGTATTTCAGTTCCAGGTAACCCCGCCCGCTGCCCGCCACCAGGCCACGCTGGCCAGTGCGCTCGATAAACACAGGGGTTAATTGACTGGGGCTGCTCACCAGCGTGACCTCGCTGCTTCCCGCGTAAACCCGGCTCAACTGCCCCACCAGGCCACTGGCATCGACCACCGGCAAGCCGCTACGCAGTTTTGCATCCGCGCCCTGGTCCAGCGTCATCTGCTGGGCAAACCAGTCATGTCCGCGATACACCATGGCGGCGTGGACCAGTTGCTGGCCGGGGCGCGCCTGCAATTGCAGCAGCGCGCGCAGTTCGGCGTTTTCGCGACTGATCTCGCGTGCGGCATTGACGCTCGCCCACAGCCGCGCGCGCTCTTCGCGCAAGGCATCGCGCTCGTTTTGCAACAGACGGTGGCGGGTAAAAAAGCCAACGATCTCGGTGGCAACATCGGCGGGGACGCGCAAGGTTTCGCGTACGGGTTGCAGCAGCAGCGAAAACCCGCTGCGCAACCCTTCGAGCGCGTGATAACGGGAATCGGCAACCACGCACGCCATCCCCACCAGCAGCCAGATCAGCAGGCGGGCGGTCGCGCCCAGCTGGCGGGCGAACATGAGCTGATTCGACGTCGCCATCAACGTCCCCCGTCAGTGGGGCTGCGCCTTGCTGCGCTCACTCGTTGGTGAACACCGAGGCCAGTTTGTCCATTTCTTCCAGCGCGCGTCCGCAGCCGCGCACCACACAGGTCAAGGGGTCGTCGGCCACAATCACCGGCAGTCCGGTTTCTTCCATCAGCAGACGGTCAAGGTCACGCAGCAGCGCACCTCCGCCGGTCAGCACCATGCCTTTTTCGGCGATATCGGCACCGAGTTCGGGCGGGGTCTGCTCCAGCGCCATTTTTACCGCGCTGACGATGGCGTTCAGCGGTTCGGTCAGGGCTTCGAGGATTTCGTTGGACGACACATTGAAGCTGCGTGGCACACCTTCGGCCAGGCTGCGGCCTTTCACTTCCATTTCCAGCACTTCGGCGCCAGGGAAGGCCGAGCCCATTCTTTTCTTGATCTGCTCGGCGGTGGCTTCGCCGATCAGCATGCCGTAGTTGCGGCGGATATAGCTGATGATGGCCTCGTCCATGCGGTCGCCGCCGACGCGTACCGAGTTGGCATAGACCACGCCGCCGAGCGAAATCACGCCGACCTCGGTGGTGCCGCCGCCGATGTCCACCACCATCGAGCCGGTCGCTTCCGCCACCGGCAAGCCAGCGCCGATCGCCGCCGCCATCGGCTCCTCGATCAGATACACCTGGCGCGCGCCGGCGCCGATCGCCGATTCGCGGATCGCGCGGCGCTCCACCTGAGTCGAGCCGCAGGGCACGCAAATGATGATGCGCGGGCTGGGGCGGAACATTCGGGTGTCGTGCACTTTCTTGATGAAATACTTGAGCATCTGCTCGGTCACGGTGAAGTCGGCGATCACGCCATCCTTCATCGGCCGGATCGCCTGCAGGTTGCCCGGGGTGCGGCCCAGCATCTGCTTGGCCTCCGCACCCACCGCCTGCACGGTGCGCTTGCCGCCCACCGAGTCGGTGCGGATCGACACCACCGAAGGCTCGTCCAGCACGATGCCGCGGTCGCGTACATAAATCAGCGTATTGGCGGTGCCGAGATCGATCGCAAGATCGGTTGAAAAATAGCTGGTCAGAAACTTGAACATGGTGGCGGCAACGCCCGCGCTAGGCAGGCGAAAGGGCAGAAAAAACAAGGGGGCTATGATAACCTACCGGGCTTATTTACCGTAAGCCATCAGGTGTTTTCATGTCCCTTTCCACGGACGACGTCAAACGCATCGCCCGCCTCGCCCGCATCGAAACCAGCGATGCCGAAGCGCAGGCCACGCAAACCCAGCTCAACAGCATTTTCGACCTGATCGCCACCATGCAGGCGGTCGACACCCGCGGCGTCGCGCCAATGGCGCATGCGCAGGAGGTGTATCAGCGCCTGCGCGACGACGTTGCCACCGAATCCGACCATCGCGCCGCTTTCCAGGCCATCGCCCCCGCCGTCGACAACGGCCTCTACCTCGTGCCCAAGGTCATCGACTAAGCCATGTCCGCAACCACGCTTTCCGCCCTTGCCGCGCAACTCAAGGCCAAACAGGTTTCCAGCCGCGAACTCGCCCAGCAGTATCTCGACCGCATCGCCGCGCTGAATCCAGCCCTCAATGCCTTCATCACCGTTGACGCGAGCAAGACGCTGGCCGAGGCCGCCGCCGCCGACGCGCTGATTGCCGCCGGCCAGGCGGGGCCGCTGACCGGCGTGCCGATCGCCCACAAGG
>MGZO01000062.1:6612-7557 GCA_001802655.1 Hydrogenophilales bacterium RIFOXYD1_FULL_62_11
GCACGTGATCCAGCAGTTCAAGGCCGCCGGCATGCCGAGCCTGGGCAAGACCAATATGGACGAGTTCGCCATGGGCTCAAGCAACGAAACGTCTTATTTTGGCGCGGTGAAAAACCCCTGGAACCCCGCCTACGTGCCCGGCGGCTCGTCCGGCGGCGCAGCGGCCTGTGTCGCCGCCCGCATGGCGCCAGCCGCCACTGGCACCGACACTGGCGGCTCGATCCGCCAGCCGGCTGCGCTGTGTGGCATCACCGGTCTGAAGCCCACCTACGGCCTGGTGTCGCGCTACGGCATGATTGCGTTCGCTTCCAGCCTCGACCAGGCCGGGCCAATGGCACCCTCGGCCGAAGATTGCGCGCTGCTGCTGAACGTGATGACCGGCTTCGACCCCAATGACTCGACCTGCCTGGAGCGTGAAAAAGAAGACTACACACGCGACCTGAACCAGCCGCTTACCGGTCTGCGCGTCGGCCTGCCAAAAGAGTTTTTTGCCGAAGGGCTCAACAATGAAGTCGCCGCTGCCGTCGAAGCCGCCGTCACCGAACTGAAAAAGCTCGGCGCAACCACGGTCGAAATTTCGCTCGCCAATTCCAAACTTGCGATCCCGGTGTATTACGTGCTCGCACCCGCCGAAGCCTCGTCCAACCTGTCGCGCTTCGACGGCGTGCGCTACGGCTACCGCGCGCCCGAATACGGCAACCTCGACGACATGTATTGCAAGACCCGCGCGCAGGGCTTTGGCGCAGAGGTCAAGCGCCGCATCCTGATCGGCGCCTACGTGCTGAGCCACGGCTATTACGACGCCTATTACCTGCAGGCGCAGAAAATCCGCCGCCTGATCGCCGAAGACTTCAATGCGGCCTTCAAGACCTGCGACGTCATCCTCGGCCCCACCGCGCCCGGCACCGCCTTCAAGCTGGGCGAAAAATCCGACGACCCGGTGGA
>MGZO01000062.1:7590-8349 GCA_001802655.1 Hydrogenophilales bacterium RIFOXYD1_FULL_62_11
CAACCTCGCCGGCCTGCCCGGCATGTCGCTGCCGTGCGGCTTTGATGGCAAAGGCCTGCCGATCGGCCTGCAGCTGGTCGGCGATTATTTCAGCGAGGCGAAAATGCTCAACGTCGCCCATCAATACCAACGCGTCACCGACTGGCACAGCCGCCAACCGGAGGGTCTGCTATGAAATGGGAGACCGTCATCGGGCTGGAAGTCCACACCCAGCTCGCCACCAAATCGAAGATTTTCTCCGGTAGCAGCACCGCATTCGGTGCGGCGCCCAACACGCAGGCGAGCGCGGTCGACATCGCGCTGCCCGGCGTGCTGCCGGTGCTGAACAAAGGCGCGGTGGAATGCGCGATCAAGTTTGCACTGGCCATCGGCGCGCAGCTCAACCGCATCAACGTGTTCGATCGCAAGAACTACTTCTACCCTGACCTGCCCAAGGGCTACCAGATCAGCCAGTTGGCGAAACCCATCGTCGAAGGCGGCGCCTTGAAAATCGTGGTGGAGGGCGAGGAAAGAACCATCAATCTCACCCGCGCCCACATGGAAGAGGACGCCGGCAAGTCGCTGCACGAAGATTTCCACGGCATGAGCGGCATCGACCTTAACCGCGCCGGTACGCCGCTGCTGGAAATCGTCTCCGAGCCGGAGATGCGTTCAAGTGCCGAGGCCGTAGCCTACGCGCGCGCGCTGCACACGCTGGTGACCTGGATCGGCATCTGCGACGGCAACATGCAGGAAGGCAGCTTCCGCGTCGACGCCAAC
>MGZO01000062.1:8363-12654 GCA_001802655.1 Hydrogenophilales bacterium RIFOXYD1_FULL_62_11
GGTCGGTCAGGCCGAATTCGGCACCCGCCGCGAGATCAAGAACCTCAACTCGTTCAAGTTCCTGCAACAGGCCATCGACTACGAAGTCCGCTGGCAGATCGAAACGCTGGAAGACGGCGGCCGCATCGAACAGGCCACGGTGCTGTTCGACCCCGACACCGGCGAGACGCGCATGATGCGCAGCAAGGAAGACGCGCACGATTACCGCTACTTCCCCGACCCCGACCTGTTGCCGGTCAAGCTCGACGAAGACTGGATCGAGCAGGTGCGCGCCACGCTGCCCGAACTGCCTGCCGCGATGCAGGTGCGCTTTCAGGCCGAATACGGCGTATCGCCCTACGACGCCGCCGTGCTGACCGGCTCGCGCGCGCTCGCGGACTACTTCGAAGCGGCCGCGAAAGCCTGCGGCCAGGGCAAACTCGCCGCCAACTGGGTGATGGGCGAACTCTCGGCAGCGCTCAATAAGGCAGATTTGAACATCGAGCAAAGCCCGGTCTCCGCCGCCCATCTCGGCGCGCTGGTCGCCCGCATCCACGACGGCACGCTGTCCGGCAAGCTCGCCAAGCAGGTGTTCGAAGGCTTGTGGGAAGGCGCGGGCGAGGTCGACGCCATCATTGAGGCGCGCGGCCTCAAGCAGATGTCCGATTCCGGCGAACTGGAAAAAATCATCGACGAAGTCATGGCCGCCAACCAAAAATCCGTCGAGGAATTCCGCGCCGGCAAGGAAAAAGCCTTCAACGCGCTGATAGGCCAGGTGATGAAAGCCAGCAAGGGCAAGGCCAATCCGGCACAGGTCAACGACCTGCTGAAGCTCAAGCTCCAGGGATGAAAAAACGCGTTGGCCGGGCAATCCCGGCCAACGCGTTTTCAACCTCATGCTGCCGCAGGCAACAAGCCTGCACCCCAGAGAACGACGCTGATTACTTAGCCGTTAACTCGCGGAAGCGCACCTTGTCGGCCGCATACTTCTCGCGCACCTGCTGCATTGCTTCCCCGTTGTTGAGAATGGTGCGCTTCAGCTCGAGGCTTTCCCGGGCAGCCTGATCAGCCTGATCGATCAGACCCGTTCCCACCTTGCGCCCGGCTTTTTCGATGGCGGCGATGCGGGCGTTCACCTCGGCCAGATTGGCCTCCACGGCCTTGCTGCGGATTTCTGCCCCCTTGATCGCCAGTTTGTGATGTTCCAGGGCGCGGTCGCGCGCCAGGTCAATTTCTGCTTCGGTGGTGTAGGTCTGGGTCAGCGCGCGATCGAGCTGCGCCTGCTTTTGCTGCTCCAGCTGAAGCTGCTTCTGCTCGGCCGCACGTGCGGCCTCTGCGCGGCGTTCCGCTTCGGACTGGGTGCGCTTGATCACATTGCCCTGCTTGCCCAGTTCGGCGCCGCCGCTTTGCCGGTATGTCGTCGGCGCGGTATCGCTGTAATGCACCCGGCCGTTGCCGTCCACCCAGCGATACATTTGCGCCTGCGCGCTGCCTGCCGTCAGCAGCAAAGTCACCGCCAGCGTACTAAACGCCAAATGTTGCACGGTAAGCCGCCACGGCCTGCAATTCTGCTTGTCTGTCTGCATCACGTTCCAGAAACTCCACCAGATTATTCAGGGTAACAACCGCCACCACCGGAATTTCATACTGCTCGCGCACTTCCTGCACGGCCGACTGCGCACCCGTTCCACGTTCCATCCGGTCCAGCGCAATCACCACCCCTGCCGGCTCGGCTCCCGCACCGCGGATCAGCTCCACCGACTCACGCACCGAGGTGCCAGCCGAAATCACATCGTCAACGATCAACACCCGGCCCACGAGCTTCGCGCCGACCAGCGTGCCGCCTTCGCCATGATCCTTGGCTTCCTTGCGGTTGAACGCAAATGGCACGTTTTTGCCCATCCCGGCCAGCGCAATCGCAATGCTCGCCGCCAGCGGAATCCCCTTGTAGGCCGGGCCAAACAACACATCGAACGCGATCCCCGAATCGACAATCGCCTTGGCGTAAAATTCGCCCAGCCGTTTCAGCTTGTCGCCGTCGTTGAACAACCCCGCATTAAAAAAATAGGGGCTCATCCGCCCCGCCTTGGTCTTGAACTCGCCAAAACACAGCACCTGCGAGGCGATGGCGAATTCCACAAATTCAGCTTTGTAATCGGACATTTCTTCACTTTTCTTGAGTAACAACTGCGATGCGCATTATATCGGCCAACCTCAACGGCATCCGTTCCGCCGCCACCAAGGGCTTCTTCGACTGGCTGCCCACCCAACGCGCCGACGTCGTCTGCGTGCAGGAACTCAAGGCGCAGGCTGCCGACCTCAAAACTGAACTCATCCAGTGCGACGGCCTCACCGGCGCGTTCCACTACGCCGAGAAAAAGGGCTATAGCGGCGTCGGCGTCTATACCCGCAAGTCACCGCAGCGCATCGTCGAAGGCCTCGGTGTGCCCGAATTCGATGCCGAGGGTCGCTACATCGAGGCCGATTACGGCAATCTGGCCGTCATCTCGCTCTACCAGCCCTCCGGCTCCAGCGGCGACGAACGTCAGCAAGCCAAGTTCCGCTTCATGGACGTATTCTTTCCCCACCTCCAGGCGTTGATCAAATCCGGCCGTGAAATCGTCATCTGCGGCGACTGGAACATCGCGCATAAAGAAGCCGACCTCAAGAACTGGAAATCCAACCAGAAGAACTCCGGCTTCCTGCCCGAAGAGCGCGCCTGGATGACGCGCCTGTTCGACGAACTCGGCTGGATTGACGTCTACCGCAGTCTCTACCCCGAGCACACCGGCGAGGCCTACACCTGGTGGAGCAACCGCGGCCAGGCCTATGCCAAGAACGTCGGCTGGCGTATCGACTACCAGATCGCCACCCCCTGCATCGCCAAAACCGCCCAGGCTGGCAGCGTCTACAAAGACCAGCGCTTTTCCGACCACGCGCCGCTGATCGTCGATTACGATTACCGGCCATGACCCCACAAGCCTTCGTCGCCAAATGGCGCGACAACCCGCTGACCGAACGTGCGGGCGCGCAGGCGCATTTCGAGGACCTGTGCGCGCTGCTCGAAGTGGAGCCACCGCGCGTCGAAGGCGAATACCAGTACGAACGCGGGCTGATCAAAAAGAGCAGCGCCAGCCAGGGCTGGGCCGATGTGTGGAAACGCGGCTGCTTCGCCTGGGAATACAAGGCGCCGGACAAGGATCTGGGGGCGGCACTCAAGCAGTTGATGGTGTACGCGCTGGCGCTCGACAACCCGCCGCTGCTGGTGGTGTCCGACCGCAAGCGGATCGAAATTCACACCCACTTCACCGGCACGCCGAGCGAAGTCCACGAAATCCTGTTGGAAAATATCGGCCAGCCCGAAAACCTGCAAAAGCTGCGCTGGCTGTTCAATGCGCCTGATCGATTCAAACCCCGCACCACCACCTACGCCGTCACCGAAGCAGCCGCGCGCAAGATGGGCCAGCTGGCCGAACGACTCAATGCGCACGATCGCAGCCCGCTGCAAACCGCGCACTTCCTGATTCAGTGCGTGTTCTGCATGTTTGCCGAAGACGCGAAATTGTTGCCCGAGAAGCTGTTTGAACGGGTGCTGGATAAATCCAACCCGGACGGTGCCAAAGCCCAGTCCCGGCTGACTGCCTTGTTTACCGCCATGCAGAAAGGCGGCGACTTCTCACTGGAAACCATCCCGTATTTCAACGGCGGCCTGTTCGAGCTGATCGAGGTGCCGCCGCTCACCACCGCAGACGTGGTGCAGCTGCTCGACGCCGCGCGCATGGGCTGGGGCGAGATCGAACCGGCGATACTCGGCACGCTGTTCGAGCGCGGCCTCAACCCCGACATGCGCAGCCAGCTCGGCGCGCACTACACCGACCCTGCCACCATTCTCAAGCTGATCCGCCCGGTGATCGAAGCGCCGCTGCTCGCCGAGTGGCAACCGGTCAAGGCGCGCATCGGCGCGCTGATGGAAAGCTATGTCCAGGGCGGCAAAGGCTCGCAAACCGCGCACCGCGACGCCCAAGCCGCGTTGGCGGGGTTCATCCAACGGCTCAAGGCCTACCGCGTGCTCGACCCCGCCTGCGGCAGCGGCAATTTCCTCTACCTGGCGCTGAAAACCCTGAAAGACCTGGAGCACCGCGCCAACCTCGAAGCCGAGTCGCTCGGCCTGCACCGCGAACTGGTGATCGAAACCAGCCCTGCCAACGTGCTCGGCATCGAGCTCAACCCCTACGCCGCCGAACTCGCCCGCGTCACCGTGTGGATCGGCGAAATCCAGTGGATGCTGGCGCACGGCTACGCGCTGCGGCGC
>MGZO01000062.1:12693-16823 GCA_001802655.1 Hydrogenophilales bacterium RIFOXYD1_FULL_62_11
GCTGCGGCGCGACCCGATTCTGCAGCCGCTCGATCACATTGAAAATCGCGATGCGGTTCTGGCCTATCGAAAAATTGATTCAAGCAGCGAGATTTACTGCGAACCCCTCTGGCCCGCTGCCGACGCCATCGTCGGTAATCCGCCTTTCCTCGGCGACAAGAAAATGCGCGCTGAACTGGGCGACGAATACACCCGCGCCCTGCGCAAGCAGTACGAAGGCCGCGTACCCGGTGGCGCCGACTTCGTCACCTACTGGTTCGAAAAAGTCCGCGCCCAGATCGAAGCAGGCAAGACGCAGCGCGCCGGGCTGGTCGCCACCAACTCGATTCGCGGCGGCGCCAGCCGCAAAGTGCTGGAGCGCATTGTCGCCACCGCGCCCATCTTCGAAGCCTGGAGCGACGAGGAATGGATCAACAACGGTGCGGCGGTGCGGGTGTCGCTGGTGTGCTTCGGAGATAGACAAGGAACCATGCTCGACGGCCAGCCAGTGACCGAGATTCATGCCGACCTGACGGCAGGCAACAAAGCCAGTGGAACGCTGGATATGACACAAGCAAAGCCACTGGCGGAAAACTCAGGTGCCGCCTTTATCGGCACGCAAAAAACCGGTGCATTCGATGTTCCAGGCGAGCTGGCCCGCGAGTGGTTGAAACAACCCAATCCAAATGGAAAGGCCAATAGCACTGTTGTTAAGCCTTGGGCAAATGGTCAGGATTTGACGCGACGATCCTCGGATACTTGGATTGTCGACTTTGGCGCTGACATGTCAGAAAACGAGGCCACTTTGTACGAATTGCCATTCGTTCATTCACTAAGAAACGTGAAACCAGCCCGCGAAAAGGTAAATCGAGAAGGGCATCGTAAATATTGGTGGCGTCATGGCGAATCACGCGTGGGGATGCGGAAAGCGTTTGCAAACCTAAGTCGCTATCTGGCCACACCGCGCGTCGCCAAACACAGAGTATTCGTTTGGCTATCAGCTTCTGTTCTGCCCGACAGCAGACTGACCGTAATTGCCCGTTCCGATGACGCCAGCTTCGGCATTCTGTCATCGCGGTTTCACACAAGTTGGTCGCTAGCTACTTGTTCCTGGCACGGCGTTGGAAACGATCCCACTTACAACGCTCAATCCGTATTCGAAACCTTCCCCTTTCCCGCCGGCCTCACGCCCAAAGACACGCCTGCCGGCCCGCACGCCGAGGCCATCGCCGCCGCCGCGAAGCAGCTCAACACCCTGCGCGAAACCTGGCTCAACCCGCCGGAGTGGGTGGACTGGGTGCGCACCCCGGAAGAGGAACAGGCCGGCTTCCCGCTGCGCCCCGTCGCCAAGCCCGGCCATGAAGCCGAGCTGAAAAAGCGCACCCTGACCAATCTCTACAACGCCCGCCCGGCCTGGCTCGCCCATGCCCATTGCGAACTCGACGCCGCCGTGGCCGCCGCCTATGGCTGGGCCGACTACACGCCGGAAATGCCGGACGAGGACATCCTCAAGCGTTTGCTGGCGCTGAACCTTGTGCGCGCCCGAACTGATACTTTGAATTCCGAAAGCAATTTATGAGCGACTCCCCCTCGAACAGTGATTTGCTTGCGCTTCTCGTCCGGCTCGACGAAGTTCCAGCGGATGCTTTGGAATCAGAATGGCTGGATTTCAAGCCTTGGGCCAGCCCTAAAGATGATCTGAAGGTGGCGGTGGAATATGCGGTCTGTTTTGCTAATGCTGGCGGCGGCGTGGTGCTGTTCGGTGTAGACGACAAGCGGATTGGGCGGGCTCTGGCGATACACGGTGCCAGAGGGTACGACCTGGAACGCTGGCAGCGGGATATTTTCGACAGCACACGTCCCAATCTGACAGTGGATGTCTTTGAACTCACAGTGCCGGAAGGCACAGGAAAGTTACTGGGCGTTCGTGTCGTGTCGGGTGCCAACAAACCCTATGGAACGGCGAGCGGTGTATTCAAGCAGCGTGTGGGCAAAAGTTGCATGCCGCTTGATTCAGCCGCTTTTACCAGGCAATCCATCCAGACCGCTGCCGTGGACTGGAGTGGGGCATTTGCGCATGGAGTCGGCTTTCCCGATTTGGACCCCATCGAAATCGCGCGCGGCCGGCAAATTGCCGAGCGGCTTCGCCCGCAGTCGGATATTCCGCGGTTGTCCGATGCGGATTTTCTGACTGCTCTGGGCGCGATCCGGGAGGGAAAAATCACGCACACCGGCCTGCTTTTGTTTGGCAAAGAATCCGTGTTGTCGCGGCTCTGCCCGCAGCACCTGGTGCAATACGTGTGGCAGCCCGGCGAAACGCAGGTTACGCGCAACGATCAATTCCGCTTTGGCCTGCTGCATACACTGGAACGTATCGAACAAATCTTTACCAGCCCGGCCAACCCAGAGCGGGAGTTGACGCTGGGTCTGCAAAAGCTGCGCATTCCGGCCTATCACCTGGACGTGGTGAGGGAAGCCGTGCTCAATGCCGTGACCCACCGCGATTACTCGGACCCGGGCAAGGTGCTGATCCGCCAGCTTGCGGATGAACTGGTCATCACCAGTCCCGGCGGATTCATGCCGGGCATCACGCCCGAAAACATCCTTCGCCACGAACCGAAAAGCCGCAACAATGCGCTGGCCAACGCCTTTCTGAAATTAGGCTTGGTTGAATCGTCAGGGATCGGGCGCCGGCGTATTTTTGTGTTGTGCCTGTCGCTGGGCAAACCCATCCCGCTGTACGAAAGCGACGGTCATAGTGTGACCTTGCACGTGTATGACAGCGGCTACGATGAAAACACTGCCCGCCTGGTAGCACGCTGGCGGGATGAAGGGCGGGATGTTGGACTTGAAGCGCTGATGGTTCTCGCCTATCTGCGCCAGAATACCTTCATAGACAGCGGCTCCGCATCAAGGCTGCTGCAGCGTCCGCTAGCCCAAGCCAGGGAAATTCTGGATCAACTTGCCTTGCCGAGAACAGGCATCCTGGAGCGCAGGGGGCACACGCCGGCCGCCACTTTCCACTTGGCAAAAGGCATGGCAACGGATTTGCTCGGCAAAGCCGCGTATACCAAAACCCGTGGACTCAACCCTATACGCTATGCCGAAATGGTCAGGGCCTATCTGCAAGACCATGGCTCGATTTCGCCCAAAGAATGCCGGGAGTTACTCGGTTTGGGCGAGTCGCAGTCGGCCAAGGTTGAAGTTTCTCGTTATTTGAGGGCATGGTCGACTGGAGTAGAGGCTTTTCTCGTCGCGGATGGACACGCCCAGAGCAGGCGTTATTCCCTTCATACGCAGTCGGAGTAAACAGCCTGTTTAACAAACATGCATGACATATAACGTCCGCAATAAACAATCAGTTTTACCAATTAAAATCATGGTGTTATGCGATTAACACTATTAGCATGGTGTTAGCAATTGCCACCAAATAAATTTCCGACGATTCATTTCCGGTTGATCTGGCTACTGAAACAATGGGCTAAATCGTTGCTTCAGCTTGCTCGTTAGTTAACGGAAACGGCTTTTCTTTAACTAACTTACCTGCGTAGTTAAGGCAAAACACACCCGCTTCACATTTGGACTATCACTATATGGCCACCCACCCCTGGCTCAATGCTCTAAAGGTCTACACCCACCCGCGCGTCGTCGGCATGCTGTTCCTCGGCTTTTCCGCCGGGCTGCCGCTGCTGCTGGTGCTGGGCACGCTGTCGTTCTGGCTTTCCGAAGCGGGCATTGCGCGCGCGACCATCGGGCATTTGAGCTGGGTGGGGCTGGCGTATGGCTTCAAGTTTTTGTGGTCGCCGCTGGTAGACCGACTGCCGTTGCCTTTCCTCACCCGCATGCTGGGCAAGCGGCGAGCGTGGCTGCTGCTGTCGCAAATTTGTATCGCTGCATCGCTGCTGGGGATGGCCAACACCGACCCGGTGCTGAACCTGACGCATACGGTGTTCTTTGCGCTGGCAGTGGCGTTTGCCTCGGCGACGCAGGACATCGCGCTCGACGCCTACCGCATCGAGGCGGTGGAAGTCGAAAAACAGGGGGCGATGGCGGCGACCTATCAGGCGGGCTATCGCCTCGCGATGATTACCGCCGGTGCCGGCGCGCTGTGGATTGCGGCAAGCGTCGATCCGAGCGAGGCGACCTACGAT
>MGZO01000062.1:16864-26950 GCA_001802655.1 Hydrogenophilales bacterium RIFOXYD1_FULL_62_11
GGAACACCACGTCTCGCGTGCCACCAACGAGCGCGAGGCGCACACCCGCGAACGTTTCGCCGCCGCCGGACTGTCGGGCTGGCTACTGACCACGACGGCCTGGCTCCATAGTGCGGTGCTGTCGCCCTTCATCGACTTTATCCAGCGTTACAAATGGCAGGCCATGCTGATGCTGGCGCTGATCGCCACCTACCGCATCTCGGACGTAGTGATGGGGGTGATGAGCAATCCCTTCTATCAGGAAATGGGCTTCACCAAGGATGAGGTGGCCACCGTGTCCAAGGTCTACGGCGTGATCATGACCATCCTTGGCGCGGGGCTGGGCGGCCTGCTGATTCTGCGCATCGGCGTGATGCGCACGCTGTTTCTCGGCGCAGTGCTGTCGGCCGCGACCAATCTGCTGTTCGTGTGGCTGGTCGGGCGCGGGCATGACGTCAATGCACTGGTGTTCACGGTTTCAGCCGACAACCTGTCGGCGGGCATCGCTTCGTCGGCCTTCGTCGCGTATTTATCCAGTCTGGTCAACCAGGCTTATTCAGCCACGCAATATGCGTTGTTCACTTCGGTGATGCTGCTGTTGCCCAAGTTCATCGCGGGCTTTTCCGGCGAGTTCGTAGATGCCTGGGGCTGGGCGAATTTCTTTACCGGGACGGCACTGATCGGGGTGCCGGTGCTGCTGCTGGTGTGGCTGGTTGCCCGACAGGCAAGCAAACCATGATCGAACTCTCCCTGCTCACCGCCCTGCTCGCCGGTCTGCTCGGTGGCGTGCATTGCGTCGGTATGTGCGGCGGCATTGTCGCGGCATTTTCCTTCCGTGCCGACGGCAGCACGCCGCCGTTCCGCCTGCATCTGGCCTACAACCTGGGGCGGGTAACCTCGTATGCCCTGTTCGGCGCGCTGGCAGGCACGCTCGGCGCGTCATTGAAACTGGCGGAGTTCCTGCCGGTGCAAACGCTGCTGTATGTGCTGGCGCAGGTCGTGATGATTCTGCTCGGCTTGTATCTGGCCGGATTCAATCGCTGGGTGCTGATTTTCGAGCGCGCCGGCGGGGCCTTGTGGCGCAGGGTCAAGCCGCTGTTCCAGAAACTGCTGCCGGTGAAATCGGTACCGCAAGCTGTGCTGGCGGGCATGGCTTGGGGCTGGCTGCCGTGCGGGCTGGTGTATTCGGTGCTGGTGTCGGCGCTGGCGGCGGGCAGCGCCACCTCGGGCGCGGCGCTGATGCTGGCGTTCGGCCTCGGCACGCTGCCGAATCTGCTGGGCATGGGGCTGTTCGCCCGGCAGATCCAGCCGTTCATGCAGCAGCTGTGGGTGCGTCGCACGGCGGGGCTGACGGTGGCGGGCTTCGGTGTGTGGGGGCTGGCGAATCTGGCCTACTCGGCGTTTCAGACGCCTTGAAAAACCCGCCTGGTTCTGCTGCGGCAGGCAAAAAAACAGCCCCGGATCCGGGGCTGTTTTGCGTCTGGCTTACCTGAAAAACTTCTGATCGAAGGTCATGTCGTATTTGGGTTCGCCGGCCACTTCGACCGTGGCGGTGAATTTCAGCGTGTCCGGCGGCGTGACACGGAATTCGCCGAGGTAGTAAATCGCCGTGCCTTCCTTGATTTCACGCATGGTGATGTTCGACAGTTGCTGGGTGAGGTTGGTGGCATAGACGGTGAGCTTGGCTGGCACGGGTGTGAGTGCGCCGAGCTTGTTTTTCTTCAGCACCGACAGGGTGACCATGCCGCGCGTTTTGCTGCGCTCGATCTTGTAGGCGCGCGCGACTTCGGGTTGCAGTTCGTCGGTGGTCAGCGCGTTGTAGTGGATTTCGAGGTTGCCGAATTTTTGCGAAATTTCGGCGTGGGCGACGGCAGCAACGGAACACAGGCACAAGGCAGCAAGCAGGCGTTTCATGGTCTCTCTCCTTTTGTTGTGGGGCATTCGAACTCAAGCAATGCCGTCTGAATTGTAGGCACTTATTTGAGACTGGCGAGCCAGACGCTCAAATCGTCCAGCATGCGGCCGACCGCCAGGCTGGATGCCTGCGCGGCAGCGGCGGCATCGTAACTTGCCAGCGGTACCTGCTGTTCGAATACACGATGGCCCAGCAGTTTGCGCTGTTTGATGTCGATCACATCGGCGCGCAGCACCAGCCGCACCTGCCCCGGTTCGCTGACGGCGTCGTGATAGAACTCGACCAGCTCGGTGTCGAGGAGCCAATCGGCGCGCACGTAGCCGCCGACGCTCACATTCCAGCTGCCCTGGCGATCGAGGCGGGCGCGCATGAGATCGGCAAAACGCTTGCCCGGACGCTCGGTCCAGCGTGCGAACTGGTACAGACCGCGCGTGTCGGCGCTGCGGCTGAACACCAGCTGATCGGTGTCGTAGAAGTTGCCGGTGGTGGTGTCGAGCACCCGCAGGCTGGGACCCGCAGTGACCGGCGACACCGCGGCAGGCGCGGCATCGTTCAGCACGTAATACACGACAGCCGGTGCTTTCGACGCATCGGCCAGGTTGAGGCAGCCGCTGAGCATCATGCTCGTTGCGAGCAGGATCAGCCCAACGCGGGCGTGAGCAATTTTCATGGCAGTTTTTCTCCGGGGCCGAGCTGCTGTTTCGCCGGGCCAAACAGGATAGCGCGCGGGTCGGACAGGCGCTGTCCGGTGGTGGTGAGCGCGTCGGAGGTGGTGCGCACCTCGCTGCTGAGGCGGGCCATTTCCAGTGTGCCGGTGTCGCTGAGCTGCTGGATATTGGCGGAAATCTGGCTGGCGTCGCGCTGGAGTTTGTCCAGTGTGATGACGGCTTGTTTCAACGCGATGTCGGCATTGTTGGCAACACCGACCAGGCTGCCTTCGACCCGGGTGGTCGCCTGCCCAATGCTGGCACTGGCGATGCGGAACTCTTCCGAGGCTTCCCGGATACCTACCAACACGTCCTTCAAACCATCCTTGTCGGCGGCAAGCTGGCCGGATAGCGTGTTCAGATTGGCCAGCGCCTGGCTCAATGCGCGCAGGTTGTCTTCCGACAGCACCCGGTTCATTTTCTCCATGATCTCCGCGCCGCTGTCGGCCAGTTTCGACACCGTCACCGCCACCTTTTCGATATCGGAGCTGCCCTCGGCAATGACGGGGTAGCGCTCGCCCGCGGTGAGCTGCAATACGGGGGCGGTTTGGGGGCCGTTGACGATTTCAATCGCGGCAATGCCGGTGACCAGATTGCGCTTGACGTAGGCCACTGCGCCCTGATGGATGTCCAGATCCGCATCCACCCGGGCGATCACCGCAACGGCTTCTTCGCGACCGTTGACGAAGTCGAAATCCGCAACGGTACCGACATCGATGCCGCGCATTTTGACCGGGCCGCCGACGGCCAGTCCGTCGAGTGATTGTTTCTTGAAATAAATGGAGTAGTTCTGATAGGCGATGGTATCGGCCGCGCCCACCAGCCACACAATGGCCAGCGTCATCAGCGCAGCCACCAGCAGTACCAGCAACCCCACCAGGGTGTAGCGTCCTTCAGTTTCCATCTGGGGTTTCTTCCTCCGGCGCACGCGCGGCAAAGTAGTCGTTGAGCCACGGGTCATCGAACTGTTTCAGCTCGGCCACCGTGCCGCTGCCGAGTGCGCGGCCGTCCGACAGCACAATGACCCGATCGATAATTGAAAAGAGTGTATCCAGATCGTGGGTGACGAGGAATACGGTGAGCCCCAGGTTGTCGGCCAGCAGGCGGATCAAGGTGTCGAAAGCGCGTGCCGATATCGGGTCGAGACCGGAGGTCGGCTCGTCCAGAAACAACAGCTCGGGGTCGAGTACCAGCGCGCGCGCCAGCGCCACGCGCTTCCGCATGCCGCCGGAAAGCTCGCTCGGGCGCTTGACCCCCACGTCCGCCGGCAAGCCGGCCATCGCCAGTTTCAGGCGCGCCAGCTGGCGGCACAGGGGATGCGGCAGGTCGGTGTGTTCGAACAGTGGCGTGGCGACGTTGTCTTCCACCGACAGCGAGGAAAACAGCGCGCCATCCTGAAACAGCACGCCAAAGCGCTGCCGCATCTGATTCATCTGTGCGGGCGTGCTATCCAGCACGGATTCGCCGAACAACTCGATGTGGCCCGCCTGCGGTTTGAGCAGCCCGATGATTTCACGCAGCAGCACGGATTTTCCGGTGCCGCTGCCGCCGATCAGCGCAATGACTTCGCCACGCGCAACCGACAGACTCAGGCCCCGATGGATGCTGTTGCCGCCCAGCGTGGTGTGGACGTCGCGCACGTCGATCACGGTTTCGCCCATCAGATATCCATCCGCACGAACATCACGGCAAAAATCGCGTTGAGAATGATGATGGCGACCAGGCTCTGCACCACGGTAGACGTGGTGTGAGCGCCGACGCTGCTGGCGTCGCGGCTGACCGTCAGACCCATACGGCAAGCAATCAGGGCGATGAACACAGCAAATACCGGCCCCTTCAAAATCCCCACTAGCAGGGTTTTCAGGCGCAGCACGCTCTCCATCCGGTCCATGAACATGTAATTCGTGATATCCAGCTGTGCCTGTGCCACCAGCATGCCGCCGATGATCCCGGCGATATCGCCGATGAAGATCAGCAGCGGCATAGCGACCAACAGGGCAATCACGCGTGGAATCACCAGCACCGCCAGCGGCGACAGGCCGAGCGTGGTGATGGCATCGATTTCCTCGTTGACTTTCATGGTGCCGAGCTGCGCAGTGATGGCCGCACCGGTGCGTCCGGCCACCAGGACGGCGACGATGACCGGCGAGATTTCGCGCAGGATCGCCAGCAGCAGGCCATCGACAACAAAGATGCTGGCGCCGTATTGCTGGGCCTGCGAGCCCAGCAGATAGGCAAATACCACGCCGAGCAGGAACATCATGCCGATCACGATCGGGATCGCGCCGACGAATATCGCATTCACCTGAGCGCCCAGCTCGCGCCAGCGCCAGTTTTCCGGCTTGCCCATCAGCTGCACCAGCTCGATGGACAGCTGGCCGATAAAGCGAACCAGGCCGCTGACGTGCTTGCCGATGGCAACGGAGCCGCGCCCGACTGTCTCGAGCAGGCCTGCGTGTGGCGGCTCGGTTTGCGCTGCCGTGGTGGCGGCATGCTGCGCCACCAGATTCAGCAGCGACAGATGACGCGGCTGGAACCCGCGCAGTTCGGGCAGCGGGTCGCTCGGTTGCGGCCGTGCGGCATTAAGCAGCAGCCACGCGCCGTTGGTGTCGAGCTGGGTGATGGCCGTGCCGTCCAGAACACGGACCACTTTGCCATCGAGTGCGGGCAAGGCTGACGCGGCACCGACATGCCAGTCGCCACTGGCAATCAGCGCGGCCTGCGTTTCGTCGAAATGCGCGGTGCCTGTTGTCACACCAGACCCAGCGGATTATTGGGATCGATACCGGGCATGAAAGGCAGGCCGCGCTCGCGGTGGGTGACCTGGTAGACGCAGCCGATCCAGTTGCCGATCACGCCTTCGGCGGTGTCGTGCCAGGTGTTGTCGAGTTGCGGCAGCAGCAGCGCCTCGGGGAAGTCGAGCGTCTCGCCCGCCTGCACGCGGCTCTGGTATTCCATCAACAGCGCCTGTGCCTGCCGGTTGAAATAGCGTGCCGGGAAAGGCGGCAACGCAGGCAACTTGCCGGCTGCGGCCAGCAGCAGGTCGCGCTTGTACTCCTTCAGCAGCGACACCGTGTCGTATTCAGGATGGCCCTGGAAAAACACCGTGCGCAAGCCATCGCCGCTCACCGCCAGATGCACGCCCGCATTTGCGCTTTCGGCCAGCACCTTGACCCCCGCCGCCTCGAACTGCGCGCGCGACACGTCGTTCCAGCGCGAATGCGGCACATCGAAGCGGGTGTTGATGTCGGCCACCAGCGGATGCCGCGCGTCGGTCACCCGATGCTCATACACGCCCCATATCTTGTGCGGCTGCTTGACCCGCGCCTGGCCGTGGCGGAACTGCATCACCGCGTGGGTGGCGAGGCACGAACAGAGCGTCGAGGTGACGTTGTCCCACGCCCAGTCGATCACCTCGATCAGCGGTTGCCAGAATGGCTCGTCGGCCAGGTTGGGGTGGCTGACGTTGGCGCCGGTGATGATGAGTGCATCCAGCCCGGCGCCGCGAATGGCGTCGAAGGATTCGTAAAACTGCGCGATGTGCGCCTGCGCCGCTGCGCCGCGCGGCAACGCCGGCAGGGTGAACGGGTGCATGTAGAACTGCGCGATCGGGTTGGATTCGCCGACCAGCCGGTAGAACTGCCGCTCGGTCGCCTCCAGCGCCGCGTCCGGCATCATGTTCAACAGGCCGACATGCAGCTCGCGGATTTCCTGGTTGGCCGCGCGCTCGGTCGACAGCACCGTGATGCCGTCGCGGCGCAGGCGGTCGAAGGTGGGCAGGGCGTTATGCGCGACCAGCGGCATCTCAGCGTCCCTTGCGCGCGATGGCGGTTTCCAGCAGCGCCAGAAAGTCGCGCTCGTTGCGCACCTGCGCCACCTCCTGCGAGGTCACGGTGTAGCCGTGCGGCTGGGCGATTGCTTCGTAACGTGGCAGGCGCGAATGAAACAGGCGCGGGAACACCCAGCGCGCAAAGTCGTTGGGCTCGATCTGCGCGACATATTCGAGGCCTTTTTCCTGCAAATAAACCGGCAGCTGCTCGGCGAGAAAGGCCGGGCGGAAATACAGCGGCTTGGGGTCGGACTGCGCGCGCTTGATCAGCGTGTCTTCTTCTTCGCGCGTGGTGGTCTGGATGTAGAGAATCAGCGTGTGCTCGGCCAGCAGCTCGACCACGCCGGGCTCGTCCAGTTCGCACAGGCTGCCGCCGACATCGTTCACAAAGTGCGGGTAGCCGTAGATTTCCTCGCCCTTGCGGATAAACGCCGGCACGTCGCGCATTGCCGCGATTTCAGCGTCGCGATACGCCGCCTGTCGCCGCGAAAACTCATCCAGCGACAACCCGCCCCACTCTGGCCCGCCGAGCTTGCCGACAAAAGTCAGCACAGGTCCGAGGTCGTGGATCTTGATGTTGTTCTTGATATCGATCCAGTCGTTGCGCAGCAGATCGCGCAGAAACGGCACCTGCATCGCCTGCTGCTTGATCAGGTCGAGGATGGGTTCGTCGAGGTAGCGCGTGCCGATGCGGTAGTCACCGGAAAAGTGAAACCAGTCGTGGCCGCGCAGCAGGGAGGAGAGGTGCGTCTTGCCGACACCGGACATACCGAGCAGGGTGATGCGCTTGGTTTTCCAGGCGCGGAAGGATTCGGGGGTGAAATGCATTGGGATCGGTTTTCCTGGGATTAGCGTGAAGCCTACCGAAAAGCCACCCAATACAAAAGGGCGCATTGCAGCGCGCGCAACCCTGCTTTGGTGCATAGCGGGACAGGGGCTGCACCAATTTTGCCCACTCGCGCCATTTCTGCTTCCACCGCGTTCGGCCAAGCGCGGGCAAATCCCGGCAAAGACGTGGCTTCGCAAGTCATTTGCGTGATTTACGCCGGGCTGGCACACGTGTTGCTGATGTAAGCCTGTCGGGAAAAGCGGCGCACTGTCGTCTGCATTTACCGCGAATGCGCAGCTAGGGTTCCGGTCCCGCGAGGGATGCTGGTCCGAGAGCGGCCGGCTCCGCCGATGGCGGAGCTCCACGGAGGGACAAAAGCCCGGGAGAGCGCGTTTACCGCTGTCCCGGGCCTATTCATTTTTCCCCAAGGAGCCACCATGCATCTGAACACCGTCGTCAAAAAACTGCTCATCACCACCGCCGGCGCCCTGCTGGTCAGCGGCGCGCATGCCGCGCCCACACTCAAGCTCGGGCTGACCACCTGGATCGGCTATTCGCCGTTCTACGTCGCCGATGCGCTCAACCTGTACAAAAAATACGACCTCAAGGTCAGCCTGCAGACCTTTACCGATCCGGCGATGCTGCCTTCGGCGATGGCGGGCGGCGCCATCGACGGCGCGCTGATGACTTACGACCAGGTGGTCGGCGCGGCCGGCCAGGGACAGAATTTCAAGGTGGTGATGCCGGTCGACTATTCCTACGGCGGCGACGCCGTGCTGGCCGACAAATCCATCACCAAGATCAGCCAGCTCAAAGGCAAGAAGGTCGCCTACGCACCGCTGTCGCCGTCCGATTTCCTGCTCGCCTATGCGCTGAAGATCAACGGCATGAGCGACAAGGACATCCAGCCGGTGAACATGACGCCGGAAGCGGTGCCCGCGGCGATGGCGTCCGGCGCCACCCCGGCCGGCGTCACCTATGAGCCCAACGTGTCGCAGATCCTCGCCAGCGGCAAGGGCAAATACCATGTCATCTATTCCTCGCGCGAAGCGCCCGGCATCATCACCGACGTGCTCGCCTTCGACGCCAAGCGCATCGGCAAGGACGACAAGCAGATCATGGCGCTGATGCGCGGCTACCTCGACGGCCTCGCTTACATGAAGGCCAAGCCCGCCGAAGCGGCCAAGCTGATCGGCAAGGCGGTGGGCGTGTCCGACAAGGAAGCGCTGGAACAGCTGACTGGCGTCTACAACATCCCGCTCGCGGAAATGCCTAAGACCTACGCCAAGGGCAAGGACACCACCTCCTTCTTCGTCAGTGGCGAGATCATCAACGAGCTCCTGCTGAAGAACGGCCAGATCAAGAAAGCGGCCGCGATTCCCGCCACGCTCGACGACCGCTACGTGAAAGCGCTACTGAAATAAACCTCGCTGCCCTCAGCGGAGGGCAGCATTCATCAGGAAGTTTTCATGGCCACCCGATTGTTCCGTCACCCCGACGGCGCCCTGCCCAACACGCTGGCACTCAGCTATGCCCTGACCGGCTATGCCGGCGGCCTGTGGCTGATGGCGGTCGCGTCCTGGCCATGGGCGCTGGTTGCCACGCTGTGGTTCGCCCACGCACTCATCATCTCGGCCTACCTGTTCCACGAATTCGCCCACGGCACGATTTTTACCCAGCCCGCAGCCAATACCCGCGGCGGCGTGCTGATGACCTGGCTCACCGGCAGCTGCTACGCCCGTTACGAATCCCTGCGACGCAAGCACATGCGCCATCACGTCGACCGCGCCGATGTCATCAGCCTCGACACCCGGGCGCTGCTGCAATCGGCCCCGGCCTGGGTGCGGCGCGCGGTGCTCGCGCTGGAATGGGTCTACGTGCCAGCAGTGGAACTGTTGATGCACGCCTACGTCATCGTGCTGCCGTTCCTCAATCCGCAACACCGCGCCGACCGCAGCCGCGTGCTCGCCATTGTTCTCGTCAGGAGCAGTGCGTTCGCCACCCTGGCCTATTTCGCGCCGCGCGCGCTGTTCCTTTACGTGATCGCCTATCTGATCATGATCAGCGTGCTGCGCTTCGCCGATGCCTTCCAGCACACCTACGATGCCTACGCCATTGCGGACAGCGAGCGGGTCCCCCCCGACAAGCTGCGCGACAAAACCTACGAGCAGTCCAATACCTATTCCAACCTGGCCAGCCTGCGCTGGCCCTGGCTCAATCTGCTGCTGCTCAATTTTCCGTTCCACAACGCCCACCATGAGAAACCCACCGCGCCGTGGTACCGGCTGCCGGTGCTGCACCGCGAGTTGTATGGCGACACGCCTGCCCAGGCCATCCCGATGGCGAAGCTGCTGCTGCCCTTTCATCGCCATCGGATGAAGCGCGTGCTGGCAGAGGACTACGGTGAAGTCGATCCACGCGCCGACCACGCTGCGGGTTTCGTCGGCGCAGTGGCGGTGTCCTTCCTGACCGCGGTGTAAGGTGACCACCCTGACGCTTTTCCTCCCGCGTCGCCAGGGCACGGCAGTGTCCGCCCTGTTGGGCGGCGCCGTGCTGTGGGGGCTGTTCTGGTGGCCGCTCAAGGAATTGAATGCGGCAGGCATTCACGGCAGCTTCGTGCAGGCCGTCGCCTACGGCCTGCCCGCGCTGGTGCTGCTGCCCTGGGTGTGGCGCAGCCGCGCAGTGTGGCGCGACCAGACCGCACTGCTGATCCTGATCGCGTGCCTCGGCGGCTGGGCCAACGCCTCCTTCGCCACTTCACTCACCTACGGCAGCGTGGTGCGGGTGTTGCTGCTGTTCTATCTGGCGCCGGTATGGACCATCCTCG
>MGZO01000062.1:27008-30364 GCA_001802655.1 Hydrogenophilales bacterium RIFOXYD1_FULL_62_11
CTGCGCATGACGGCGCTCGCACTGGCACTGGCCGGGCTTGCCGCCACGCTGGGTGGCCCCGAGGTGCTGGCCGCGCCGCTGTCGGCCATCGATTTGCTGGCGTTGTCATCCGGCCTGGCCTTTGCGCTCAACAACGTGGCGATCCGCGCCGGCCATGACCTGCCGGATGCGGCGCGCGCGGTCGCGGTATTCGCCGGTTGTGCGGTGATCTCGCTCGGCTTCATGGGCTGGAACGACCAGTCGGTGCCTGCGCTCGACATGCCGCATCTGCTGGCGCTGGTGGCACTGGCGCTCGTCTGGGTGCTGCCGGGCACTCTCGCCACCTTCTACGGCGTCGCCCGCCTCGACGCCGGCAAGGCCGCCATCCTGCTGCTGGCCGAACTGGTGGTTGGAATCGTTTCAGCTGTTCTCATCGGCGGCGAGACCCTGTCGCTGCAGGAAGCGCTAGGCGCCGCGCTCATCCTGACCGCGGCAGTGATCGAAGCGCGCACCGAATCCGGCATGGGGGTGACCGCATGACCCAGGTGCTGCGCCTGTGGCCGCTGCTCACCGGCCTGCACAAGTACGACAAGTCGCTGTCGACCCGCAATCGCGGCCACGGCCAGACCATCGAAGCGCCGATCCTCGCCTACCTGATCGAGACGAAAAACGGCCGCATCCTCTACGACGTCGGCTGCGACTACGCCAAGATCGCCGACCCGCTGCTGCGCGACCGTTACTACGATCCGGAATCCTTTCCCTTTGGCCCGCCCGAGATGCGCGAGGAAGACCGCATCCCGCATCATCTGCAACGGCTGGGGCTCACCGCCGCCGATGTCGACGTGGTGTTCGTCGGTCACCTGCACTTCGACCACGCCGGCGGCCTGTGCGACGTCTGCGGCGCCGAGGTGCACGTGCAGCAGGACGAACTCGACGCCGCGCGTTCGGGCCTCGACGTCGCGGTGTTTCCCGACGACCTCGCCAGCGTCGACAACTGGAAAGTGCAGCAGGGCGAATACGATCTGGTGCCAGGCGTGCGCGCCGTCGCCAGCCCCGGCCACACCGCCGGCCACATGTCGCTGTTCATCGAATTGCCGAAGGGGCCGCCGGTCATCCTGTGCGGCGACGCCGCCGACCTGGCGGAAAACCTGGAGCAGGAAATCGCCCCCGGTCTGTGCTGGCAGGATCGCGAGGCGCAGGCAGTGGAAAGCATCCGTAAACTGAAGCAGCTGGCACGGCAGGAACACGCCGAGCTGTGGCCCAACCACGATATGGCCTTCTGGCAAACCCTGCGACGCTTTCCCGAGTTCCATGAATAGCCCGCATCACGCGCAGCTTGCCGAACCGGCCGGAACGGAACCCAACGCCCCGCTGGACATCACGCGCCTGCTCACCACCATCACCGACAACCTGGTCGGCATGATCTACCGTTGCCGGGTGGACACGATCTGGACCATGGAATACGTCAGCGATGGCTGTCACAAGCTCACCGGCTACCGTCCCGACGAGCTGGTGTTCAACACCCGGGTGTCCTACGACCAGATCACGCTGCCGGAATACCGGACACACGTCAGCCATACCATTCACACCGCACTGGAGAACAACGAATCCTTCGACGTCGAATACCGCATCGAGCGCGCCGACGGCCGGACATGCTGGGTGCTGGAACGCGGCGTCGGCATACGCGACGCGAGCGGCCGGCTGGCCTGGATCGAGGGCTTCATCCAGGACATCTCCGAACGCATGGCCGCCAACGCAATGCTGCGCGAGACGGTGCGGCGTTACAGCAGCATTTTCGAGCATGCGACCGAAGGGATTTTCCAGACCACGCCGGAAGGCCGTTATCTCAATGCCAATCCGGCGTTGGCGCGCATTTACGGCCACGCCTCGCCGGATGCACTGATCGAACATCTGCACGACATCCAGCTTCAGTTGTATGTATCGCCCGCGCGCCGCGCGGAATTCGTGCGCCTGATGCAGGAACAGGGGGGCGTGCGCAATTTCGAATCGCAGGTCTATCAATGTGATGGCAGCGTCATCTGGATTTCCGAGAACGCGCGCGCAGTCAGGAATTCGGATGGCAGCGTGCAGTTCTATGAAGGCACCGTGGTCGACATCACCGAACGCCGCCAGCATGAAGCCGCGCTCGAATACCAGGCCAGCCACGACAGCCTGACCGGCCTGCCCAATCGCTCGCTGCTGCGCGACCGTATCGAACGGGCCATCGACAAGGCCCGGTGCGACAACAGGCAGGTGGCGGTGGTATTCGTCGACCTCGACCACTTCAAGCTGATCAACGACAGTCTTGGCCACCACGTCGGCGACCGCCTGCTGCTGGAGGTCGCCGGCCGGCTCACTTCCTGCATCCGCAGCCACGACAGCGTGGCGCGCCAGGGGGGCGACGAGTTCGTCCTCGTGCTCACCGAGCAGCACGGCGAGGATGAAACCCTGGCCATCATCAGCCGCCTGCTGGAAGTCATCTCCCAGCCATGGGTAAACGACGGCCAGGAATATGGCCTCAGCTGCAGCATCGGCATCAGTTGTTATCCGCAGGATGGCAACAACCCCGACGCACTCTTGCGCTGCGCCGACGCTGCCATGTACCAGGCCAAGGCATCCGGTCGCAGCACCTATCATTTCTATACGCCCGAACTCAATCTGGCGATCAGCGAACGGCTGGAACTGGAAAACAGCCTGCGTCATGCGCTGGAGCGCAACGAGTTTCGCGTCCATTACCAGCCGCGCATCGATGTCGTCAGCGGCCACATCATCGGCGCCGAAGCCCTGATCCGCTGGGACTGTCCCGGCAAGGGCCTCATCCCGCCCGACAGTTTCATTTCGATCGCCGAGGAAACCGGGCTGATCATCCCCATCGGACAATGGATTCTGCAGGAAGCCTGCCGCCAGAACAGCGCCTGGCAGCAGGCCGGGTTGCCTGCCATCAACGTCTCGGTGAATCTGTCGCCGATCCAGTTCCGCGATGCCGGGCTGGTGCAGTCGGTGGCGGCTGCGCTGCAACAGGCGGACCTGAATCCGGCGTTTCTCGAACTGGAACTGACCGAATCCTTCGTCATGCACGACGCCGAGCGCATCAACGTCGCCATGCAGTCGCTCAAAGCGCTGGGGGTCGACATCGCGGTGGACGACTTTGGCACCGGCTATTCGAGCCTGAGCTACCTCAAACGTTTCCCGGTTGATCGCCTCAAGGTCGACAAGAGCTTCGTACGCGACATCGACAGCGACCCCGACGATGCCGCCATCGTGCGCGCCATCATTACCCTGGGACACGCCCTGGGACTCAAGGTGGTGGCCGAAGGCGTGGAAACCCGCGCCCACCTGGAATTTCTGCAGCAGCATGGGTGCGACGAACTGCGGGG
>MGZO01000063.1 GCA_001802655.1 Hydrogenophilales bacterium RIFOXYD1_FULL_62_11
CAAGGCGGCCGGAAAGACCCTCACCCTGCCAGCCATCGCCAAGCAGCTGGAGTACCTGGCGCGCGACATCGGCTCACATTCCACTGAGGGCCGAGTCATCACCCAGCTTCGTGACGCGTGCCGCGCGCTAGGCGTGCAGACGCAGGAGGCCAGCCATGGCCTGTGATGCCACCACGTCGCAGGAGTCGATCCAGTGGCAGCCCCACGCCTACAACAGCTGCAGCGCCACGCTCGACCCTTTCGTCCCTGCAGTGGGGCTGAAGGTGACGGATGCAAAGGTTGCTGAACTGGCCCAGGCGACCGGGATTGACACCCGGGCAGTCCGGGCAGTGATGGTCGATGAAGCCCGCCTGCCCGTCTTCATCAACCGCGCCTACCAAGTGGCGCTGCGGCCCATCGACATCATGGGCTCGTCGGCCGTGCACCTGTCGATCAAACGGCGCGATCGCCAACCCGTACACGACTGGCGCGACCTGCAGGAGATCAAGAACATGCTGGTCGGTCCGGAGTGCGAGGGCGTTGAGCTCTTTCCGGCCGAGAGTAGGCTCGTCGACACCGCCAACCAGTACCACCTGTTTGCCAGCACCGACCCGACGTACCGATTCCCCTTCGGATTCAGTGCCCGCGCCGTGCGCGACGATGGTGTCGCCGGCGCCGTGCAGCGACCGCGAACCCAATCGATGGAGCAATTCTGATGGCGATCAAAACGACGGGCGCCGAGTTCAAGCAATGGCTGGAGTCGGACTGGGGCCAGGACGCCTGGTGGGAGGACAACGTCGTCAAGGTCGACGGTGCCTACGTCGACGACGACTATGACCACAGCACGATCCCCGACGCGTCGGCCGTGGTGCTCGAGCAAGGGCTGATCCTGACTGAGAAGGGCGCCAAGAACGTCGATGCTGTTCGGCACTTCAGGGCTTGGCGCGCCGCGCAGGAGCACACGTACGTGGTGGTGAAGGTGCCCAAGGATCAGCTCGACGCGTTCCTGGCCACCCTGCCCTCGTTCGGGGCCAAGCAGTCGAAGGGTGGCCCGGGCTAACTTTCTGGGGCGACGCCGTGCGGTTTCATGGTGATGCGCCACCACGGCGCGCCCAGTGGACCACACATGCAACAGCTCGCCTCCAGCGCAACCTCCACCAACCAGCGCCGGCCCCGCGAGCGCGGCTGGGTCGACCCGCCCATCTGCACCCGTACCCGCATCAAGGCTGTGGCCAGGTACATGCGCAACCCGCGGCTGGCCCCGTCCCCCTACTGGGTGCGCGATGGCCGCGACGGCCGCGGGCCCGACCTGTACGTGCGGCGAAACGGGACGGCCGTGGAGCTGATGGAGCGGATCGACCGCCTGCCCAAGAACGACCGGTCAGTGTCGGTCGTCGCCCACATCGAGCAAACCGAGAGCCAGATCAGCACGGCCATCGTCCAGGCGATCACAGCGCTGGGATGCCCCATCTCCGATTAACCCGTCCGTCGACCACGCTGGACAGCACACCGAGACACCACCATGCGAATCCTGACCCACAACCCGGCATCTGCCTTCGCCCTCGCCGGCGAGGATGGCGCACGCCTGGAAATCGAACCCCTCACCCACGACCTGGCGCCTGCGCCGGACTTCGTCATGCGCCTGTACGGCAGCTACGGCCGGGGGACTGCCTCGGTATTGCTAGACGCGGGGGAGATGCAAACGCTCCAGACGTATGTCGAGGGCGTCCTCTCCAAGCAGGAGGCGCAAAAGCGACTCCAGCTTCAGGGCAGCTGCTTGAGCACCCTGACCCTCCACTACCAAAACCGTGGCGAGCCCTATCGGGAAGGAGTCACCTTCGGGCTGCAAATTCAGGGATGCGAGGAGATCTATGCCTTCATCGAAGAGTACGAGGCAGCGCGATTCATCCGCTGGAACACGTCACCCGAGCGCATGGCGGCCTGACACCATTACGATAGCGGCGTGAGCAATACGCAGATCAACCAGGACGCAGGCGACAGCAACAGCGAGGAGGAGATCATGGGACACCCCTCCCCTAACGACCCCGACCTAATCCCCAGGCATGCCGATCCTGGGGAGGTGATGGGCATGCCAGTGCGGGCCGCCGGCGAGCCGGCGCCTGCGGCCGTCCTGTGCAGTTTCCCCGCGATCAAGTCTTGGGCTAAGCGGGCGCGCATTGCGGCGGGTCTATCGCAGTCCGAGCTGGCTGAGAGCCTTGAGTGCAAGCCGTCGGCCATCTCGAACTGGGAGGGCGCAGCCAAGCCGCGCTCCACACCCTGCATGGAGGATCTCGTCCGCCTCGCCGAGTTGGCTGGCTGGCAGGTCCCCTTGGTGAGAACCCTCCTGCGGACCCAACGCGGCCAGTGGAATCTCCCGCCTGATGTCGCCGATGTGCTCTCGGGGATGCCCACTGAGAACTTGAGGGATGAAATGCACGTTGCCGCGATGCATCTGAGTGGTGGCGCCTCCCTTGCTCGCAGGCAGCGCAATGCCGAGCTGTTCGTGCGGCACTTCGGCTTTGGCGAGCGCCTTGCCGACATTGCACGGGACATGGGGGTTACCCGACAGCGAGTCGACCAGATCGTGGGCACAATGCGCGCCGCCGCCGCGCATACCCAGATCCCCACCGAATGCTTCGAGCGTATTCGGGCGGCCAAGAGGTCCCGAGCGGACGATGGCACGCTCGCCGCGCTCTTGGGCGAAGGCGTCACCCTTGAACGCGCCGAGCGGTATGGCAAGGACTTCCTGGGTATGGAGCTGACGCCGGCCGTGGTGAGCTTGTAGGCAGTGCCCGCTGTCGTGTTCGTCCCAGGGGGAGACATCTTCCAGACCCAGGCCCAGTGCCTGGTCAACCCGGTCAACTGCGTGGGGGTGATGGGAGCGGGCTTGGCCAAGGCCTTCTCCACGCGCTATCCAGCGATCCTTCCGCCGTACCAGCGTGCTTGCCGGCAGGGCCAGTTCAACCCGGGTGGTGTGCAGCTGCTTCGACTGGATCCGGAATCAGGGCTTCGGGACCGAGACGGCAGCCTGCTGATCGCCAACCTTGCCACCAAGCTCCACTGGCGCGACCCATCGCAGCTGGACTGGGTGGAGCGAGGTTTGTCCGTGCTCGCGCAGCGTCTTCTTGAGCGCCCAGTGCGATCCGTGGCCGTGCCCATGCTTGGGGCGGGCCTGGGTGGCCTGGACTGGGCTCTCGTACGCCCTGTGGTGGTGCGCACGCTCACACCATGCGCGAGTCGAGGCATTGAAGTGCAGGTGCTAGGTCCAGCGTAGTGCCACCATGAGCGCGGCGATCAACTTTTTCAGATCGCTGTCTAGTGCATATTGGAGCGATCGAATAACCGGATCACTCGATGAGTCCTTGCCAGCCCACAGGCCAAACAGTCCCCGTCTTCCTGATGCTTAAAAGGCCGGAGGGGTACGAGGACGTGCATCCCGATCTTGTCCTGGAGGACGCCGGGGTGCATGCCGACTTCAGACCGCAAGTAGTGGGTCTAAGGAGCCCCGTCGCCGCAATCCCAGTGGCGTGGATTTCCGCGGATGATCTTGAGAGGCTTACGCGCGGGGAAGACAACGTCGTTGCGTGCAGCCTTCCACCTGATCCCGATGGCCTCCCCCGCGACGCGCATCTCTTGAGCTTGATGCCTGCCCAGGCAATACGTAAGGGAGAGTCGGTGATTAACCCGGACCGTGCCGCGATACGTGCGCTGGTCGATGCCGGACACCTCAATCGAGACGTAGCTAATGAAGCGCTGTGCAAGGCGCACGGCTTCAGCAAAGCTACGGATCTGATGGGCGCCTGTTTCCCCGCACTCAGATCGAAGGGAGAAGCAACGTGACACGATCCGCATCCATCATCACTGGCTTGACTGGCGTGGCAGCCCTGATCTTAGCGGGGGTATGCCTTGTAGCCGCAAGCCACGCCGCCAACCTGGACCATGCGCGCCACATCGCCTTTTTCGCGTTCGTTGGGGCAGTCATCGCTGGCATGCATTTCGGCTTCCGTCTGCTTTTTCAGCATCGCCGGCGTACAGGGCCAACCGGGTACCTGATCCTGGGCGCCATCACGGCGGTGATGTTCGTCGCGGCACTCTTCCCGCCATCCTGGGTCCAGTGACCTCGCCTTGCGCCGCCCTTCAAGAAAGGATCATCGCCTTCCTTGCCGAGATCGGCCTAGACGTGCACCGGGTAGATGGGGTGGCCGGGGACTCCTTCGCACTGGGGGTGAGCATCCACAACGGCACGTTGTTGGTTGCTCCGGAAGCACAGCCTTCCTGTGTTCTGCACGAGGCTGGGCACTTGGCCGTCACCCCTGCCTGCTTCCGTCCGTTACTTGATGGCAATCTCTATCGCAGCTTCCGTTCAATCGAGCGCGAGATGGTCCGATTGAACCTCGAGCCCGAGCATCCACTGGTGACAGCGGTCATCAACTCCAGCGACCCCGAGGCTACCGCCTGGGCATGGGCCGCAGGCGTCCACCTTGGACTGAACCCCGAACTGATCATCCAGGATGTGGACTACGATGGTGAGGGCGCAGACGTGCGCCTGGGCCTCCAGCACAACGCTTATTGCGGCATCCACGGGTTAGCCCACGGCGGGATGTGCCTTCTGCCCCGGCGACCCGGCGGCTTCCCCACGCTCAAATACTGGCTCCAACCGGCTGTGGCATACGTCGATGCAGCAACTTTCTCGCCCACCGACTGGTGCTCTACTGCGGTTGAGCCTTTACGAGATCTCAGCCATGAGCTCCTCCTCCCAGCGTGACCCGCGCCGCGACCCCAAGCCCGGTGACATCCTCAGCTTCCCCTGCGGCCGTCTACGCGGTCGCCATGCCGTGCGCGAGATTCGCGACGGCGTTGTCCACTACTGGGATCAGGGTCTGAAGGAGGAAAGCGGGCTCATGGATCACGTACCGCTTGAGCGCTGGCGCAAATGGTACGTGGGCATGCCTGGGATCAAGGTTATCCGGCACGCGGGCTAACTTTGCGACCGCGTGCACCGTGGTCAACTGGATGCCTGTCCCCGAAGGTTGAACCCCATGGATCACCGCAGGAGCCTCAGGCACCCGTCTCTGCCCGCCTTGACGGTGTCCATGGATTGTTTCTCAGACCAGTACTGGTCTGCCTGCCTCATGGAAGACGGGAAGGTCACCGAGGTCGGGCAGAGTGAGTGGATTGCGGATCACCCGAACTCCCAGAGCGCACGGGTCGCTGCTTACCAATGGGCAGTGAATCGGATCGCTCTTCTGAAGGCGAATCACTTTCGGGTGGTGCGAAGAAACCGACCGGCCATCGCGTTGGATTCGGGTCTTTCAACGCCTGTTCCTTCACCACTTGTGGCCCTCAAACCTATCGATTGCCACGTTCGGTCCAGCGGGCATGGCCTGGCACCAGCGGTTTTCTGAGGACAGCTCTCCGATGACACTCCAGGTAGGCGATCCTTTCGAGCCACGCACCGACCCCGCACGTTCTATCTACCGGGCATTCAAGGCCGAAGCGGCCCTTCGGGGTGAGCGCAGTTTCGAGGAGTGGAACGGGGCTGAGATCCAGGCGGTGCACACCGTGGCCACGGCCATGGCAAAGCAGCATCGCCTGGCTGCGCCGTCCCTAGACGACGTCAGGCGTGCGGAACGCTATGCGCAAGGCTCCGTCGACTACGGCGCCACCTGGGTGTGGGCGCTGCTGCGTTCAATGAGGCCGGTGAAGGCAGCTGATCAGGGCGCGTAGCTTCACGAACCGGTGAATAGCCGGCTTGGAAAATGGTGGGCCTGACGTACTGGAAAGACCTCATGACCCGAGACCCTTCTTCAATCCACGATTGGTTCGCCAAGGGCAGCCAGGCACGCGCCGACGGACTGACCATCATCGACAACCCCCTGTACGCCAAGAGCGCGCTTCCTGCCGTGACTGGCGAGACGCTCCAGGAGTGGCAGACCAAGGTCGACGCGTGGGAAGCGGGCTTCAACCAGGCGAAAGCTGCCTGAACATCGGGATGAACGCGGCTAACCCGGCCTGAAATCGGCAAGGTTGGAAGACGACACGAGCATGTCCGGGTAGGACGATAGAGGCCTCCCTCGTCACCCCTTTATCTGCATGCTCCCTTCCGCTCTTCCTGTCCGCCGGCTTCCCGGTGCATGGACGGTGACCAATCTCGATGGGCATGCGGATGTCCTCGCTGACGGCGAAAAGACTCCTCTGCAGTCCCTGGAGCAGGCCCTCAAATGGTCGGGCCGGCTCTCCAAGCGCTTCACACCCTCCTATCGCAAGCTGACCGTTCAACGCACTACCAAGGGTGGCAAGCTGACGCCGGCGCGGCCCAGGTACGAGCTGCGAATTCAGCCGAGCTCCGGATCGGTCCCCTCTTGGATGCGGATCTACCTGGGGAGTGCGACGTCGATCACCCAGAAGGGGGTGGACTGGGCGGTGAGCACGCTGGACGTGCGCTGGCTTCTGTTCCAGTCCGGGATCGCACGAGCTGACCAGCTGCACGGCTTCTCCGTCTCCGCCTCGCCGCCGCAGACCCGACTTCTCCGTGAGGACCTGCTGGCGTGGAATGGGCGGGGTGAGGAAATCGGCTACACCCCCTCGTCCCAGGTGGACCCCGAACGCACGTCGATCTTCCACCCCGAGCACGACGACTTCTACGCAGCCAAGGCCGCTGAGGAGGCTGCCGATGCGTCTGCCTTGGCGATGGCCGACGAAAGATTTGCGCTCCATCAGCGGCAGGAAGCAATCAACAAGGCCATGTGGGGCGACACTGCGCCCAAGCCCCCGCGCGCAAAGCGCAAGGCCCGGATCAACCCATTCCCCGAGGGCCTCAAGCGGATGGATGACGCCTGGACTGGGTCCAGAGTGGTCGATGGCGTTACGAAGCGCGAGGTGTTCTGCGATGCGGACTACCGCGACATGCGAACGGCCCTCCATGACGCCATCGCCTGGGTCACCGACAATGCAAAGCCCGGCAGGGTCCCGCGCTTCATGCATGGGAACGAAGACCCGCGGGTGATTGTCTACCGCGTCAGCAACACCCAGCACGGCCATACGGCCCTGCGTTACGAGCTGCTGGTCCGCCCGACGTGGGGGCACAGCCGGATGCCTGACCTGCGCGTCTCCGTCGGCACGCTCAACCGGCTCAAGCAGCAGCACCTGGACAATGCCCTGGCCACGCTCCGCGCACGCTGGGCCGCCTACCTGTACGCGGCCGCGTCCGAGCCGGACCTCAAGCCCACCCAGATCGACCTGTCATGGATCGACGTCACGGGCGCCGCGGAGCAGGACCGTCTGACCTTGGACGTACTGCAGGACTTCCGCGGTGGGTACCGGCTCAAGTTCGAGACCTCATGAGCGACGCGATGCCTCAACATGCGAAGGCGGATGCACGTGCAACAGCTCATGCGCCATTGAGCCCGGAGCTCAGGGCCAAGGTGCGCGGGCGATGCATCGAGGTGATGACGCTCGCTCGCCAGCTGTACGACCTGGGCGATCTGAAGGCGGTGGTGCGTTTCGACCTGAAAGGCAAAACCGCGGGCTGGGCGATCCTGGAGCGAAAGAAGGCATTGGGAACAATCCGCCTGAACATCGAGGCGTGCCGGGTCGCCCTGGACGACATGCTCGACGACACCATCCCGCACGAGATTGCCCACCTGGTTGCGGAATGGACCCGGCGGGGACACGGCCACGATGAAGGCTGGAGGCGCATCGCCATCTCGCTGGGCTCCACGGGTCAGCGATGCCACACGCTTGACCTGACCCCGGCGCGCAAGACCCGTCGATTCCGGTACCGGGCGACGTGCGGTACGGAAATCGCGCTGTCGAGCGTGCGACACAACAAGTTGAGGAAGGGCAAGACCTTCAAGTTGCGCGACACCGGCGGAATCCTGACCGCTTCAGGCTTAATCGGCGAAGCGATGTGACGCACGTCACAGCGACGTGCCTTGCGCTTCATCCCTCGCACGAGGCGCCGATAACTTTCAAAGACCCTGCGACGTGGCCTACTGGTCCTGTCGCCCACGGGCATTCAACGCAAGGGGAACCACCATGTACCGATCCACGTTTGCTGCCGCCGCTCTGGCGCTGATGTTCGCCGCCGGCCCCGTCGCCGCCCAGGCGCCCGATGGCCCAAGCATGGCTCGCCAGCACGAGCTGCAGGATCTGGCTTGGCCGCTGCAGGTTGCCGCCGCCGACCGCTGCAACGCCGCCGAATTCCTCACCGGCGTGGAAGTGTTCGCCACTCCCGATCGCGGCGCCTACATCGCCCACGTAGTCGCCGGCTCCCCGGCGCAGGGCCAGGTGAACGTCGGTGATCGCGTGGGCGCCTACAACGGCCAGCGCCTGTCCAGCGATGCACCCGAGGCCTTCCAGCAGTGGATGGATGCCCACGAGGAGCAGCGCCAGGAAGATGGTGTGCAGTCCTACGTGCTGGTCGGCGCCGCCGGCGAGCAGACCATCACGGTCCAGCCGCGCAAGGTCTGCCGCATGCCGATCCGCTACATCGGCCGCGAACTGCCGACGTTGGATAACGGCGACACGCTCCTGCTGACCCCGAGCTTCGACGCCCTGACGCCCGAGCCGTGGATGGCCCAGGCGCAACTGGCACACCAGATCGGCCATCGCATCCGCAACCAT